>NZ_NQLZ01000017.1:0-90229 GCF_002276395.1 Paenibacillus sp. 7541 | reverse complement strand
GGCATCTCATCAGCTCGCTCGCGCGGATCGATCACGGAGGCGTTTTTCAGACGGAAAGTTGAAGCGAAGGAGGAGCTGTCATGGTCAGGGAGCTGAAGGCAGGCGCAGATTCATGTAATGCATCAAGAGTGGCTGTCAGGATGGAGCATGTGGAGTGCCGGCGCGGCGAAGATCGGGTGCTGTCTGATCTGTCGCTTACGATACCGGAAGGGCAATGGGTGTGTATCGCCGGCCGGAACGGATCGGGGAAATCGACGCTTGTCCGGCTCATGAACGGCCTGCTCCCGCATAGCGAGGGGCGGATTGTGATCGACGGCCTGAAGCTGACGCCCCATACTTGCCCGGAGATTCGCAGACGGGTGGGTATGGTGTTCGCGAATCCCGATGATCAGTTCGTCGGGTTAACGGTGGAGGATGATATTGCTTTTGGCCTGGAGAATCTGTGTCTGCGGCGGGAGGAAATGCAGGAGCGGCTTGAGCGTTATGCGGAGCGCCTTGGGATCAAGCACTTGCTGCGCAGGCATCCGGCCACCCTGTCAGGCGGGCAGAAGCAGCGAGCGGCACTGGCCGCCGTGCTTGCGATGGAGCCTCGAATTGTCATTGTGGACGAGGGCACTTCCATGCTCGATGAGCGGTCGAAGCAGGAATTGCTCGGAATTATGCAGGAGATGAGAGCATCCGGCGCTTATACGCTGATCTCCGTTACCCATGACGTGGAGGAGATGGCGCAGGCAGACCGCATGCTGGTGATTCATGACGGTGGGATTGTTGCTGACGGAAGCCCTCGCGATTTGCTAGGGCAGGATGAACTGCTGCAAATGTGCAGGCTGAAGCCGCCTTATCCGCTTCTTCTGAGCCGGGAACTGAGGCAAAGGGGCATTGAGATCGGTGACTGCTTGTCGGAAAGCGAGGTGGCAGAGGCGTTATGGGCATATCATTTGAACGGGTATCGTATCGCTACCGGGACCGGGGGATGACACCCGTCATCGGCCTGGACGAACTGGATGTTGTGTTGAAGGCAGGGGGCATGACAGCGGTGCTCGGCGCTCCAGGCTCCGGAAAGTCTACCCTTCTTCAGCATATGAACGGATTGATTCGGCCTGATAAGGGACGGATTCAAATTATGGATTACGTGATCGAGGCCGCGGGAAGCGGCGAGCGCCCGGGAAGGCGGAAATGGAGATGGGGACGAAGCGGGGCTGGCGGCAGAAAGAAAGAGCAAGAGCAAGGACTGCTGCAAGGACAGCCGTATGGACAGGAGAGATCCAAGAAGAGCGAGCGGGATGTGAAGCACGACAATCACCATAATATTCAGAAGCTTCGGCAGCGTGTAGGGCTCGTCTTCCAATACCCCGAGCAGCAGCTGTTTGAGGAGACGGTGGAGAGGGAGCTGATGTTCGCTCCGCTCAATTTCGGGATGTCGGAGGCGGAAGCGAGGGAAGCTGCCCTGCAGGCAGCAGCCTCTGTCGGTCTGGATGAGAAGCTGCTGACATGCAGCCCGTTCCGTCTAAGCTCCGGACAGATGCGCAAAGTTGCGCTGGCTGCTGTCCTGGCGGCAGATCCCGATGTGATTGCTCTAGATGAGCCGACGGCATCGCTCGATCCGGTGAGCCGTCAGGAGCTGATGGAGCTGCTGCGGAGCCTGTGCACGGAGCAGGGCAAGACGGTTCTGATCGTCACGCACCGGCTGGAAGAAGCGGCTGCTTATGCAGACGAGTTTGTCGTGTTGAAGGATGGGGGCGTGATCTTCCAGGGCGATGTCCGGCAGCTTCTGGACTCCCCGGATACGCTTGAAGCTGGAGGGATCGTGCCGCCACGGGCAAAACGTACGGCGGATGTCATAGCAGCGACATTCGGTGCTTCCGGGATGCAGATCCATGCTGGACAAAGACAGCCCGCAGCGGCATACCCGTCGGAAATCGGGCTGGACGCCTCGGACATGGCGGATTGGTGTGTGAAGCTGCTGGAGCAGCGCGGCGTGACCACGTAATTGCTCGGACAGATTGGAGAAAGGGGAGAACAGACATGCAGCAGCGCATGATTTTCGGAAGATATATCGAGGGCAATTCTTGGGTGCACGGTCTTGACCCCCGGGCGAAGACCGTGGCTATGCTGCTGTTCATGACCGCGGTGTTTATGGTGAATAACTACGCAGGGGTGGTGGCGCTGCTGCTGTTTACTCTGGCGGTCATGAAGGGATCGGGAATACCGCTCCGTTACTTCATCAGGGCGGTGAAGCCGCTGATGTTTCTGCTGGTGTTTATCTTTCTATTCCATCTGTTCTACGGGGCTGGGGGGACTCAGCTGCTGGATGTGGGGGCATTCAAGCTGTATGCCGGCGGACTGGAGAAAGGCGTCGTGTCCGCTTCGCGCATGCTGCTGTTCGTGATGTTCGCTGCACTGCTGACGTTCACCACGGTGCCGGACCGGCTGGCGGAAGGGCTGGGCTTCCTGCTGCGTCCGCTGAAGGCGATCCGGGTGCCGACAGATCGGCTGGTGCTGATGCTGTCGATCTCACTGCGCTTTATCCCAACGATATTTGAGGAAGCGGAGCGGCTGTGGAAGTCCCAGGTGTCCCGGGGACTGAGCTTCCAGGGGAGGCCGTTATCGGAGAAGGCCCGGCTGGCAATTGCCCTGCTTGTGCCCGTGACCGCGGGGGCCTTCCGGCGCGCCCTTGGGCTAGCCGATTCGATGGAAGCGAGAGGATACCGCCTGGGGGCGGAGCGTACGCTGCTGCGGGCCTTGTCCTGGAGCCGGACCGACACCTTGTTCATCGGCTCCTTCCTGCTTCCGATCGCGGCGCTGGGTCTGCTCTAGCTGGCAGCGCCGGGAGTTCTTCAAGCGGTTGTGGATGCCTGCCGCGTAGCTTAGCTTTATTCTCAAGGGAGACTGTCTTATACTAAGGACAACGATGATGGTGAGGAATTGGCCCTTGTGAGGTGAGCAGATTGCGCTATGCGTTTCTTTTCTTGTTTGGCTTCATTCTTATGTCAGGCTGTACTGTTGCAGAGGAGAGCACTGAGCCGGAGAGTACCGAGGATAAGGTGATTCAGGTTGCAGAACATCAGCAAATCCAGGTGCTGCCGTTTCAGGATGGGGCGGGCAGTGCCACACTTGTATTTGATGCCGGTATGGCGGATATTATCGTAACCGCCGACGGGCTTAATCCTGATGAGCGATATACGATTGCCGTCGAGGGAGCAGTCGTGTTCGGCCCCGAGGAGAACGTGCAGGTCAGGGTAGGCGCGATAAAGGACGAAACGCTTTTTGTGCCCAATGCGGAAGGCGAGCTGTATGTGTCCATGGCTAACCCGACCCGGGTCTTGCTCCAGCGGTCGGATATGAGCGTTGTGATCGCCACGGAGCAAGGGCAAGAGGTAATGGTGACTGATCGCTTTCAAGTGAATAAGAGGGAAGAATAACGTACAATGAACGTGATATAAAGAGGCTGTCCCTTTCCGGGACAGCCTCTGTTTATACCAGCAGCATAGCAGGGTCATGATGCCTTGCTCAACCGAGTTTGGCCGTTTGAACCGTATGTTGCCTGTGATCTGTGATGGCCATGGACACAGCTGGCAGTTCCGCCAGCAGTTCCTGGGCCGGTGATCAGATCACAGTGTAGTTCCGACTTTAACCGAGTGGAGTTGGTGTGTTGGTTGGCACGGCCCCTTTGTAGGTGTCTTCAATGGCACGCCGAATGTCCGGCAAGCTGTTGCCCTGATCTCTGGCGTCCAGATACTGATGCGTTATGTCCAGGCAGACCTGGCAAAATTCTGCATGAAGCGTTGGCGTAAGTCTTCCATCATCGCTCCGGCTGAAATAGCAGTCTCTGTTGCTGTGATGTCCTGCGTCTCCGCAGCCGCAATAGCAGGGGAGGAACTCGAGATCGTCGCTGTGCAGAATAGCAGCGTTGTACAATTCCGTACGCGTCATCCGTTCCAATACATCCGATGAGGCAGCAACGAACTCGTTGCGCTCGCCGATCAGGGAGGTCAGCCCGCGGCTGGCGATGAGATCGCTTCGGTAGCTATTGGTGACGATCCGAACGCCATCAACGTCCTCGAAATGATGCAGCGTCAGCGCAATGGCCTGCTCTGCCCGTGTGCCCTCATCTGATCCGGCAAAAGCATTGAACTCTTCGGATAGCTCCACAATCGTCTCGGAGCCATCGCTTCGAATTTCGACAAAGGACACCTGCTCGGGGATAGCGCTGTGCAGGCTGGCAGGGAGCTTGTCGGATAATTCCGCGAGCATGCGCAGTGCGCTGACCTTTGGATACCGAACATTGGTTTTGCTATGGAAATACTGGGTTACCGGTGTAAACGCATGGGTCTCCGAGTCCAGTGCATACAAGGTCAGCTGAACAGGCGCTTGTGGAGCAGCTGCATCGCCTTCTCCTGTTGAGACCCTGCCGCTGGATGGCTGTCCGGCCTGTGCCTCCAGGCTTCCCCCTGCGGAGCGGATCTCCTCCAGTTTGCTGGCCACGTCTTCGGGTGTGAATTTTTTATTGATTCTCCCCAGTTCACGATCGTCCCCCGTTAGAAAAATCAGGCTCGGATGCTCGGTAACGCCATAGCGATTCACCGCTTCTGTGTCATCAATAATACTGAAATATTCGTAACGGTAGTCCGGATACTCCCCCTCAATTTGCTTCATCACTTCCAGCGCATCGGTACAGCTTCCGCAGCCCTTCAGTGAGAATAGAGCCAGCGTCTCGACATTCCCGGAAGCATCGCCCTCGTTCGAGGACGAGAGCTGAGAGGAGCGGACAGCCCAGATGGAAGCACCAACAATCAGAAGGATCAGGATTGCAGCAGCTGTAATCCATAGCGGCTTCCGCGGTGCACGCATGTTCATATCATCAGCCTCCTAATCGGACGAACAGGGATGCGTTCAAGGTGAACGATCCCTGTTGTAGAATGATGTTAAGATTCAGATGTGTGGTTGTATCCTTGTTATTGAAGAAAGTATTCCGCCAATATCCTCAAGTCGCCCTGTGCCGGATGCCCCTGCAGCCGGTCCATAATGCGGCATGCCTGCTCACCGTACTGGCGGGCCAAGGCCCGGCATTTCGGGATGGCAGGACTGCCTGCGATACGCGACACGACTTCGCCGAACACATCGGAAGAAGCATGTGCATCGAGCTGGCGAATTGACGGGGCGAGGGAAGGATCCTCCAATGCGAAGATGACCGGCAGCGTCACATTGCCGCTCCGCAGGTCGGCTCCCGCTGGCTTGCCAATGGTTTCACGAGTGTGTGTGAAATCAAGCAGATCATCCTGGATCTGGAACGCCATGCCGAGCGATTCGCCAAAGTCGAAGAGCAGCTGAGCGGTATCCGGATCGGCTTGAGCAGCATCGGCACCAGCCTTCAGGCAGTGGGCCATGAACAAAGCGGTTTTGAAGCGTGTCTTGCTCAGGTACTGCTCCAGCGTCATATCGTAATTAAAGCGGTTATGCAGTTGATCGTATTCTCCCATGCACAGCTCGGTGACCATGGCAGCCAGCTCGGCAAGGCGATAAGCATCCTCCTCGCGAAGCTCCGGAAGCGGAGCCTCCGCGGGCTGCGTGTGCTCCGGCTTGCCGGCAGCCCATTCCATTGCTCTGGCGATCATGTAGTTGCCGACATGCACGGCGGTCCGGATATCCGTTGCGGCATGAAGCGTTGGTTCACCGCGGCGCATGTCCGACTGATCGATGATGTCATCGTGAACGAGAGAAGCCATATGGAGATACTCCAGCATGACGGCTGTGCGCAGGACCAGGGAGTCGTTCATTTCCTTGCCATAACGGCTCCCGACTATGACCATAAGAGGCCGCAATCTTTTTCCTCCGGCGTCGATCAGCTTCAGAACGCTGTCCCGGACAACTGAAGGGCGGGGAAGATCACTGTCGGTTTCTACGACAGAACGCAGCAGTCGATTGATAGCCGCCAGGTCTGTGCCCAGCTTGTCGTGAAGGTTCATATGGCTTCGCTCCTTATGCGCTCCTTTTCAGGTAAGCGTCGATTTCATGCTTCAGCTCTCGGAACAGCCTATCGGGTGATGGATCCTTTAACAGTGCGAGCTGCACCCGCTTATGAAAGGGGAGGAGCCTGGACAGCAGCTTCCACTCCTTGCGCTTAACCGCAAGCCGATAGAGAAGACCTGTCAGATAATCCCCGTCCAGAATGCTTCGGGTCAGATTGGAATTGTCCTGGACCGCGAGCTTCTTGTGTCTCGTGATAGCCGCATGAATAAGCATGCAGCAGGCGAGCACGGTCATTTTCCGGGAGTAGGCCAGCTCATAAGCATTCAGCAGATTGGCAATGTCTTGCACCGGAGCGCCGTCCATGTCGGTCAGCTCAATTTCGGTTCCGGCATCAATATGCTGTTGGAGCATGGCGATTGTATCCTGCAGCAGGTTCATATCCATCTTGGTTTCCCCCTTCCTGATGAAACGGATGCACACGCATTAATCGGTGTACAAGTACCAGCGTTTGACCCACGGAATGCGTCTCCACAGCTTCTTCAGGCGCGGATAAACGTAGTAGTCAAGGCCGAAGGTGCTTCCGGAGCCGCCGATGAGCGCGACGCCGCCAGCCAGATACCACAGCATTTCGTTAGGTGCCATGCCGGACACCCATACCATGACGCCCATGGCCACACTGGCTATGGCGGCTGGCGCCGTGAACAGTCCGACGATCAGCAGTACGCCGACGACCAGTTCAGCGAGCACCATGGAAGTCTGGAACACATAGGCAAGGGACGTGTAGCCGCCGTCGCCTGTATAGAACATCAAATCCATGGACCAGTCAACAATCGATTTCAGAAAATCAGGGACCGGCAGCGCGGTTACAGCGTCCTGGGTGTAGGAGGAAGCGGCTGTGACAGCGTCGCCTCCGGCAGCCGAAGCTGCGCTGACTCCATCCATGGACTTGGCGGGAATAAGGAAAATATGGCCGGGGTCCTTCATGATTTTATGAATTTTGTCCCAGCCCTGCGCGAACCACATCCACCCTGCAAAAATGCGGAGCGGAACGAGCCAGAAATTTGGCGATCGCTTGGCGAAATGGCCGCCCAGGAAGCTGCGATTGTTCTTGACGTGGAAAAACTCGTGCAGCAGATAGTGATATACCTTGTTGAATCCGCATACCTGGAACAGGTACACCATATTGATCAGATGCTTGACCGCCATGGCGGGGAACCCACTTAGCCGCATCATTTTGCCGGGCAGACCGACATTGGCAACCCCGTAACGGCTGCCGATACAGACCATCGTGCCGTGGAACGTCGGTTTGTAAGATTTTTGCGGTTTGTTGAGCAGTTCGGCCGTAATATTGTAGGCGATGACGGGTGCTGCAAGCTCCGCATTCTCGACCATCTGAGGAACCGGTGCAGCTGCCCCTTCCGGAATGTAGAAGATGTTGTCCCCTACCACATATACGTTGGGATGCGCCGGGATTTGCAGCTTGTCATTGGTCAAAATCCGTTTTCTGCCCTTCTGCTCCACGTCCATGCTGCCTACGACGTCCGAGCCTTCAACACCTGCCGTCCAGATCACTGTGCGCGAGCGGATATCGCTGTCGCCAACGGTGACGCCATCCGGCTTCACTTCCGTGATCCGGGAGCCGGTGATGATGTTGACATTCATCTTGCGCAGCCGTTTCTCAGCCTTGCGGATGAGCGGCTCTGGCAGAATCGGCAATATTTTGTCCACCATGTCGGCCACGTGCAGTTTGACTTCGTCCGGCTCAATGTGGAATTCCCGGCACAGCTCCTCTGTGAACTCGGCAAGCTCACCAATCATTTCCACGCCGGTGAAGCCTCCGCCCACGACAACAAAGGTAAGCATTTCCCGACGGACCTGCTCATTGCGCTCGAGCGCGGCCTGACGGAACATGTTCAGAACATGCTCTTTCAGCCGGACGGCGTCATCATAGGACCAGAGGGTGAAGGCATACTGATCCGCGCCCGGTATTCCGAAGAAGGTCGGCTTGCTGCCTGTGCCGATGACGAGATAGTCATAGTTATAATTGCGTTTGTCCCCTACAAGCGTCTGGCTTTCAAAGTCGATGCTGCCGATCTCGTCCAGCACCACATCCACATTGCGGAAGCCGGCGAATATTTTTTTCAAGTCGACCTTGATCGAGTCTTCCTCGACCCGGTTGGCCGCCACCTCATGCAGCTCGGTCAGCAGGGTGTGGTAGGGACGGCGATCAATCAGCGTGATCCGTATATCCTTTTGTTTGCGCAGCTGTTTAGCCAGCTTCTTGGCCGTGAGCACGCCGCCGTATCCGCCGCCCAGCACGATGATCTGTTTCATGCGAATCTCCCCTCAAGGATGATATAGTCCTGTTTCGTTATTTGGCTCCTTCAAGCGCTTTGGCTGCCAGTTCCACGAATCCGTCAACATGGATGGATACGCCGGAGATGGCGTCGGTTTTGCCGTCTTCCTCGTTGTACACGATCGCCTGTGGATCTTGTTTCTCAATGAGGTACTGTTCGGCTTGATACGCCTGTTCATGCCATTCAGCCTGGGCGCCTGCCGCTTTCATGCCATACTCGCCGTCTTTCGAACGGGTCACCTTGTCAGTGCCGCCGTCCTTATGGAGGCCATTCCAGCTCACTGCGGTAATTTTGCCGTTGATGACGGTCACGGTGACGGTTTCCTTCCAGCCGGATTTAGCGTCGAAATCGTCGGCCTCGGCATAGTAAGTGCCGTCTTTGTATGGACCAGCTTCCACAGGCCCTGCGGCAAGCGCCTTATCAACAAGCTCGGTGAAGCCGTCGATGTGGATCGATACGCCGGATACGGCATCGGTACGTCCCTCATCGTTCAGTACCAGGCTGTTCACGGACTGATTAGCTACGAGGTATTCCTCCATCTTGATGGCTTGCTCGTGCCATTCAGCTTGTGCGCCGGATTTCTCCTTCATGCCGTAGATGCCTTTTTCGGAGGAGGTCTTTTTGTCCAATCCGCCGTCTTTGTGCAGGCCGTTCCAGTTGGCGCTCACAATGTTGCCGCCTTCCACTTTCAGAGCAACGATCTCTTTCCAGCCGGACTTCTCATCGAACTCCCCTTCAGCATAGTAGAGTCCATCCTGAAGGCTGCCGGTACTGTCGCTCGGTGCTGGATCCTCGCTTGCCGGCTCCTGGTTGGTGTCATTTGCCGCCGGGTTCTCTGCAGCGGTGTCCGGGGCCGCCGGCTCCTCGCTGCTTCCGCCGCCGCAGCCTGCGAGGATCGCAAGCATGAACAGCACGGAAAGGGTTAGAGATAATGTTTTTTTCATTTCTGTGTTACCTCCTAAGTGACATTTGTCCAGTTATTGTGAATAAGTTCACAAAACAATGATTCTGACCTCATTTTATGACGAAAATAAGGGAATATCCGTGAAAAAAATCACATCTAGCTAAATGATTCCTCGGATTTCCTCCAGCGACTGAATGCCTTCCTCGTTCATCAGGTCGATTAACTGTTCGGCCAAGGTATCGCCGGCCCGTAAATTCATCATATTGTAAGTTCCGATCTGCACGGCCGTTGCCCCGGCCATTACGAATTCCACAATATCGGATGCGCTGCTGATGCCGCCGACTCCAACCACGGGAATCGATACGGCCCGCGCCACCTGATGGACCATACGCAGCGCGATCGGTTTGATCGCTGGCCCTGATAACCCGGCGTACGCCCGGTCGAATACGCTGCGCCGCTGGCGAATATCGATCGCCATCGCCTGGATTGTATTGATCAGGGAGACGCCGTCCGCGCCTTCGTATTCGCACATGCGGGCCATCTCTGTTAAATCCCGCGCGCCCGGCGCCAGCTTGATGATCAAGGGGAGGGAGGTCGCTTGCCTTACTACCTTCACAAGCTTGCGCGCTTGCTCTGTGTCGAGGCCAAAGGCCAGGCCGCCCTCCTTGACGTTCGGGCATGAAATGTTCAACTCAAGCATATCTACTGCTTTCTGGCCGGAAGCTTGCAGCCACTGGCAGTAGTCGTCCAGAAGCCGGGCCCCTTCGACATATTCCGGGATAGAGCTGCCCCCCAGGTTTACGATAACGGCAGTGCCGTAAGTGGTCATCTCGGGCAATTCCCGCTCTAGAAAAGCGCGAATGCCCGGGTTCTCCAGCCCGATGCTGTTCATAATGCCGGATGGCGTCTCGTACAGGCGGGTGCCGCTGTTCCCGGTGCGGGGACGGACGGTCAATCCTTTCGAGACGATGGCGCCCAGTTTACGAAGCGGATACAGGTCGGCATAGGGTCTGCCAAATCCGAACGTGCCTGACGCGGCCCAGATCGGGTTGGCGAAGCGGACTCCGGCCAGCTCACAGGCTAAGGAGATCAATCCAATTCACCTCCTTTGCGGGAAATGCCGGCCCGTCGGTACACACCTTGCGCACCGTGCCGTTTATGGTCACCGCGCAGCTGTTACAGGCGCCGATGCCGCAGCCCATGCGCTTCTCCACCGAAACGTATAGCTTGGCTGAGCTGCCTTCGGCTTTGTAGGCAAGCGCCTCCATCATGGGCACCGGGCCGCAGGCAAGGATCGTATCATAGCAGGCGGGGTCGATATGATCTGCGATCATCCCGCCGCTGACGACGGTGACATTCGAGTGAATGTCCTGGAAGCGGGATACGCCGAAGGGCGCGTCCTTGAAGCCGAGAAAAACCTGCGCCTCCGGCAGCTGCCTGGCAGCCAGCAGCATGGGGGCGGTGCCCATTCCCCCGCCTACGATTGCCGTCCGGCCTTCAGGCTCCGGGAAGCCCCGGCCCATTGGCCCTTCAAGCTGCAGCGAATCGCCGGGCTGAAGCTTCGCCAGCAGATGCGTACCGATCCCCCCAGCCCGGTACAGAAAGGATATCGACTCCGGGCTGATGTCGTGCACGCTGATAGGACGCGATAGCACGGGATAGCTATCCCAGCAGCGAAGCATATAGAATTGCCCCATTCGGGCGCGGTAGGTTCCTTCGACGGTTAGCAGATAAATGCCGGGGGCCAGGGGCATGTTGCTTAGTACTTTTGCCACAGGCGGTCCTCCTTTCAATAAGGCAGTTCGTGGTTGTCGTTCGCGGTTCTTTGATACCGTATCATAGGCGATTGTTTCGACCTGTGAACTTTCTCATATTTAACGGGAGAGGTAGAAAGTAAAGCAGAGGAGGGGCAGATCGAGGGTAGATGACCCAAGAATGCCTCAGGGGATGTATCGCTTATGAGTGTGTTCGGAATAAGGTGGTTGGGTGCTTGTGATATGGTATATATTGGTGTATCCTATACATAGATTTCCGATGTATAGGATTACGAGGTATTGGAGTGAAGATGGGATGTCAATCAACAAGGAACTGTTAAAGGGGAGTACGGTCATCCTTCTGTTGAAAGTGCTCAGCAAGAAGGAGATGTACGGATACGAGCTAATCAGGGAAATCGAGCTAAGCTCGGACGGTGTGTTCCTAATGAAGGAAGGGACGTTATATCCGATCTTACATACACTTGAGGCGGAAGAGATGCTGGAATCGTACTGGCGTCAGCATGACGGCCGGAAGCGGAAATACTATCGCATTACGGATCGGGGAAGAAGCATGCTTGAGGAGAAGACCAAGGAGTGGGTTCGTTTTCGAACGGCCGTCGATTCCGTTATTGGGGAAGGGAGCTAGCGGAAAGATGAGACGTAGAATCGAAGATTATGCGGTCGTCCGCGGCTTTCTGGAGCGGGTGTGCAGACAGGTGGGAGCTAACTCCATGCATGACGACATCCGGGAAGAACTGCTTGGGCATATTGAAGAGCGTGCAGAGGCGCTGATTTCGGCGGGGAGTACAGAAGAAGAGGCAATCGGGGAAGCTGTAAGGCAGATGGGGGAACCGGAGGGAATTGGCCGTCATTTTCATGCGGCTCACAGGCCGGTGACAGACTGGAAACTGATCATTCTGGTTATGCTGTTTGCGCTGCTGGGAGTATTTGCGAGTATCAACGCAAGTTACAGTGAGCATATGTACAGCGGAATATACGCATATAAGGCTGTATACCTTGGGCTAGGCTTTATGGTCTTTGTTATGCTCTGTTTTGCAGACTACCAGCGGCTGAGAAAATACTCCAGCACGCTGTTTCTAGTGACGTTAAGTATAATGGCATGGATTGGAATCACCGGAGGGACTACAGTGAACGGTAGCGGTTTGTACGTGAACTTTGGACCGGTTTCTATAAATTATCATATGGTAGCTCTTCCAGTGCTGTTGATTGCGCTAGCCAGGATGTCCCTTGAACATAATCAAGGAATCATTAAGAGTGTACTGCACGGTATGTATCGAGGGGCTCTGCCAGCTGTACTTTTTTGCCTTGGGGGCTCCTATGCATTTGCGGTCTTGTATGTGCTTGGTTTTCTTCTCTTAACCTGGATAATGACAAGATCTGGGCGCATATTGGCGATTGCGTCCATGCCAGTTGTCGCTGCTGGCGCTATAGCATTCTGGATCAACGGAGATTATATCTTGAAAAGGCTGAGCGGATTCCTGTATCCGGACAGCTTGGACGGGTATTTCACGAAAGTGTCGGCTGAAGCTGTTCGAACGGCCGGGTGGTTCGGGCATGGTTTTGCTGAGCCTAATGCGGCTCTTCCGGATATTCTTAATGATTCCGCGTTCGTGTACCTCATTTACTGCTTCGGGTGGAGCTTCGGAATGATGCTTATGATGCTGGTCGGATTGTTTCTTGCAAGGATGTGGAGGATCGCGGTGTCGCTGAAGGAATCGTATGCTCATCATCTTGCTGCCGTCGTAATCTATGTGCTGGGCATTCGTCTGATCTGGCCGATCCTGATGGGGCTGGGGCTCGTTCCCGCTCTTGGACTGGACCTGCCATTCCTGTCTTTCAGCGGTGCGAATCAGGTACTGGATTTAGCGCTGCTAGGGCTGCTTGTATCGATGTATCGACGTAAAAATATGCTTCCCGCCAGGGTCGTTTAATCATAGCATGGCACACCGCCTCTGCCGGTACCATAGATCCGTACCGATCAGAGGCGCCCGCAAAATCGTAGAATCAAATTCACAAGGAGCGATTCATCTGTCTTACTATGCACGCTAGCGGCAGATTCAGAGCCTATGTGCTTTTCCGTCTAGCAATCCATCTGCTAATCGTAAGGATTATACATATCACGAGGAAGAGCAACACAAACGAGGTGAAAAAAACACCTAGTCCCATTCCAACTCCCCGATCGAATGTTCTCACGATACGATCGGGGTTAATAACCAGTTTAATGATCAAATTAAACATAAAGATTACACCCGCCATAATCGCGGATTCTTTTAATATCCTTGCCATTCGTATCTCATCCTTCTTGTTCGTTTCCTTAATTATAATACTCCATTCACAACGTAGCGGTTTCACTGCAGGGGAATTATGACAACCTACCGCAACTTTTCAGCGTACATTCACGTATGTAACATTAAAATTAGGCGCGGTAACAGTTCCAAGAAATCTGTGTAGAATGGAGGCGAACGCATGGTGAAGTTCAATAAGAGCTGGTTCATTGTCGGTATAGCTGCACTATGTTTAACCCTATTGGGAAGCGTGCAAGCCAAGCGAGAAGAACAGCCGCCAGGAACAGAGAAGGCGTCCAGCAATAGCAATGGACTCCGTGCTTCGGACATTCGATACTATGAAACGCCATCCGGAAGTCCTGAAGAAGCTAGGACAAGGGGGTTCATAGAACACCAGGAAGCGATTGAGCTTGTTGCTCGGCAGTATTTGCTTGATACGGGAGAAAAGCTTGCCACCGATTTTGACAATGCCGATTATCAACGATATGTCATGTCGCTGGGAACAGCCTTCGACCTATTCCTTGAGGAGGATATGGATAAAATCGTAGCATTCGTGAAGTTCATGGATCTGTATGAGAATTATGCTAAGAACGATGAACTTGCCAAGTACGAAAGCAAGCTTCTAGAGGGGGCTCGGCTTTCCCCTAAAGAAACAGAGGCCGTTCATAGCCTAATGCCAATCGATGGAAACGCACCTTCTACAGCTGATCATTCGAAGCGGTAGCGTGGTGCCAGCCCGAACTATGCCAATGAATCGCCGAGCAAGGCGACAGGAAATGCGGCTATACAAAGTGAGGATGAATCTCTTGCTGGATTTTTAGGATGACCTCTTTATAAAATGCGATTTGATGCGGTACGAATTTATCTCTACTCACATGTTCTTTGAAAACAACCCTTTTTCCATCCTTATCTATTTCGAAGCCACTGATTTCAATTTCTTTTTTAGCACCAAACCATAGGTCAGTAAAATCTTTGAATTTTGCCCTAGCGATCCCGGCTACTTCCTCTTCCTGAAGTGTAAAATCATCAAAGGTATTATTGCTCTTATATAGAAATACGTTGGCATATTCATTATCAATAAAGTTGTCCTTCACAACACAATAATGGATAACACCTAATGCTATTAAATCTTCCAAAGCTACATCAATATCCTCCACAGATAGAATGATCCGTGCGTTCGTTCCTTTTTCTCTCACAATCAGATTATCAATGAAGCTGTTGGTTTCACTTAATACCAAGTCGGCTGTATCATCTATTTCAATTCCTCGTTCTTCGAGTGCAGATTTGATTTCATCATAACGCGCATTACTAATGTCAAGTTTGATTTTCAAATTGCAACTTCCTTTCGTTGATTGTGATGCATAGCTATGTTTCAAGTAGTATAACTATCGGATTTTCTTATCTCAATATAAGAGTCACACTTTACAGATATAGCCACATAGATTACACATAATGGTTATATGGACATGAGCATTACAAGATATAAAGACCTGCCCGATATTCAGGCAGGTCTTTATATCTTCATTGGATGCTGGATGTCATGAGGCCCATTGCTATCTGGTTGTTATCTCGTTGTTATCCCCTTGCTCTCGATTGCGAACGCAATCTCATCAAGGAGTTCTTCCATGGTCAGTGCCGCCGCGGCCCCGGACATTCGTGATCGACTACGGTCCACTGGGCGGGCGGGTTATCGAGTTATGAACCTTTGGCTCCCGTCATAATATCCTCGGCATAATGGCATGCCGCCTGGTGGCCGCTGCCCGGATCAATTTCGCGGAGCACGGGCACCTCGCTCTGGCAGCGGACGGTGGCATACATGCAGCGCGTGTGGAAACGGCAGCCGGACGGCGGATCAATCGGGGAGGGGACATCCCCCTTCAGGATGATCCGCTCTTTTTTATGTTCAGGGTCCGGTCTCGGAATGGCGGACAGCAGCGCCTGCGTATACGGATGCAGGGGCTGCCGGAACAGGGAGTGCTTATCCGCAATCTCCACGATGGTGCCGAGGTACATGACAACGATGCGATCGGAGATGTGGCGGACAACCCCGAGGTCATGGGAAATGAACAGATACGTCAGCTTGAACTCCTTCTGCAGCGACTTCATCAGGTTCAGCACCTGGGCTTGAATGGATACGTCGAGTGCAGACACGGCCTCATCGCTGATAATCAGCCTCGGATTGACGGACAGGGCGCGGGCGATGCCGATCCGCTGTCGCTGGCCGCCGCTGAATTCATGGGGATAGCGGTCAGCCTGGTACGCGGACAAGCCGACGGTCTCCAGCAGCTCAATCGCTCTGGCCCGCCGCTCCTTCCTCGGCACGATGTTCTGGATTTCCATCGCCTCCTCGAGCGTTTGTGCCGCCGTCTTCCGTGGATTGAGAGAAGCGTAGGGGTCCTGGAAAATCATCTGCAGCTCTTTGCGCCTCCGGTTCATCTGTCCTTTGCTGAGTGACAGCAGATTGACGCCATCGAACAGCACCTCGCCGGAAGTCGGCTCATCCAGGCGCAGAATGGCTCGCCCGGTCGTTGATTTGCCGCAGCCGGATTCCCCGACAATGCTGACCGTCTCACCTTCATATATGGAGAATGTAATATCATCAACCGCCTTCACCACGTTGACCGTTCTTCCAAGGATCCCGCCCTTGATCGGAAAATATTGCTTTAAATGCCTCACGACGAGCAGCTCGTTCTTCATGATTCCCCATGCACCTCCGTCCCGGATTCCCACTGGTCTGTGTACATCCAGCATCGGACCTGCTGCTGCCCTGAATCGAGCATCTTCAGATCCGGCAGCTTCTCGTAGCATTGCTGCGCGGCATGAGGACAGCGGGGGGCGAAGCTGCAGCCTGCCCGCTCCTCAAAAGGGCTGGGCACCGAGCCGGTGATCGGCTCGAGCTCCTCTTGGTCGATGTCATGCCGGGGAAGGGAGTTAAGCAGCCCGATGGTATAGGGATGCTTCGGCTGCCGGAACAGCGTCCGGACATCGGCGTACTCCACGATCTTGCCGCAGTACATGACCGCAACATCATCGCAGGTTTCGGCCACGATCCCCAGGTCATGTGTAATCATGATGATGGACATATGCAGCTTCTGCTGCAGCTCCTTCATCAGCTCCAGAATTTGGGCCTGGATGGTCACATCCAGTGCCGTTGTCGGCTCATCGGCAATCAGCAGATCGGGATTGCAGGCCAGCGCCATGGCAATCATGACCCGCTGCCGCATTCCCCCGGACAGCTGGAACGGGTATTGCCGTGCGCGTTTCTCCGGAGAAGGAATGCCGACAAGCCGCAGCATGTCCACGGTTCTTCGGAGCGCTTCTTTTGAGCCAAGACCCTCGTGAATCCGATAGGCTTCAGCAATCTGCTCCCCAATCGTGAAGACGGGGTTGAGCGACGTCATCGGTTCCTGGAAAATCATTGAGATTTGATTGCCGCGCAAGCCTCGCATATACCGCTCGGGTTTATCCAGCAGGTTCTCGCCATTATAGATAATTTCACCGCTGACAATTTGGCCGGGCTTGAAAATAAGCCGCAAAATCGACAGGGACAGGATGCTCTTGCCCGAGCCCGATTCCCCGACGATGCCGAGCGTCTTGCCTTTGCGAACCTTAAGGCTGACGTCGTCCACAGCTTTTACTTCTCCTTGTTTGGTGAAAAAAGAGGTTTGCAGATTATTAATTTCCAGTACGTTGGAGGACTCCTTCATCGTATACTTCGCTCCTTTCATCTGACGGATGGCCTGATTTGGAGTTGCACACGCTGCATGATCCTGCCAATTCGGCAGGTAAAGTTCCGGTTAGCTGACGAGAAACGTTCGATGCACGTCCGCGCTTGGGACAGTCAATCAAAATCAATCCGTTTATTGAAGTACCGGTAGGATATGTCCACGAGCAGGTTGACAAGCACGAACATGAGGGACATCACAAGCACGGTGGCCTGGACAACCGGAAAGTCCCGCGCTCGGATGGCGTCGATGACATACCGCCCGAGCCCGTTGACGGCAAATACCGTTTCAGTCAGCACGGCCCCTCCAAGCAGGCCGCCAAACTCCAGTCCGATCACGGTAATCACAGGGATCATGGCGTTTTTCAGCGCGTGTCTGTAGATGATGATTCGCTCGCGGACGCCCTTCGCTCTGGCTGTGCGAATATAGTCCTGGCTGATCACCTCCAGCATGCTGGAGCGGGTCATCCGGGCGATAATCGCTGCGCCTCCGGTGCCAAGCGTAACGACAGGCAGCACGGTCTGCGACCAGTCTCCCCAGCCCGATGGGCGGAACCACCCGAGATCGACGGCAAAATACTGAATGAGCATCAGCCCAAGCCAGAAGTTTGGCATCGACAAGCCGAACAGCGCAACAATCATGACTCCGATATCCGCCGGGGTGCTTTTTTTGACCGCAGAGATGATGCCGGCGGTAATGCCGAGGAAAACCGCAAGGATCGTACTGTACACTGCCAGCTCTACGGTAATCCAGAAGCGGCTTTTGAAGATTTCGTCTGCAATTGGCCTATTGCTGCGTATAGAATCGCCGAGATCGCCGCGCAGCAGATCGCTGACATAGTTCCAGTACTGAACGGGGAGCGGGTCATTAAGCCCGAGCTTCTCCCGAATTTGCTCTACCTGCTCTCGCGGAGCCCCCTCTCCGATGATGGCCTGGGCGGCGTCCCCCGGAATGAGATGCATCAGGAGGAAGACGATGATGGTAACGCCAATGATAACCGGGATCGTCTGCAGCAACCGTCGTATCGTATAGATGAGCATGGACCGCAGCTCCTTTCGTTATTTTTTCAGCTTCGGGTCGAGGGCATCGCGCAATCCGTCCCCCAGCAGATTGAAGGCGATGACCACGATAACGATCGACAGTCCTGGGAACAGCGCCACATGCGGGTGCTCGGTAATGTAGCTCCGGCCGTCGTTGAGCATGGCTCCCCATTCCGGCGTTGGCGGCTGTGCGCCAAGCCCGAGGAAGGAGAGGCCGCTGGCCGTCAGGATCGCGACGGCAATCCGCAGCGTAGCCTGTACGATAATAGGGGAGGTGATGTTGGGCAGGATGTGCCGGAATATAATCCGGCTGTCACTGGCGCCGAGCGTGCGCATGGCATCAATATATTCCAGTTTGCGAACAGCCAGCGTGGAGCCCCGAACGATTCGGGCAAACGTGGGGACCGAGAAAATACTGACGGCGATAATGACGTTGAACAAGCTTTTGCCTAACGCGCTGACGATGGCCAGTGCCAGCAGAATCCCCGGGAATGCCAGCATCACGTCAGTGATTCGCATGATGATCGTGTCCCATTTTCCGCCATAATAGCCGGATATAATGCCAAGAACGATGCCGAAGGCGGCTCCGATCATGACGGAGATGAACCCGACGGACAAGGTTAGCCGCATCCCGTGGATCACCCTGGTGAAAATATCTCTTCCATTGTGGTCCGTCCCGAACCAGTGCGCAGCCGAAGGCTTGAGAAATTTCGTAGAATAGTCCACCTTCGAGGGATCGTAATGCGTGAGCAGCGGGCCGAACACCGCAACAAGGATCAACAGCAGCAGAAAGCCGCCGCCGATCAGCACCGACCTGTTGGTTCTCATGCGCTGCCACAGGGAGCGCCAGGGCCCTGTGCGGGATTCAGGTGTTCCATCCTTTAAGGTTCCGGTTTCAGCAGGCATGTTGATCACGAGAATCATCCTTTCTTTTGCTTGAATAATGTTAGATTTCTTGCCGTAAGTCTCGCCCATGGTGTTAGAGAAGAGAGGATAGCGTAAATGAGGATGCGGGAATCTGATCTCTATTAGGTATAAATATCAAATAGTAAAATATATGTTTACTGTGGGTAAAATATTTTCCAATTTTCGAAGGAAGAGGGGAGTAACTTAACATGATGATTACAAACAGATGGAAGAGTCTTTCATACATCCTCGTGATGCTTGCATTGTTGTTGTCGGCTTGCGCGGGCTCGGGAGGGAATTCGGAGCCGCCAAGCACAAGTCCTCCGCCTGCTGATACAGGTACGGTTGAGCCTGGAGAAGGTGCCCAGGAAGGGCCGCAGGAGCTTGTGATCGCATGGCTGTCGGACCCGCCGTCCATGGATCCTCATATGTCGACCGACCAGCAGACAAGTGTGATGACAACGCATATCTATGACACGCTGGTGGTGCACGACAAAGACTTGAACATACAGCCTGGCCTGGCGGAGAGCTGGAACCAGATTGATGACTTGACCTGGGAGTTCAAGCTGAAGCAGGGCATTACCTTTACGGACGGCTCGGCATTTAATGCCGAGGTCGTCAAGGCGAATCTGGATCGGTTGCTGGATCCGAAGGCCGCTTCGCCGCGGGCTTCACTCGTCGATATGATCAGTGAGATCAAGGTGGTTGACAATGATACTATACAGCTGACAACGGAATATCCTTATTCGCCGCTGCTTGCCCATCTGGCACACTCCGGTGTCGGGATGGTCAGCGCGGAGGCCATCAAGAAGGACTATGAGCTGGTAGAAGCGGGTGAGAAGGCAGGCGCATATCTCGCTCAGAATCCGGTCGGCACCGGCATATTCAAACTGGAAAGCTGGGATCCGGGTCAGGAAGTGAGACTGGTGGCCAATCCTGATTATTGGGGAGCTAAAGCGAAGGTCGAACGCGTGATCTTTAAGGTGGTCACGGAGGAAGGCACGCGGATTGCCGAGCTGGAGACCGGCTATGCACACATCATTGATCCGGTGTCGCCAAGCAGCATCAGCCGCATTGAAAGCATCGACGGCCTTGAGCTGAACCGCCAGCCTTCGCTTAGCCTGTCCTACATCGGATTCAACATGGATAAGAAGCCGTTTGATGATAAGCGGGTGCGGCAGGCGCTGTCCATGGCGATCAACAAAGATGAGATTATCGAGGGTGTTTTTGAGGGGACGGGAATTCCGGCAGTCGGTCCTTTAGCTCCCGATGTGTTCGGTTATGACCCTTCGGTTCAGCCGATCAGCTACAATATCGAGCAGGCCAAACAGCTGTTGGCCGAAGCGGGGTATGAGCAGGGATTCTCCACCACATTGTGGACCAATGACAATCCAGACCGCGTGAAAGTGGCCGAATACGTACAGTCGAAATTGAAGGAGATTAACGTCGATGTGAAAATCGAGGTGGTGGAATGGACCGCATACTTGTCCCAAACGGCCGAAGGGCAGCATGATATGTTTGTGCTCGGATGGTCGACCGTTACGGCTGATGCTGATTACGGGTTGTACCAGGTGTTCCACTCCGTGAATGTTGGCGAACCGGGCAACCGGACCTTTACCCAGGACAGCGAGCTGGATCAGCTGCTTGAGGAGGGCCGGCGAGAGAGCGACCCGGAGAAACGGAAGGCTCTATATAAAGAGGCACAGGAGAAGCTGGTTGATATTGCTCCGATGCTGTACATCCATCACCAGGAGTACTTGAATGGTGTCAGCAGCAAGGTCGAGGGCTTCTGGAGACATCCGAACGGCATCATGATGCTGCATGACGTTTCCATTCAGCCTTGACGTGAAAGGAGATTCACCTGCTGAATGATTCATCATGTGAAGGGAAGGCTGGCAGGCTATAGCTTGTGATAACGCGTTGTGACAACGGCAGATGGCGGCGTACAGGAGCGAATCCTGCGCCGTCTTTTTTTATTGTGGCCCCAAAAAAATCATCCTCCAATCCCAATAACCACCATGAATTTCCTCTATTTCACTTCAACTGGGTGACAGATACAGTTTGTAAATTTTATTAAAAATGTTATATTGAATTTACTAACACGAGTGAGGGAGGATCGCGTGTATGGCGAATTTAAAGGAAATTGCCAGACTTGCTGACGTTTCGGTGTCTACCGTATCGAATGTGCTTAACGGGCGGAAGAACGTAGGCCGGGAAACGAGAGAGCGTGTGCTGCAAATCTGCTCAGAGCAAGGGTATTTCGCGAGCAAATCATCAAAATCCGATAAAAGCAACACCATTATATTTGTGTTCAGTGACTTTGACCGCGATTATTATTTGAAAATTATTAAGGGAATCAGCCACTGTCTGAATGAGAATGGGTATGATCTGATCATTTGCACGAACAAATCAAGTGCGAATTTTATGCGGAGCAAATTTGCAAGCGGTACCATAAGCCTGGATCGGCATATGACAGACGAGGATTTGATCTCGGTCGCAACGCCGCAGTTTCCGATTGTGCTCATGGACCGCATCATTGACAATGATTTCGCTAATACTAAAAGTGTCATCGTTGACAATTACCCGGTGATGTGTGAGATGGTGCAGGCATTGGTAGACAAAGGCTTCAAACGCTTCGGGTTTATCGGAGGCCTGGAGTATACGCTTGACCATAAGGAGCGGTACTCGGGATTCATCGATACGCTGAAGAAGAACGGGATTGAATTTGACAGCCGGAACTATTTCCATGGCGATTACAGCGAGAACAGCGGGTACCAGGCAGCCAAAATTTTGGTGCTTGGCAACACCCTTCCAGATGTGCTTGTATGTGCTAATGACAATATGGCGCTGGGCGCGATCAAGGCGTTTGAAGAGCATGGAATTCGGGTACCAGAGGATATATCGATCACCGGCTTCGACAATTCGGATGCGGCGGCTATGGCCGGCCTGACTACAATATCCATTCCACGATATGAAAGCGGGTATTTAGCAGCCAAGGAGCTGCTCGAGATGATCAAGGGGACGGCGAGGAAAGAGCCGTTCAAGCTTAATGCCACCATTCAGTGGAGAAAAAGTGTGAAATAACAGTGCTTCAAATTTTTTGTAAAAAAAGGTGGTGTTTTTAGTAAAAAAATCGTATAATTTTACTTACGGTTAATTAATTTTTTATGAAAACGGGTACATTTTTATTGACATTGAGATAAAATGACCATATGATTGTTATGTAAACGTTTTACTAAACTGTTTTACTAAAAAAAACGACCATAGGGGGAGGCATACAAGTTGAAGAAAGTAAAGAAGATGCTGAGCTTATTGACAGCTACAGCTTTAGTGGCAACGTTGGCGGCCTGCGGTTCACCTCAGAATGATACGGGAGCTGCGAATGGCGGGGGTAACACGGACGGTGAGAAGCTTAAGAAGATTACGATCTTCCAATCTAAAGTAGAAATTACGGAGCCTCTGGAGCAATTGGCAAAGACATATCAGCAAGAGACAGGCAATGAAGTGGAGGTTTGGGGAGCTGCGGGTGACGCTTACATGCAGCAGCTGGTCGCAAGACTGGGCAGTAACCAAGGTCCTACCATTTTCAGCGTAGCTCAGGGCCCTGAGGCGGAGAGACTGAAATCGTATCTGACCGATTTGAGCGATGAAGAGTTCGTACAGAACATCGCGCCGGATATGGAACTTAAAGACGAGGATAAAATTGTCGGCATTCCTTACGGTGTAGAAGGCTTCGGTCTTGTATACAATAATGAGCTGGTGAATCCTTCGGATATTACGGACCTGGATTCCTTCACGAAGTTCCTGGAGCAGATGAAAGCTGAAGGCAAGAACGGACTGAGCTTGTCCCAAGAAGCCTACTTCCTGATTGGGCACATCCTGAATACGCCGTTTGCGCTTCAACAGGAGCCGCTTGAGTTTATCGATCAGCTGAACAAAGGCGAAGTGAAGATGGCAGACACGCCGGAATTCCAGGAATGGGCAAAATTCATGGAAGCGATCCGCGCACATGCTACCAACCCGATGGAAATCAAATATGACACTCAAATGGGTGACTTTGCTACAGGAAGAACAGCGATGGTTCACCAAGGTAACTGGAGCTTCACCATGCTTGAAGACTTTGAAGACTTCGGTTCCAATGTTGGCATGATGCCGTTCCCGCTGGCCGGAAACGACAAGATTGCGGTTGGCGTAGCAAGTTACTGGGTTGTTAACAACCAGGCTGATGCTGAAGAAGCCAAAGCTGCAAAGGCTTTCCTAAACTGGCTGTTCACAAGTGAAACCGGTAAAAAAGCGATTGTAGACGATTTCAAATTCATCCCGGCGTTGACCAACATTGAAGCAGGCAACCTGGATCCGCTGTCCGAAGCGGTGCATGAAGCAACCTCCAGCGGACAAACGATTCCTTGGGCGCTGAACTACTTCCCGGCTGGTATCATCACCAATGACCTGGCTCCGGCAACACAGGAGTTCTTCATGGATAGCAGCATTTCCGGTGAGCAATATCTGCAAAAGCTGGATGAAGTGTGGGCGAGAGCAGCAAGCTAAGTAACGTAACACCCTTTATAAAAAGACAAAAGCCTAACCTCGCTTGTTAGGTGGAGCGTTAGGCTTTTGCTTTTTTTTCTAAGTCTGAAACACACAAATCAGAGCTTTTTAAATGCAATCAAGGTTTGATGCCCTTGTTCTTGTAAGGGAAGGATAGGGGAACTGCTCCTTGGTCCGAAACTCGAGGCTTGATTGTATTTAAAACGAACTTAGCGAGAAGGAAGGTATGGGTTATGCATAGAAAAGACAAAGCTTGGTTCGCCCTATTTACAGTACCGCTACTGTTTATTTTTTCAACCGTGGTCATTATACCGTTCATTATCGGTATTATATATTCCTTCGTGAATTGGGATGGCATCCCGGCGAATCCGAAGGTATTTGTTGGCCTGGATAACTACGTCCAGCTGTTTCAAGATACACGGTTTTTGATGTCGGCATGGCATACGGTACAGTTTACGCTGCTGGCTTTGATATTGGTGAACGTGCTCGGGCTGGCTTTTGCCCTTCTGGTGACGACGAAGCTTCGGAGCCGCAATGCCGCGCGCACGATGTTCTTCATGCCGAACCTGATCGGCGGTCTGATTCTCGGTTACATCTGGCAGTTTATTTTTACAGATGCGTTCAGAAATATGGGTGAAATGACAGGCTGGGGAGGCATCTTCTTCAACTGGCTGCTGCATCCGCAGTTTGCGCTGTATGCGCTCGTCGTTGTTTTTGCTTGGCAGCTTGCCGGTTATACGATGATTATCTACATTGCCGGTATTCAAGGGATTCCGGATGAATTGATGGAGGCCGCCAAGGTGGATGGCGCGAACATGGGTCAGCGCTTGCGGAAGATCGTATTCCCGCTCTTGATGCCTTCCTTTACGATCTGTTTGTTCCTGACGCTGTCCGGAGCATTCAAAATTTACGATGTGAACCTGTCCTTGACCAAGGGCGGACCGAACAATGCGACCGAGATGTTTGCGATGAACATCTTTAATGAAATTTTTGCTTACGGAAACTACGGACTCGGTCAGGCTAAAGCGATTATCTTCTTCCTGATTGTAGCCGGACTGACATTAACCCAAGTGATCGTGACGAAGAGAAGAGAGGTGCAGATGTAATGAAGAAAACAGGCAAGTGGGCACTTGATATTCTGCTGTTACTCTTTTCGCTGGTATTCTTGTCCCCGATCTTCATTATGGTAATCAACTCGTTCAAGAACCGCGCGGAGCTGTATGAGAACGTACTGGCGCTGCCATCGTCCTTCAGCTTTGAGTATTACCGGTCGGCGATGGAGAGAATGAACTTCTTCACGGCGCTTGGCAACTCGCTGTACGTCACGATTACCTCGGTTATTATCGTGATCATCCTGGCCTCCATGACCGCATGGATGCTCGTCAGAACAGACAACAAGCTGAGCAAGATCATCTTCTTCACTTTCGTGGCAACGATGCTCATTCCGTTCCAGACGCTGATGATGCCGCTGATGCAGGTGATGGACTGGATTCGCAGCACGCTGCACATTCCGATGCTGAATACGCATGAAGGTCTGATCTACATGAACGTCGGATTCTCATCCAGTATGGCGGTGTTCCTGTACCATGGATTTATCAAGTCCGTGCCGGTCGCGCTGGAAGAGGCGGCAACGCTCGATGGCTGCTCCAAGTTCGGCGTGTTCTGGCGAATCGTGTTCCCATTGTTGAAAAACATCACGGTGACCGTAGCTATCCTGAACGTGATCGCATTGTGGAACGACTACCTGCTGCCGTCCCTGACCTTGTCCGACGTCGGACTGCGGACGATTCCGCTCTCCACGTTCTACTTCTTCGGACAGTTCACGATTGTGTGGAACCAAGCGATGGCGGGATTGACGCTGACGATTATCCCGGTTGTCATCTTCTACATGTTCGCTCAAAAGTACATCATCAAAGGGATCGCCGCGGGTGCGGTGAAGTAATCCGGATGGTGTGGTGGGCAGTCAACATGCTATGCAGCCTGCTCCTTCTTGATGAAGGGGCAGGCTTTTTTATTATGGGGTGTCGGTTGTCTGGAACGGTATTCCTATTTTTTTCTTTTTCATGAATATCCCTTTTACTCAGGAAGTTGAGGGACGAGGGAGGGGCGATGGGAAGAGTATGTGAAATGCCGAAGTTGCTGTTTCTGTGCCACCTGACCGAAGGGGATAACGGTGCAAAGCGTCCGGTAAGCAAGCAACCGGTAAGCATAGAATGCACTTGACCCTGACACCGATGTCAGGTGTTATAGTGGGATCACCGTCATGGATAGGCATGACAGAAAAAAAGATAAGGCGGGTGTACTAACAATGGCTATTGTGAATGTTACTGATGCGAGCTTTGACCGTGAAATAGAGAAAGGAACCGTGCTTGTAGACTTTTGGGCGACATGGTGTCCTCCTTGCAAGTTGATAGCCCCGATATTAGACGAACTGGATCAGGAGATGCCCGATCTGAAAATCGTGAAAGTGGACGTCGATGACAATCCGGAAACAGCAAGCCGCTTCGGCGTCATGAGCATCCCGACACTCATCGTGTTCAAGAATGGCGAGGCGGTAGATAAAGTGGTGGGCTTCCGCCCCAAAGAGGCGCTGAAGGGGCTTTTATCGAAGCAGATGTGACGAAAATGGAACACAATGTTGCCGGTTTGATCTACAATGAGAGTTAGGCCAGACATCCACAGGAGGTGATCGGTATGAAAATCGGCGAATTATCCCGTAAGACGGGTGTGAGCATTCGTTCCCTGCGTTATTATGAGCAGCAGAAGCTCATCACGCCCGTACGCCTGGATAACGGGTATCGAGAGTACAGTCCGTTTGCCGTCGAGCAGGTGAAGACGATTCGTCTATATCTGGGCCTTGGCTTCACTACCGAGCAAATTGCCGGTTTTCTCCATTGCGTCCTCCAGAACAAGGAATCGTTCTGTCGCGAGATCCTTCCGATGTACAAATTGAAAATTGCCGAGCTGAATGAGCAGATTCAGCTGCTGACGATGATTAAATCGAATCTGGAAGAGCGGGTGCATTCCATTCTGGAGGAAAACGGGGGACTGGCGGAACAGCACTAACATTTATCCTAAGGTTGAAGGTGAGACATGGTGAGAGGTAACTATGCATCGATAAGTGCAGTTTCAACGGCAACGAACTATATTTTGATGGAGGAAGAAACAAGCACCCGGACCTATCGCACCTATATCAAACCGTGTGAATCGGGGCCGCTTGAGCTGAGGCTGTGGCACAGCAATGCTGTCGATTCCACATGGGATGTCGGCGCGGTCGCCAAAGGGAGTATGCCGGGCGGCTCCTGGCGCATTGAAGCAGCTTATGTCGCGGATGGCGGCACAGATCGTAATGGGCAGGTTGTACCAGGGACCAGCGTTCAGGTTATGTTTGACGGGCAGCCGGACAAGGAGGTCGCGCCAAGCGAGACGTTCTGGAGTGACCCGGTGCAGATCGAACTGCCCGAGGGGCATGATCTGGCCTTTACTTGGACCATTACAACATCTTCTTCGGGTGCATCGGTGCCATACAATACCGAAGGACTGCTCGTATCAGCGTATGAGGCTGAGGGGAATCAGGCAAAGGACGGGCCTCACGATAAGTTCATCCCGGCGGCGAATCGCTTGGTCATGCCTGCCTTTATAGGATATGCCAAGCCGCAGGCCGAGCCGGTGAAGCAGCGGATCGTCTTCCTGGGGGACTCCATTACCCAAGGTGTCAGAACGGCTAAGGATGGCTATACGTATTGGGTGGCCCGCATCGCGGATGGCCTTGGGCCCGATTACAGCGTATGGAATCTTGGTTCCGGCTGGGCCAGAGCGTATGATGCCTCGGCTGACGGCCCCTGGCTCGCGAAGGCGGCTGAGGGGGATATTGTGGCTGTGGCGCTCGGCGTGAACGACATCGATATTGGAGCCAGAAGCTCCGAAGAGCTTCTGGGTGATTTAACCGCAATTGTTAAGCGGTTGAAGCAGAAGAAGAGGGATGCCGGGTCGGCAGTCCAGGTCATTCTCTTCACCGTGCCTCCGTTCAATTTTACCGGGGATCGGGAAAAGGTATGGCGCACCGTCAATGAGGTGATTCGGACCCGTCCTCCTGAAGGGGTGGATGCGGTGTTTGATATCGCCGAGCTGCTGTCCTGCCCGGCCCCGGATGAACACCGGATTGAGCCGAAGTATATGAGCAATGCGGATGATCCGCACCCGAACGGCCTCGCTGGCGCAGTGGTGGCGGAAGCGTTCCTGAAATGGTTCGCAGCTGCTTATCAATGAGCGAAGCGGGAAGTCACAGTCGGAGTTGCCGCTGCCGCTGAAGTTAGCCGCTGTGGTTTCAGCTTCAGCTTCAGCTGCAGCCGCAGATACAGTAGCAGGTAGGCAGGCCGGGAAGCTAGAACCGCTCCGATACGAGCTTCGCCTGCGTGAACAGCAGAAGATAATCCCGGCCTCCGGCCTTGGAATCCGTTCCGGACATGTTGAAGCCGCCGAACGGATGAACGCCTACGAGCGCTCCGGTACATTTACGATTGAAATAAAGGTTGCCGACATGGAACTGCTGCCTGGCCAGCTCCAGATGTGCACGGTTGTTGGAGAAGACAGCGCCGGTCAGACCGTAATCGGTCTGATTGGCCATGGCCAGGGCTTCTTCGAACGAGCCGGCCTTCGTAAAGGCGACAACCGGGCCGAAGATTTCCTCCTGCGATATGCGAGCCGCGCGGTCCACATCGGCAAATATGGTCGGTTGAATGAAATACCCCTCCGGGTCCCCCGGGAATCCCCCCAGCACCAGCTTGCCTTCCTGCTTTCCAATCTCCACATATTCCAAGATTTTGCGATACGCCGATTCATCGATAACAGGCCCCACCTGCACTTTGGCATAGGCGGGATTGCCTACGACGAGCTTTTTGGATCGGTCCACGACCTTTTGCAATACTGACGCATAGACCTGTTCATGCACGATCGCTCTTGAGCAGGCCGAGCATTTCTGTCCGGAGAAGCCGAACGCGGAGGCGGTAATCGCGTCTGCGGCGAGTTCAAGATCGGCGTGCTCATCGACAATAATGGCGTCCTTGCCGCCCATTTCCGCAATAACGCGTTTGATCCATTGTTGCCCCGGCTGGATCTTGGCTGCGCGCTCCTGGATGCGGAGCCCGACATCACGGGAGCCGGTGAAGCTGATGAACCGCGTCAGCGGGTGATCCACCAGGAAATCGCCGATCTTGTGCCCTGGCCCCGGCACATAGTTGACTACGCCCGGCGGCAGGCTGACCTCTTCCAGCAGCTCGACGAATTTGGCGGCGATGACCGGTGTGGCGCTGGCCGGCTTCAGCACGACCGTGTTGCCGGACACGAGGGCGGCCGATGTCATGCCTGCCATAATGGCGAGCGGGAAGTTCCAGGGCGGAATCACAATCCCGACTCCGAGCGGGATGTAGTAGAGATGATTCTCCTCCTCGTCATGCGGTATCAACGGCTGAGGGGCGCTGAGACGCTGCATCTCCCGGGCATAAAATTCCATGAAATCAATTGCCTCTGCCGTATCGGCATCGGCCTCAGCCCGCGTCTTCCCGGCTTCGAGTGTCAGCAAGGCGGAGAATTCGAATTTACGCCGACGCATCAGGGCAGCGGCCTTGTACAAGTACCGGGCCCTTTCGTTCGGATCGGTATTCTTCCAGGATTCGAAAGCAAGTGCCGCTGCTTGAACCGCCTGCTCTGCCAATGCAGTGTCCGCCTGGGACACCGTGCCGATGACCTGCCTTTTGCGGGCTGGGTTAACCGAGCTGTGGGAGCGTTCTGTACGGATTTTGGCTCCGCCGATCACGAGCGGATAATGCTGCCCCAGGTTCGCCTCGGCTTGAGCCAGTGCTCTATCGTACTGCTGGTTGACGGAATCGTCGCTGAAATCGAGAAACGGTTCATTGTGATAAGCTGATCGCATAAGGAGGCCTCCTTGATAAGAGTTACTCTATGTTGATATGTATGTCTTCTTGCATGACGACATGATTTTTGCATATGTGTTAAGGGGGAGGTTTTTACACCCGTGAAGGAAGTAAGGGGCTTCTTTTCTTACCTTGCAAAGGAGGAGCTTGGCCATGGACGGTACCGAGTTTTACCGCAAAATTGTGCTGACGGTGTCCGGGAACAGGGTTGTAAAATGGTTGTCCATTAAATATGGGAAGAAGCTGGCGAGAAGATTTATTGCCGGCGATACGCTGGATGAGGCGCTGGATGAAATCGAGCGGCTGAACGAGAAGGGGATTATGGTCACGCTGGACCACCTCGGCGAAGGGATCACGAGTCTGGATGAGGCGGCGGTCTACCGGGAAGAGTATTTGCGGCTGATTGAAGGCATCGCCAGCAGAAAGGTCAAGTCGAATGTGTCGCTGAAGCCGACCCAGATGGGACTTGCGCTGGACCCGAAGGCGGCATACGAGAACATAAAAGCCGTTGTGGAGAAAGCGAAGCAGCATCGCAATTTTGTCCGTATCGATATGGAGGACTCGCCGTATACCCAGGCTACAATAGACATGACGCTTCGGCTCCATGCCGAAGGGCTGACGAATGTCGGGACGGTCATGCAGGCCTATCTGCACCGGACGGAGGAGGATGTGAAAGCGCTTATGAAGGCCGGGGTCAACTTGCGTCTGGTGAAGGGGGCATATAAGGAGCCGAACTCGATTGCATATCAGAAGAAAGATGAGGTTATCGAAAATTACAAAAGGATCATCCGGCTTCACCTGGACCAAGGCGTGTACACGGCCATTGCTTCCCATGATGATAAGATCATCGACTGGGTCAAGGTGTTTGCAAAGCAGCAGCGCATTGATAAACAGGCTTTTGAATTCCAGATGCTGTACGGATTGCGCATGAATGATCAGGCTGCGCTTGCCAGAGATGGCTACCGGGTGCGCTGCTATCTGCCTTATGGTACGATGTGGTACCCGTACTTTACACGCAGGCTGGCGGAGAAGCCGGCCAATCTGATGATGGTGCTGAAGAATATGTTTAAATGATTGTCCGGAGCAGATATGCGGATATACCCTCACAGAATGATCAACAGGCAGATAACAATAAACCCCCTCCCGTTCGGCTCAGTCTTCACAAGGTCTGAAGCGAATCGGGAAGAGGTTGCAGTTAAGCGGAAGCGTCACGGCGGATGCTCGCTTGGTATGGCTTTCGCTCCGGCTTATTCGCCGGAGAGGGAATGATCCCCCGTTATATATTTTTCTGTCAGAATGGACAGCAGCTGAATGCCGACTTCATTCTCCCCGCCTTCCGGGATAATCAGGTCGGCGTATTTCTTGGAAGGCTCGATGAAGGCTTCGTGCATCGGCTTCACCGTAGACAAGTACTGCTGGTGAATGGACTGGATCGTCCGCCCGCGCTCCTCGATGTCCCGTACCACCCGGCGCAGAATGCGGACATCCGGGTCGGTGTCCACAAACACTTTGATGTTCAGCAGCTTCCGGAGATTCTCGTCGGACAACACAAACAGCCCTTCGATGATGACGATGTGATTCGGTCTCAGCTCCACAGTTCTGTCCGGGAACCGGGAGTGCGTGGTGAAATCATAGACGGGGGCTTGCGCGGTCTGGCCGGCTTTCAGTTGTTGCAGATGCTCGACCAGCAGCTCCGTATCGAACGCGAACGGGTGATCATAGTTGATGGTCTCCCTTTCGGTCAAGCTGAGATGCTGGTGATCCTTGTAATAATTGTCCTGTGAAATGAACGTTACTTTATCTGATCCGAGTCGGTCAATGACGGAGCGGGCTACTGTCGTTTTCCCTGATCCGGTGCCGCCGGCGATACCAATGATGAGCATGGCGAATCCATTACCCTCCCTAAACATTACAATTCCATTATTGTAGCATAGCTTGCTCTTATTTTCACTATAGGGGATAGGGCAAAAGCTGGGAGTGGATCTGGAAAGTGCGTAAGTGAAGATTGGGTAAGCCGCATTCGCCTGAGAACAGCTCATATTGGCACGTGTTGGCGTGTGCGGCCGGTCGACCACATATGAAGGTCACATGTGGTCGACCGGCCGCCGTCATGTAGCCTAACACCGCACGCTCGGGCTGCACGCAGTGCGAATGCGATACAGGATTACACTACGACAGCGGTTCCGCTGACGGCGACCATCAGCATCCCTTCCCGGATGACTTCGTAGTCGATGTCCACGCCGATGATCGCGTTGGCTCCAAGACGCACCGCTTGCTCCTCCATCTCGGCAAGTGCGGCATCTCGGGCTTCGCTCAGCTTGTTCTCATAAGCGCCGGAGCGCCCGCCGACAATATCGGTAATGGACGCCAGGAAGTCCCGCACCACATTGGCGCCCATAATGACTTCCCCGGTCACAACACCGATGTATCTTCGAGCCGGATAACCTTCAATGGTGGATGTCGTCGTAATAATCATAGCAATTTTCCTTCTTTCATATCGATTTGTTATTGCCTGAAGATCGGTACAACTGTGCTTAAAGCAACAAGCTTAGGTATTGTCTTCTATTACGCTGGCTCGGCGCAAGGGGTTCCACGAATTTATAGGACTGTTCTGTCGGCAATAGTTATAGTAGAATTTATTTTAAGAATACATAATATTCCAGTCTCACACAACAGACCCTTTACATGATAAACTAACGCTATAGCTCATTACAGCGTCGAAACGGTGCTTAGTGATATTATTGTGGATCCGGAGGAATACGATGAAAGAACTCATGCTTAAGTGGAACCGAATCAGTCTTGTAAAAAGGATTCTGGCAGGAATTATTGTAGGGGTGGTGCTGGCCCTGATCGTTCCGGGTGCGGCAGGCTTCAGTCTGTTCGGCACGCTATTCGTATCGGCGCTCAAAGCCGTTGCTCCTGTCCTGGTCCTGTTCCTGGTCATGTCGGCGATCTCGAACCATCAGAAGGGCCGCAAGACCAATATGAAGTCCATTCTTGTGCTGTATGGGATCAGCACGTTTCTTGCAGGACTCGTGGCGGTGATTGCCAGCTTTATTTTTCCCGCGAGACTATCGCTGGTTACAAGTTCAACAGACCTTACCCCGCCCGAAGGGATCGTGCAGGTGCTCGAGACGCTGTTGTTTAACATCGTGGATAACCCGGTCAGCGCATTGATGAATGCGAATTACATCGGTATTCTCGCATGGGCCATTCTGCTTGGCATCGCTTTGCGAAATGCGAAGGAAGGCACGAAAAGCCTGATCTCCAGCGGGGCAGATGCGGTGTCCCAAATTGTGAAATGGGTGATCCAATTTGCGCCGTTCGGGATTATGGGACTTGTGTTTGATTCCATTACGACCAATGGGCTTGCCAGTTTGCTGGACTATGGCCGGCTGCTGCTCGTGCTGATCGGATGCATGCTGTTCGTGGCGCTGGTTATGAACCCGCTGATCGTCTATGTGAAGCTGCGTGAGAATCCGTACCCGCTGGTGCTGACTTGTCTGAAGGAAAGCGGCATTACGGCGTTCTTCACCCGCAGCTCGGCGGCGAACATACCGATTAACATGCGTTTGTGCGAAAAGTTAAAGCTGAATCCGGATACGTACTCCGTATCGGTCCCGCTCGGCGCTACCATCAACATGTCGGGAGCGGCCGTGACGATCTCGGTGCTGACCCTGGCGGCGGTGCATACGCTCGGGATCGAAGTGGACTTCGGCACGGCGCTTATTCTCAGTGTAGTATCGGCAGTATCCGCCGTGGGCGCTTCCGGCGTAGCCGGTGGTTCGCTGCTGATTATTCCGCTTGCGTGCAGCCTGTTCGGCATTTCCAATGATGTGGCGATGCAGGTGGTCGGGGTAGGCTTTATCATCGGCGTACTGCAGGATTCTTTCGAGACGGCGCTGAACTCCTCATCGGATGTGCTGTTTACCGCAACAGCGGAGCGCGCGAAGCAGCGCAAGGAAGGCAATCAACCGCTGGTGAATGCCTAAGCCATTTCGTCCCTGCAGCAAGCTGCACCTAACATCCGCTGCGTTCTGCTTGCCGCAGACAGCTAAAGAGGCTGTTCCATAAGGAACAGCCTCTTTTTAATACTTACACAGCCCCTGTCTTGTCCTTTAGCAGCTGCTGAAGCTGGTCCCAAGCGGGTGTCGGAATGCTTGCTTCGTTTTTCCAATCGTTGAACACACGGGTGAGCGCCTCGATCTCACTGAAATTTCCGTCGATCATTCGGCTCACTGACAACCGATGATAGATCTTTAGCAGCACAAGCATCATGGATTTGCGGTTGCGTATGAATTGGGCTTGTTTGGCTGGAACAAGGGGATAGCCTAGCGTCTCCAGCACTTGAAATCCTTCATCTACTGCTTCGATGGCGAGGCGCAGCAGCTTGGTGTCGCGAGCGACCTTATTCATCTGCCCACCATGAATGCGGGTGGCGATATTGAGCCCTAGTATCGGGATGATGTGGTTCTTAAGCCAAGCGTCCATCTGATCGTGATAGGTTAGCTTGTACTTTGTCTTGGCAAAAGCCTGGTCAAGCACGGCCTTAAAAGGAATATCCCCATTCAATCCGCCAATCACCATCTCCCCGGCGCCGAAGCGGACAGCGACCATTCGATCTTTCTCGCGTCGGCCGCCGCTTACTTGGAATCCGAAGGCGATATGCTTGGACGTGTCGCTATGGGTTTGAAGGTATTCCTCCATCTGATGTGCATCTGTATTATTACCCACCAGTATGATATTGCGGCTGCGGTTCTTTGCCAGAATCGGCAGAATTGCCGGGAAATCGGTATATTTCATCACGACAAAAATGAGGTCATAGCTATCATGATCTGCCAGCGATTCAATCACATGCGTTCGATCCACCGTTGTCTTCCGCTGTATATGATGTCGGATGACGAGCCCATCCTGCTTCAGTTCTTCAGCTCGTTTCCCCCTCGCCAGCATGGTGACGTCATTGCCGCCCCGCACCAGCACATGCGCCAGATAACTGCCTAGTACGCCCGCTCCATAAATCAATATTCTCATTTGTTCTCCTCGCTCTCTCTAAATAAACATCTGTTGAAAAATTAACTTTTGTTGATTTACAATTACAGTAGCATCAGCGCAAACGGCGGATCAATCGCTAAAATTGTTGATTTTGTTCAATTTTCAACATATTGGGGTCATCGTGTCTAAGAAAAGGAGCTGAGGTTCATATGGATCGACGTATTGCCAAAACGAGACAGTCCATTTTTGAAGCTTTTATCGAGCTGATGGGGGAGAAGAGTTTTGAGAAAATAACGATTAACGAAATCGCGGAGCGCGCGAATGTAAACCGGGGAACCGTGTATCTTCATTTTACCGATAAGTACAATCTGCTGGATCAGTGCATAGAAACATACCTGCACTTGCTTGAGGAAAGCTGTATGCCTGACGGGGCGTTGAACAGGGTTCCTTCCAAAAAGCTGCTGCTTAGCACATTTGAATTTCTAGAGCAGAATGCTACGATTTACTCTGTGCTGATCTCGGGCCAAGGCGTGCCCGTGTTCCGCAACCGGATGATGGAGATGACCAAACAAGGGGTCGAGCAATACATCAAGGAATCCGATCTCAACCCTGGTGTTAACGAGGAGGTCATGGTGCAGTTTCTGAGCGTAGGAATTACCGGTTTGCTAGAGTGGTGGATGGTCCATTCCATGCCTTGCAAGCCGGAAGAAATGGTGGATCAGGTGCTTCTGCTGCTGGCAAGCCTGGAACGGGGTTTGACTGTACAGGGGAGTCACTTATTCATTAACAGGAATTCATGACAGTATTGAAACTGAAGCCTGGGGTATGACAAGGATCAGCCGAAGACGAATCCACCTGAGATGATTGTGTGGAACAAGCTTAGCCGCCTTCCAGCTGGATCGTGGTGTGCTAGGATGTTGGGGGTGGACACCGGGGTGGACACCAGGTTCGTTGGGGGGCGGCTGTTCGCAGGTTGCAAGGTACAAGGTGCAAGCTGTAAGTTTTATGTTGCACCCCCCGCAGGCTGTTAACTTGCCAACCGTAACCTGCAAGTTTGTAACGGTAAGCTGAGCTGGAGTATTTAGTAGTAAGCTGTCCGCATCATACCCCTCACGCGAATAGGTCTTGGATTGAAACTTGCAAACCCGGATACAGTTGGGATTCCGCATAAGGGTCACGGCCTTGAGCGTAATAGCTCACATCGGAGATATCGCCGTCTGACAAGGAATACACAATGACTTGAGCTTTAATCGGGTCAACAACCCAATACTCCATAACGCCGCATTGCCGATACAGATCAAGCTTCGGGATCATGTCCCTGCTGCGCGTGGAAGGAGACAGCACTTCGATGGTCAGGTCTGGTGTACCCTTGTATTTACCCTTCTCATCGATTTGATCTTTATCACAGATGACAACCAGATCCGGCTGCACAACACAGATATTGTCCTCCTCCTTCTTCAAAGTAATATCGAATGGAGAAGTTAGAGGTGTGCAGGATTTACCCTTAAACCAGTTGTAAAATGTGCCAAGCAGTACAAGTACCGCATGCTGGTGCTTGTACGAAAGGGAGGCCAAGTTGTATACGACGCCGTCGATCAGCTCGTACCGCTGTTCTGACGCTTCCGTCAGTTCCAGGAATTCCTCGTAGGTGACTCTGTCGTTCTTGTCAGCTGAATACTTCACAGCTCCCTCCCTTAGGACAAGTTCATCCGTTTCGGTATAAGCTGTCAATCGCGCCACATCTCTGCCGTTCCTCGTCACGATGATTTCCTCATTAGCTTCTGCAAACTTTAGATACTTTCCGAAATTGTTTTGCATATCGGTTGAAGGCACTCGCATAACATCCACCTCAATTTAGCTAACTTTATTTCATTCTAGCTAATTTAAACGTGGGTATCAATGAAAAATAGGCAGATATACTATAATTAAGATGAAAACAATGATTCCATAAGGGCATATTAGCTAATATTTGTTCTGGATTTCACAAACTATGCAGAGATATCGGTAAAATGTACCGCTGGGTAGTCTTACGGCATCTTAGGGATGCTGGGCTTGCCTCATCTGCGGATTTATTGATTTGGCTTTTTTACTGGTCCATGTTCATTCTAGCTTTTTGGTTGACGCGTTTTTAATACAACGTTTTTCAGTTCAACTTATATTGTTCGGGAACTTTCCCCCTCTATGCGGAGTCTGTTTAGGTAAAGGGAGGAGAGCGGCTTGAAGGAGATGGAGTTTCAGCGTGGCGGGGAATTGAGTTTGTCGGATATCCGGACGCTGATGCAAGCTTACGGCGAGGACGTCTGGAATTATGCTTATGCGATCACCCGAAATACACATACGGCGGATGACGTAGCGCAGGATGTGTTTATTAAAGCCTATCAACGTTACGGCTCCTTTCGCGGGGAGGCTTCGGTCAAGACCTGGCTGCTCACAATTACACGCAACACCGCCTTTTCCTATCTCAAGCGGGCGTTTCTGCGCAGAGTGGTGCTGCTTGGGGAGCGGACGCCGAACGAAGGAGAGGCTGGCTCGTCAGGAATGCCGTCGTCCCCATCGGCGGAGTCCGAATACTTGGAGCGGGAGGCGGTGGATGAATTATGGCAGCAGGTTCTGAAGCTGCCTGCCAAATTTCGCGATCCGCTGGTGCTGAGTGTGTACCACCAGCTGTCCATGGATGAAATAGCCGCCATAACGGGTCTTTCATCAGGGACGGTGAAGTCCCGAATCTACAGGGCCAAGCAGAAGGCGGCCGCTGATTGGAGAGGAGCGAATAAGGATGCATGAATGGAAGCCGGAATGGGATCAGAGGTTAGGTCAACCTCCTTTTAAGGAACGGCGGTTTGGGATAGAGATGATGGAACGGGTGGAGGAACGGATCCGGAATGCAGAACGGAGCCGATTGCGGAGCAGATGGAGCCGGACGGCTGTGTTTGTCCTACCTGCCATGTTGGTACTGCTTGGTGTGGGGATCTGGTTCGGGAGCCATACCGCATATGTTACCGCTCCGGATCCTCCTGGCCCGGTCCATCAGGGGGGAGGAACGATTCAGACTGGCATCCAGCCCGGAGACGGTGGCAATTACGACTGGTGGGGCTCCCCGGAGAATGAGACCAGGGAGGGCAGCGACCGCACCATCGTAACCTTGGCAGCCGCGCTTATGAAACGGGAGATTGGCATCTGGGGCGGCCCGTCGCCGGAGATTTGGGCGGCTCCTGACGTTAAACAACTGCTTGAGCGCTATGATGTGTCCAGCCCTTGGGTGTACGAGGTGTACGTGGACGAGGTTAACTCCATTAAGGACAACATCGAGATGGACAATCCAGATACGGGGAGCACCGTCTACGAGCTTCGTCTGATGCTGCGGGACTCGATTCCGATGGTCTATGAAGAGGCGATTGAGGTCACGGTGTCTAATGATACCCGGATGATCACTTGGATTGAGCTGATGACTACCGATGACACGGGAACGCCGCTTGATGAGTTCGAGGAACGGGATTCACGATGATCTGCGTTAGCCTGGTATATCACGGGCTGGCGAAAGCTTGGCGCGGATCAGATAACAGTTGAAGCGAGCGAAGTGGTGAAGGGGCATGGCAACTATCAACTTACGTTAGAATAATCTCACCTATCATATGCACACCAAAGTACGGGACACTGAACCCGGTGTTTTGGCTCGCAATGGAGATCGGACGTGCGTGGTCAGGGAGACACGAACCCAATCCAGAAGAGGCTAACCGGACCGGTTAGCCTCTTCTTTATGGCCGACTTTTCTTCTCTTGAAACCATCGCGCGTTCCCTGCATGTTATGTCGTTCGATAAGGTCTGAAGAATGCCCGGATATCCTCCGCAAAAAGCTCAGGCTCTTCCAAAGCGGTAAAATGCCCGCCCCGTGGCAGCTTAGTCCAGCGGGTAATATTCAGGTTGCGTTTGGCCCATTCCTCAGGGGGCAGTAAGACATCGGCCTGGAATAGGGCAAGGCCTGTCGGAACCTCGATACGGCTCAGTGGCGGCAGAGAATGCGTATTCTCATAATACATATGTGCTGCCGAACCAATCGTGTTTGTGACCCAATACATCATAATATGGGTGATAAGCTCGTCCTTGCTGAATTTCTGTTCAAGATCACCGTTGCAATCGCTCCATGACCGGAACTTCTCGAGGAGCCACCCTGCTACACCAGCCGGCGAGTCGGAAAGTCCATACGCCAGCGTCTGGGGGCGCGTTGATTGAATGGACATATAGCCGCCCTCTTGTGCGATCCATGCCGAAGCGTTGTCCCTATAATGAAGCTCTTCTTCTGAGAGCTGGGTCAGATCCGTGGCAGCCAGAAGATCACGAATAATCCCGATATCGGTTAAATGGATGCCGTATAACACTTCGGGATAGTTGGCGGCCAAATATCGGGTCACCCCGGAGCCCATATCTCCGCCCGCGGCGGCAAATTTAGAGTAGCCTAACTGCTCGGTCATGAGTGCAGCCCACATCTCGGCAACGCGTGAATTGTTGACGCCAGGATATTTAGGACGACTGGAGAACCCGAATCCGGGCAATGAAGGGACGATGACGTCAAAGGCATCCTCGGGGTCACCGCCGTAGCTGGCTGGATCGGTCAGCAGCGGGATGACTTTGTGATACCGAAGATAACTGTCGGGCCATCCGTGGGTAAGAATGAGGGGGAGAGGGTTAGTCCCTTTGCCGCGTTCATGTACATAATGAACATCCATCCCGTCCATATGGCAGATAAACTGGGACATGCTGTTCAGCTCGGATTCGTGTTTTCGCCAATCATAATGATCTTTCCAGTACGTAACGAGCGATTTCAGGTAGCTTAATTCCGTTCCGCGTTCCCAGCCTGGGTTGTCCAATGTGTCCGGCCAGCGGGTATGATGCAGTCTGTATTTCAGATCATCCAGAACCTCATCGGCGATGTGAATATGAAATCGTTCAATAGCCATCTTGAGCACCCTCCTTGTCTGTTCCATCGTCGTCATTATATCCCTGATGCAGGTATGGTACACTGGCATAAATGAAGCTTTTAACTATACTATCTGACTATAGGTGACTGCTATGCCGCAAATCGACCGATTCAAAAATCGTGTGGTGAACATTGATTTTTTTGCTGTGGAGGACTTTCGTGCGCTTCCTGACCCTGACCGTCTGTCTCTTGTATTCATCACGTCCGGAAAGCTGAACGGGATCTTGAATGAACGGCCGATCTCCGTTGCCGCTCCCGGCATCCTGTGCTTGTCCGAAGCTGATGAACTGAAGGTGATGGAGAAGCTAGACGTTGCTGCGCAATCTTTTCGCTTCCATCGCGACTTTCTCCATTCTGTGAAATTATCTGAAACGCAGCATTACTTTCCGCAGACTCCGAGCATACAAACGGGACTGGCCTTGTTTCGAAGAGATGGATCACATACAGGTGTCCCGCGCATTACCGAGAAAGCCTACCCCTTATTATTTGAGTGGTTCTTCATCCTCGGCACGGAAGTACATGCGCAAAGTGATGAGCGCTGGGCATGCAGGATCAAAAAATACCTCATCCAAATATTCGGACTGCTGGAGGATTTGAGTCACGGTAGCGAACAATCGCCTGTTGATGCGGCGCTGGAATATATCCACACCCACTATTCCCGAAAAATTTCGTTGGAGGAACTGACGAAGTGTGCCCATTTGAATCGGGTAACGTTGAACAAGCTGTTCCAGGAACGATGCGGGACTACAGCTATCGGTTATTTGCTCTCCCATCGGCTGAAGGTGGCGGCTGATCTGCTGACACATACGGACATGAACCTGAATGATATCGCCCGGGCCACTGGATTTGAGTACGACACCTATTTCATCAAACAATTCACATCCAAGCGCGGGATGACGCCGACGGCATATCGGGTAATGTCTCGTAAATTTTCGAATGTCCAATAGTCGAGGCTGGTCTAGGAAGGAGGAATTCTTATGTTCAAAAACCCGCTAAAGTTGTCTCTGTTGATGATCGGTATTTTTATTATTGGTGTTGTGGCTACCCAGACTTTTAAAGACGGTATAGATGTGAGTGGTTTCATTCGTCTCGTGGAGTGGGCAACCTTATATGTTCTTCCCTGGATTTTTCTATATTGGTTCGTAAAGTATGTCAAAATGAAGAAGTAGATCAAAGCGTCCATTCCACTTAGATATACAGCTTAATTATTCATGTGCTTAAGTACGCTATCTGAATCATCCACGATATTTCCTTATCTTAAAATGTGCTGAACTAAGTTGGAAGAAGGAGGATGTCGATTTGGGCCAAAGCATGGCCACATCCAAAGTTTGTGAGAGGCGGCCATGGGGTTAGAAGGGCGGTCTCTTTTTGGTGTGGTTAAGTTCCCTTCTCGAGTGATGATCCCCTCCCCCAACTCAATCTCCAGATCCTCGCTCACTGCTCCCTGAATGAAAGGGATAATCATGCAAAGGTCGTGAGCGGGGATACCAGGAGCCCCCTTGTGCTCTTATTTATAATATTCGATCCAATAACTCAGCTCAACAGCCTCTCTGGCAGCCTTAACGAGTTTCCGCTACACAGCCCCTTACCGTCAGTTCTACGACTGCTCCCTCGCGGCGCTCATTGCAGCCGTCTCTTCCTCATTCGGCCCATACACGCCTGGCGCTGCCAGTCCGGCCTGACGCATCAGGATGGTGAGCTGGCCGCGGTGGTGGATCTGGTGGCGAACAAGGGTATTCAGTACACCGGCATTCGTGGTTTCAATGAAGCCAAATAGCTTTACCGGCTCCTGCAGCTTCTCGTCCTGTCCTGCCCATTTGTTGCGGAGTTCGGTAATGGCCGATTCACTGCTACGGCGGTAAGCCTCAGCGATGGCAGCGGCAGATCCCTCAGGAGAAGGAATCTCTTGCTCCAGCCCGATTTGACTAAAGAATACGCTGACACTCTGGGTGATATGCCATGCGATATCGCCGAGCGTGCGCGGCTGGGCCTCTGACACCGCTTGGTTTAATGAAGCGTCTGTCAGCTTGTCCAGCACTTCAAGTGTCAGCTCAGCCTCCTGTTTCCAATCGTTCAGAAATTGCTCGATAGCTGCATACATAATTTACATTTCGCTCCTTTCATCGCAATCCTTTTTTTATAGGGAACCCCTTAATGCTCGCAACTTTCCCCGAGTAAGGCCCGTGAATATTGTACTTCAATGGGAAAATGGTTCCAATCTCCGTGCTAAATTTGCCGAATTCGATGTTTGGACTAAAGGATGCTGTCCCGCTGCAATATCGTACTATACCGAAAGTTGCCCCCAGGTGTATCATGCATGAAAATGCATGGAGGTACAGTCATGAGCTTATTATCGTTTCTAACGTATTGTGTTATCGCCACCTTTACACCGGGGCCAACCAACATCGCCATTTTATCCATTGCGCATCGTGTTAGAATAAAAGAAGCTTTTCGATACATGTTCGGAGCGACGGCTGCCTTCGGCATGCTGCTGGCGGTATCTGCCCTGTTCAACCAGGTGATGGTGGCTGCGCTGCCCAAAATCATCGTCGTAATGCAGATCATCGGGAGTCTGTATATGCTCTATCTGGCTTATCAGGTAAGTACGATGAAGCTGTCCGGGGATGCGGACACGCAGGCGGCGACCTTTAAATCCGGGTACATGATGCAGTTTGTCAATCCGAAAATCTGGCTGTTCACAATGACCGTCATCCCCGGCTATGTCATGCCCTATTATCATTCAGCGGCGGCTTTATCGGTGTTTGTCGTTGTCATTACAGTGATCGGCTTTATGGCGTTTATGACCTGGGCGTTGTTTGGCATGGTGTTTAAACAATTTTTGCAGCGGCATCAGAAGGCCACGAACATCGTCCTGGCTTTGCTGCTGGTGTATTCGGCGATCGAGGTATCAGGACTGCTGAGGTAAATGGGGGGGAGTCGACATGGACAAATTTATCTATAAAAAAAGAGCAGGCATCACGGCGCTGACTGCCAGCATGGCCGACTTCACTTACGTCAAGCACTGCCATGAGGAATATGCCATGGGCGTGACGCTGCGCGGTGTGCAGCAGTACAACCTGGACGGCAGCTTCCAGTCCTCCTATCGGGACGGCGTCATGCTGTTCCATCCGGAGCAGGTGCATGACGGAAGAGCCCAGGACCGAAGCGGCATCGACTACGTGATGATCTATATTCAGCCCGACTTGTTTCTGGATCTGCTCGGCAAAAAAGACATCGTCAAATTCGATGCACCCATCGTGTATAACCGCAGGCTGGAGCATAGCATATTAAGCCTGGTTCGCGCCATCTTCAGCGATCAGGATGAAGCGGTGTGCAGCGAGATGCTGATCCGGATTGCGCATCATTTCTCAGACATCGATATGCAGGTCATGCCCCGGAGGAACGACCGCCTGATCACGCGAGCGAAGGACATGATCCACGCCAGTCTGAATGACGTGTTAAAGCTTGATGAGCTGTCCAGGGAGCTTGGCATGACCAAGTACCAGTTCATCCGGGCATTCAAAGCGAGCACGGGCATTTCGCCGTATCGTTTCTTCTTGAACAGCAAGCTGGAACATGCCAAGCGCATCATCGAGCAGAAGAAGGACATCTATTCGGCTGTTGCCGCCTGCGGGTTTGTCGACCTGTCGCATCTCAACCGCCATTTCAAGCGGGTATACGGCATCACGGCCATGGAGTATCTGTCGTATATTGAGTAGCCGCTACATCGTTCGCCATTCCATGATCTGTCGGAGTATCAGCGCCAGTGGTCTTATTCGGGGACACTCGCTAAAATTAACAGTTGACGATCGAGGGCAAACGTCCTTTAATTAGGGGAAATAACTCTTTTATCACTTCCCAAAATCACGATGACAGGAGTGGAGATCATGTTGTTATGGAATGGCAGACTCGTGCAGGACAATGAAATTCAGGTCTCTTACCTGGATCGCGGCTACTATTTCGGTGACGGAATATATGAGGTGTTCCGTATTTATGACGGTCATCTGTTTGAGGTGCAGGCCCATCTGACCCGGTTGTTCAAGAGCTTGCGCGAAATCCGTATAGAAATTCCATGGAATGAGGAACAGCTGGTTGGCATGCTGACATCTCTGGCGGAGACGTTTGGCAGGAAGGACGGCATTTTGTATTTGCAGATCACGCGCGGGGTGGCCAAGCGTTCGCACCTGTTTCCGGAAGCGGCTGAGCCGGTGATGCTGGGATACTGCGAAGAGGCTGCACGGCCGGTGGATCAGCTGAAAAAGGGCATTGCCGTCATTTCCCTGGAAGATGAGCGCTGGCACAAATGCCATATCAAATCGCTGAACTTGCTGGCGAACACGCTGGCGCGTCAGGAAGCGGCCGAGGCCGGAGCCGAAGAGGCGGTTCTCATTCGCGACGGACGGGTGACAGAAGCGACTTCATCCAATGTGATGATGGTCAAGAACGGAACAATCTACACCCATCCGAACGGACCGTGGATTTTGGACGGCATTACGAAGCAGGTGGTTGAGCGGTTGGCGAAGCAAAGCGGTATTCCATACCAGAACACCGCCTTTACCCTGGAGGAGCTGCTGGAGGCCGACGAGGTGTTTATCACCAGCACGATCAAGGAAGTGATGCCGGTTACGATCATTAACGGTACGCAGGTGGGGTCGGGGATTCCCGGCGTCATTACCCAGCTGCTGCAGAACGGATTCGAGCAGAAGATTGGGCTTGCCGAAGCGCCGGGACTGCGCTGACTAGCACGTAAATTTAAACCTTCTTTCCTGGAGCAGGGAAGGAGTTCAGCCTGTTGAGATCGTTCGCACTCAACAGGCTTTTATTATGCCTGTGTTACCTCCATCAGCTCACGCTATTTCCTGGTCATGTCTAATCGTTGTTGTACATGATTCGACATTGGCAATATATCATGATATATTATAATATATATCAAGTCCTTTTGGAGGATATGCGGGAGGATTATCATGAGTGACACGACCTCGTCCAAACCGATGTACGAGAAGATCTTTGATGATATGAAGCGGCAGATTTTGTCGCAGGACTATAAGCCAGGGGATCGGATTCCTTCGGAGAAGGAGCTGGCCGAAGCGTATCATGTGAGCCGAATCACGAGCAAGAAGGCGATGGAGCTGCTGGTGGCCGAGCGGATGATCGTGCGCAAGCCGGGGCGCGGCTCGTTCGTGGCAGACCCGGAGGCTGACTTGGGAGATGCGGCGGTGAGCGGGCAGCATGAAGGCAGCGCGGGAGTGAACCGGGCCGGTCAAGAGCAGGCCGGGAAGCTGATCGGCGTGGTTCTGACCGATTTTGCCGGGAGCTACGGCACCCGCTTGATCTATGGAATGGAGGATGCCGCGCGGGAATTGGACGGCTTTCTGGTGCTGCGGCGGACATTCGGCGTCCAGGAGAACGAAGAGGCCACGATTCGCAAGCTGCTTCAGCTTGGCGTCGACGGGCTGATCGTGTTTCCGGCACAGGGAGAGTTCTTTAACGCCGAAATTCTCAAGCTGGTCATCGAGCGTTTTCCGCTCGTCCTGATCGACCGGGAGATCAAAGGGGTGGCTGCCGCCTCGATCAGCACAGACAATACGAAGGCGGCTTCTGTGGCGGCCGAGCATCTGTTCGACCTCGGGCATACGCATATTGCCCTCTTGTCCCCGCCGCCGGTGGATACGTCTGCGGTCGAGGACCGGATTGAGGGCTTCGTCCAGGCCCATGCCGGACGCGGCGTGGCGGTGGACCGCAGCCTGTGGATTAGCGATCTGACTTCCACGCTGCCGAACTCCTTCAATGATGAGAATATTGAGCGGGATATTAGCAGAATTATGCGGCATCTTCAGGAGCATCCGTCGATTACGGCGATTTTTGCGATTGAATATTATATTGCTCTGCTGGCGAAGGCTGCTGCAACACGCCTGGGGTTAAGCATCCCGGGAGATCTTTCGATCATCTGCTTCGACAGCCCGCCATTTCGGATCGGGGAAGGATATGCCTTCACCCACATGCGCCAAAACGAAGAAGGCATGGGCAAGCTGGCGGTGGAGAACGTGCTGGCCATCATGGAGCAGGAGCCGGCTGCGAACAAGATCAAGCTTCCGGCTCAGCTGGTGCAGGGGGAATCCACAGGCCCGGCCCGTCACCACAACAAGTAGCGGCGCTGAGACCATGCTCCATGCCTGTCCCACTATGGAGCATGATTTTCCAAGGGGATTGTCTGCGCAGTCGTCGTAGGACCGTAGGACATGAGCACATGCCAATATAGAACGGAAAGGATCTCAAATTCCACAGTATCGTGGAGATTGAGGTCCTTTTGCGTTGGTCCGCTTATATGTGCGGGGCCGTTCAGATTCGACTAGATGATATATGTATTCATATCAGCGAACCGCTCTTTTTTGTTTATTGACATAATGATATCATGCCAATATACTATATTTACTGAAAGCGCTTTATATTTATCAAACCTAAATCAAGGGGAGGTTTATGTATGAGAAAGTGGCTGATCATGATGCTGACGGTGGTGATGTTCGGCGGACTGCTGGCAGGCTGCGGAGGCAGCGGTGGCAGTGGAGCCGAGGGAAGCAGCAGCGGCAAGGTTCAATTGACCTTTTGGGGCGATTGGGGCGGCGAAGGCCAGAAGCAGTTTGAGACGATGGTGGATGCATTCAACAAATCGCAGGATCGAATCGAGGTCAAATACGTGCTGCAGCAGGACATGGTCACGAAGTTTCTGACCGCTGCCACGAGCGGTGGAGCGCCGGACATTCTGTTCTGGGACCGCTGGAGAACCTCGCTTTATGCACCGAAGAACGTGCTGCGGCCTATTGACGAATACATGACCAGGGACGGCCTGGACGAAGGAGATTTTTACGAGGAATCGTTAAAGGAACTTACACATAACGGCAAGCTCTACGGTCTGCCGTTAACGGTAGACGCCCGGGCGTTGTTCTATAACAAGAAGATGTTTGCAGACGCAGGGCTGGAGCCGCCGACGAACTGGAATGAATTGGAGCAGGCGGCCAAGGAGCTTACGGTATGGAATGGCAGCAAGCTGGAGGTGGCCGGCTTCTCAATGGGCGATCCGGGGCTGTTTAACATGTACTTGCAGCAGGCTGGCGGCCAGATGATGACTGAGGATGGGAAGACGAATTTCAACAACGATCAGGGCAGACAGGTACTGGCGTTTTGGCAGCGCTTGCTGAACGAGCACAAGGTGTACAAAATCGGCTTTGAGGAAGGGCTCGGGGAAGGCACCGATGCGTTTGTGACCGGCAAAGTGGCGATGCTGTACACCGGCCCGTGGATGATGAGCACGTACAACAAATACGGCCAGGATCTCGATTACGGCATCGTGCCGCCGCCGAGCGGGCCAAATGGCGGACAGGGCAGTGTGATGGGCGGCTTCGGTCTGGTCATTCCGCAGGGCTCCAAGCATCCGGAGGAAGCGTGGGAATTCATTAAATGGTGGACGGCGAACAAGGACAACGCCCTGCTGTGGGCCAAAACGAGCCTGAACATGCCTGGCTTCAAGCCGGCGCTGGAAGATCCATTCTTCACCGAAGATCCGCTGTGGAAGCCATTCACGGAGACGCTGGAGTTTGCCAAGACACGTCCGACGCATCCGGGATACTCCGTCATGGAGGAGAACGCAGTGATCCCGAATTTGGAGCTGTTCATGCAGAACAAGCAGAGCCTGGACGATACGCTGAACAAAGCCCAGGAGCAAGGTGACAAACTACTTGCAGACAACGCGGTGGTAGAGTAACAAGCCCCGCCGAAAGGAGAGGGAAGTATGGCATCCGTCAATAAGCTTGGACAGCATCAGGCCCGAATGGCCTATCTGTTCATCACACCAACCATGCTGCTGTTTGCCGTGTTTATGGTCATTCCTGTTGTCATGGCCCTGTATCTCAGCTTCACCAATTATGACGTGCTGAGCAGCCATGACTGGGTCGGGCTGGACAATTACCGGCGCCTGGCCGGCGATGCGCTATTGTGGCAGACGTTTCTGAACGTCATGTATTATGCGGTCGTGTTCGTGCCGCTGAATCTGCTAATATCCTTGCTGCTGGCGATGCTGCTTAACAAACGGAAGGTCGGGGTCAAGCTCTTCCGCACCTTTTACTACTTGCCAACACTGACCTCGGCCGTCGCTGCGGCGACCGTGTGGATCTGGATGCTGCACCCGGAATATGGCCTGATCAACGGCCTGCTGGCCTATCTCGGCATTACCGGCCCGGCCTGGGTGTCCCAGACGGAGACGGCGATGCTGTCGATCATCGTGATGACGCTATGGCAATCGGTCGGCTCCAACATAATCATTTATTTGGCGGGACTGCAGGGCGTGCCGGAGCATCTGTATGAATCGGCCCGCCTGGACGGGGCGTCACGATTCGCCTGTTTCCGCTACATTACCTGGCCGCAGCTTCGACCGACGACATTTCTTGTCAGCGTCATGGCCATTATCGGGGCCTTGCAGCTGTTCGACCAGGCGTTCGTCCTGACCCAGGGCGGTCCGGCCAATGTCACCAAGACGCCGGTGTATCTGATTTACCAGCAGGGCTTCAATCAGCTGCAGATGGGCTATGCTTCGGCACAGGCGTTTGTGCTGGCGATGGCGATCCTTGTATTCTCCATCATCAGCATGAGAATTACCAAAGCGGAGGAGCCGATCGTATGAACGGTCGGCTGAAGGGAGGTCGACGATGATGACGGCAGACAGTGTTCCGCAAACGAAGAGTAACCCCCAGCCCGAGCGGCTGGGCGTGCCTATGAGAAAACGCGGGCTGAACATCATCTTTTACGTGATCTGCAGCGTGATTGCCGTCGTGATGTTTTTGCCCTTTTACTGGAGCGTGCTGACCTCATTTAAACCGGACAACGAGATGTTCAGCATGCCGATCAAATGGATCACGACCAACATTACGTTTGAGCACTATTACAACGCGTTTACGACGGTGCCGTTTGGCCTGTATTTCTGGAACTCCTTTGTGCTGGCCACGGCTGGTGTGCTGCTCAATCTGTTCTTCGGGTCGCTTAGCGGCTATGCGTTTGCCAAGCTGAACTTCAGGATGAATAAGCCGTTCTTTCGGATTTTGCTCATCTCGATGATGGTTCCGGGCATTGTGACGATGATTCCGAGCGTGTATGTGCTGCGGCATATCCCGTTTGCCGGCGGTAACGACCTGTTCGGCAGCGGCGGTTACGGTCTGATGAACTCGTTTTGGGGCATCATTCTGCCGGGCGCCTCGGGAACGTTTGCGGTGTTTTTCATGCGCCAGTTCTTCCTCACATTGCCGAGTGACATGATGGAGACGGCGCGGATTGAAGGTTGCGGGGAATTCCGGATTTTCTGGCGCATATACTTGCCGCTGACGAAGCCGGCGCTGGCCACGCTGGCGATCTTCACCTTTCAGGCAGGCTGGAACAGCTTCCTGTGGCCGATGATCGTGCTGAACGATCCGGCCAAAGCGACGATCCAAATGGGGCTGCAGGCTTTTTCATACAATTATCAGACGGATTACGGGCCGATGATGGCGGGCGCGCTGGTCGCGATTCTGCCGATACTGGTGCTTTTCCTCATGCTGCAGCGATATTTCATTCAAGGCATTGCGTTTAGCGGAATTAAGGGATAGGAGATAGGAGAGATAAGATGAACATAACAACAACACAAGTGTGGCAGGAACGGGCCAACCGGGCGCAGCGCGCGCTTGACGAGCTGTTCTGGAATGACGGCATTCGCATGTACAATATTCAGACGCCGTGCGAGGACGGATTGTGCAACGATATTTTTCATTACTGGTGGATGGCTCACGCGGTTGACGTGCTGGTTGACGGGCTTTTGCGAACCGGAGATCAGCGGTATGCACAGCGGCTGCGGGATTTCCATGAGGGTATTCTGGAGCGCAACGGCGGTCGCTGGCCCAATGAGCTGTACGACGATATGGAATGGATGGCGCTGGCCTGGCTGCGGGCTTACGAAGCGACGGGCGAGCCGAAGTACAAAGCGGCTGTGCTGACGTTATGGGAGGACATCAAGACCGGTTGGAATGAGCAGATGGGCGGCGGCATTGCCTGGCAGAAGTCCCAGCTCGATTACAAAAACACCCCGGCCAATGCGCCCGCTGCGATTCTGGCCGTACGGCTGTACAAGGCGTTTGGCAGTCCGGATGATCTAGCGTGGGCGCAGCGGATTTACGACTGGCAGCTGGCTCATCTGGTTGATCCGGCAACCGGACTGGTGTGGGATGGCATGAACCGGACCGGCGATGGCACGATTGATAAAGACTGGAGGTTCACCTACTGTCAGGGGGTATTCATCGGAGCGGCGCTGGAGCTGTATCAGGTGAGCGGACAGACGTCTTATCTTGAAGCAGCGATGCGAACGTTCGGCGTGGTGCAGGGCGAATTCACTTCGCCTGAAACAGGCCTGCTCCCTGATGAAGGCGGAGGGGATGCCGGGCTGTTCAAGGGCATTCTGATTCGCTATTTGGCGGAGCTGGCCAAGACGGCCCCGGCTTCTGCGGATGTGGCTGCGTTCATTCTCGGCCAGGCAGAGTCGGCATGGCAGGCGCAGGGGACGACGGAGGAACTGCCGCTCTTTGGCACCGATTGGGGCCGCAAGCCGGCATCGGGAGAGGCCGTTCAGCTGAGCGCGCAGCTCAGCGGTGTCATGCTGCTGGAAGCGGCGGCGCTGAATTCTGCGCCACGGGCGTAAGGGAAGGGAGCGGCTGGAATGGAGGGAATGCATGGAATGCATGGAATGCAAGGAATGCAAGGAATGCAAGGAATGCAAGACGAGCACCTGACATCCTCGCAAGGGGGCGTCTGGGCAGATCGGGCAGCCAGAATGCATCGGGACCTGTTTGCCTGCTACATGAATGAAGACACAGGAATTCTCGATCAATGGTATCCGCGCACGGAGAATCGGCCGGATGACAACTTCTATTACTGGTGGCAAGCCCATGTCCTCGACGTTCTGGTAGACGCCTGGGAGCGCAGTGGCGATCCGGAATTGCCGGCGCAAATCGGGCGTTTCTGCCGCAGTCTGGAGAAGTATAACGGAGGCACGTTCAAGCATAACTATTATGACGATATGGAATGGACAGCGCTGGCGCTGCTGCGGGCATATGATGCATTCGGCGATCCGTGGTACAAGGAGAAAACGCTGGAGCTGTGGCTGGATATTCAGACGGCGTGGAACGAGCATTGCGGCGGCGGGATGGCCTGGAAGAAGGATCAGCTGGATTACAAGAACACCCCGGCCAACGCGCCGGCCGCCATACTGGCGGCCCGGCTGTTCCGGCGTTTCGGCGATGAAGCGGACCTGGCTTGGGCCATGCGCATTTACGACTGGAATAAGGCCCATCTCGTCGATCCGTCGACAGGCTTTGTCTGGGATGGCGTCAATCGGCTGGGCGATGGCCGCATCGATAAGGACTGGAAGTTTACCTACTGCCAGGGTGTGTTCATCAGCGCTGGAGTCGAGCTGTATCTGTGCACCGGCGAAGCCGGCTACATGGAGGACGCCCGGCGGACGGCGCAGGCCTGCTTCGAGGTGCTTGCCGACCCGGACAGCGGGCTGCTGCCCGATGAAGGCATCGATGATACCGGACTGTTCAAGGGCATCCTGATCCGCTACTTGATGGAGCTCCTTCGTTTCGACCCGGCTGTTCCGCGTGTCCGCAGCATCATTCTGGCCAACGCGGAACGTCTGTGGCAGGCAGGCATGCAGCCTTCGCCGCTGCTGTGCGGTCCGGGCTGGGATGCGCCACCGCAGCTGCCGGTGCAGCTCAGTGTCCAGCTTAGCGGATTGATGCTGCTTGAGGCAGCTGCTGCCCTTGAGCGCGTGCGTGATCAACCGTAAGAGGGAGGTTTCGGGATGATGAATGTACTGGTCGTTGATGATGAAGCAACGGAACGGGAAGGGATCAAAAACCTGATCCATCAATACAAGTTCCCCTGTCATGTCCTCGAAGCGGACAACGGCTCCGCAGCCGGAGAAATCCTTAAATCTTATGCCGTGGATCTGCTGATTACGGATGTGAGGATGCCGATGATGAACGGCCTGGAGCTGAGCAAGCTGGCCCGACAAACGCAGGAAAACCTGCAGATTGTCATCTGCAGCGGGTACGGCGAGTTTGAATATGCCCGCAGCGCGATCAAGCTCGGGGTCGTCAATTACCTGCTCAAGCCGCTGGACATCGACGAATTTCTGGAGGTCATGGAGCAAGTGACCCAGGAGAAGCCGCATACCGATCCCGACCACGAGACGGAGGAATCGAAGGTGATCCGGCAGGTCAAGCAGTTCATCAAGGACCATTATCAACGGGACATCTCGTTGTCCGAGGCGGCGAATGAGGTTTATCTGTCTCCCGGCTACTTGAGTCTGTTGTTCAAAAAGGAGACCGGCGTTAACTTCTCCAAATACCTTACGGATTACCGCCTGCGCAAAGCCGATTATCTTCTGCTCCATTCCAACATGAAAATCAACGATATTGCGGCCTTTGTCGGCATCGACAATCCGTCGTATTTCTGCAAGCTGTTCCGCAACAAGTACGGCGTCAGCCCGCTGCAATACCGGGAAAGATAAAGCGGTCAAACGATGATGATACGCCTGATCAAGAGCATGTTCAATGATTTGAAATTTCGCGGCAAGCTGCTGCTCTCCCACCTGATTATTGCGCTGATTCCCATTTTGCTGCTGGGCACGCTGTCTTTTTACCAGTCATACCATGCCCAGATGAAAGAATTGGAGAATGAAGCCCGGTCCAGCCTGGACCAGGTCGCGAGCATCCTCGACTATAAAATCAACCGCTATAACATGCTGTGCGAGTTCCTCGTGCTGAACCGGGAGTTCTCTGCCGTGTTCCTCAAGGACTATGACAGCAACTATTTCCGGATGTACCTTGACCTGCGGGATGTCGTAGACCCGCTGATTGCGCAGACGAAATTGATGGATGAAGATATTGAAGATATTACGTTCTATGTGTCCGGGGATTTGCTCGGGATTCGCGGGAACATTCTGCCGCTCGCGGAATTGAAGCAGCAGCCTTGGTATGACGGGGAGAAGGGGAGACGCTGGATCGTCCATGACGGGCGCGTCTATTTGCTGCAGCAGCTGATCAGCAACAGGAGAGAAAGCAATTATATGGTGATTGCGATCCATCACGACAGCCTGTTTGCCGATTTGAGCCGGCTGTCCGAGCATATCTCGGTCAGCATCATCAGCGGGGACCGTGGGCCGGTGTATGTCAGTGCGCTGCCGATGGATACGCGGGAAACGACCGTTCTCCGCAAGCCGCTGCACAACGTCGACTGGACGGTGGAGTACACGATCTCGCATGCCAATGCCTATCTGAATGCGCTGACGATTTTTAAAATCACCTTTTTTGTCATTATGCTCAGTCTGCTGATTACGTTCTGTCTGATCTATATTTTCTCCAGCAACTTCACCCGCCGCATCGTCCGGCTGAAGAACAAGGTCGACAAAGTCGAGCAGAACAATCTCGATGTCGTCATCTACAGCTCCTCCAGAGATGAGATCGGTGAACTGACCAACGGCATTGCCAAAATGCTCGGCCGGATCAACTGTCTGATCAAGCGGGTCTATGAGGCGGAAATCGCCAAGCGGGAGAGTGAGTACAACCAGCTGATTGCGCAGATCAATCCGCATTTCCTGTACAATACGCTATCGTTCATGAACTGGCGGGCGGTGAAGAAACAGGATATCGAAACAAGCTACATCGTTTCGGCGTTGGCGAAGTTCTACCGCACCACGCTGAACAAAGGCAAGACCAGGGTGAGGGTCAGGGACGAGCTGGATAATATCAAGGCCTACATCGATCTGCAATTGATTATGCATGACGGCGGTTTCGAGGCTGAGTACGACGTTGATGAGGAGCTGCTCGGTCAGGAGATCATTCATTTCATTCTGCAGCCTATCGTAGAAAATGCGATCAAGCACGGGTTTGCGGATATGGCGGATGAGGATCGGCTGCTGCTGATCTCTGTCTATCGCACGGGTCAGGAGCTGAAGCTGAGCGTGCATGACAACGGTGTCGGCATGCCTCCGGAGAAGGCGGCACGATTGCTGCTTGCAGAGGGCGGCAGCAGCGGCTGCGGCGTCAAAAATGTCAACGACCGCATCAAGCTGTACTACGGCCAGGAATACGGGCTCACCGTGGAGAGCAAGGTTCAGCTTGGCACGACGGTCACGATCACGCTACCTTACGGACAGTAGGGTGGCTGTCGGTTGATTATGCCTTCCATCGCTCTATCTCCTGGTTGAAGCTTCACGATCCGCAGCGGGCAGTCATGTCCCGATGAAGCTATGCAAATCTTGCTATAAATCCGAAAAACGTTGCATAGTCGCCCCTTTTGAAAACGGATACAATCGAGCTATCACACGAAAAGGGGTTAGAGATATGAAGAAAACCTGGAAAATCGCGCTGATCTTCACCGTTTGCATCAGCATGCTGCTGGCCGGCTGCAGCGGAGGGGACAGCGGCAGCGGCGAGGAAGCGGTACAGGAGAATAACGCGCCGAACTTTGAACCTTACGGCAAGTATGAGACGCCTGTTGAGTTTACGATCGGCCGCAATACGAACCATGTCAACAACCTGCCGGAAGGGGACACGATTGAGAACAACCTGGCCACGCGCTATGTAGAGAGCCGGGTGAGTGTTAGAGCGAAGGTAGCCTGGGAGACTGATGATATGAAGCAGAAGCTGTCGCTGTCGATGACAACCGGCGATCTGCCGGATGTCATGCTGGTGGACCGCGAAATCTTCAACCAGCTGGTGGACAACGATTTGATTGCCGATTTGACCGAGGTCTATGAGAAGACGGCATCGGAAGGCATTAAAGAGATCTACGGCTCCTATGGCGATTTCTTGCTGGAGCAGGTCAAGGTTGACGGCAAAATTATGGGTCTGCCGATGACCAACATCGGCAACCAGCACCAACTGCTGTGGGTCAGAAAGGACTGGGTTGATAAGGTCGGAGCCGAGCTGCCGAAGACGCTGGATGATGTCTGGAACCTGGCCCGTACCTTCATGGAGAAGGACGCTTCCGGCACCGGCAAAACCGGCGGCTTCATCATGGACCAGAATGCGATGAACTTCTCGCCGGTGTTCGCCGTCTATAATGCTTTCCCGGGACAATGGATCAAGGGCGCCGACGGACAGACCGTGTACGGATCGGTGCAGCCGGAGATGAAAGCTGCTTTGGCGGACCTAAGTGAGCGTTACAAGGAAGGGTTGATCGACAAACAATTTGCGGTCCGCTCGAATGAAGAGAAGGAAGCACTGGTCATCAACGGCCAGGTTGGCATGCTCTTTAATCCATGGTGGATCGGCTATACCAACTACAAGGAATCGATCAAGCAGACACCGGAGGCGGAATGGGTTGCTGTATCCGCACCTGTCGATGATGCCGGGAAATTCAAGACGATCCGTCAAGATCCGATTGGCGGAGGGATCGTGGTGGTGAAGAAGGATTACCCGCACCCGGAAGCGATTATGAAATCGATCAATCTGACGACGGACTTCCTGTACTCGCTCACCGAGGACGCTGTCCAGTACAAGAAGGATCATCCGGATGAGCTGCTGACAGACAACAGCCGCTGGAACAACGATCCGACGCAAATTCCGATGCAGGTGGACTATGATGACGTGCTGAAGCGTTACTATGAAGACATTATGCAAGCGGAGGAATCCGGCGATGATTCGTCGATTCAGGAAGACCGGATTGTCTCGTTGCGCGCTTACCAGGAGTTTAAGGAGAAGGGCAACGACGTGGATGCCAACACGTATGGGGAATACCTTTCCCGGATCGAAGGACAGCGGGAAGCCAACAACCCGAACCTCGAAGTCATACCGGGCGCTTTCTACGGCACGACCGAAACGATGAAGCTGAAGTGGGCCAATCTGAGAAAGATGGAAGAGGAAACGATCCTCAAAATCATTATGGGCGAAACCGGGCTGGACGAATTCGACAAGTTCGTTGACACCTGGCACCGCACTGGCGGGGACGAAATTATGGCTGAAATCAATGGTCGATAACTTGGAACCCGGGATGTGATATAAGATGGCTCAAACTGAAGCAAGTGTAGAGCGCGGCACGAAGGTGCCGGCGAACAGCCGTAAAATGCGAAAGCGCCTGGATGGGCTCACGTATCACCTGATGCTGCTGCCCGGCATGATTGCGCTGTTTATCTTCTCGATCATACCGATGTTTGGCGCCGTGATGGCATTTCAAAGGTTCATTCCGGCCAAGGGGATCTTCGGCTCCCCTTGGGTCGGATGGTCCAATTTCACTTACATGTTCCAGCTGCCGGACAGCAAACAGATCTTCATCAACACGATTGTAATCGCCGTAGGCAAAATCGTGCTGGGCCTCATCGTGCCGATCGTATTTGCGCTGCTGCTCCATGAAGTGCGGCTGAAGCTGTTTAAGAGTACCGTGCAGACGATCGTTTATTTGCCTCACTTTATGTCCTGGGTTGTGCTCGGGACGATGCTGACGATGATCTTTTCTTACGATGGCATGGTCAATAATTTGCTGGAGTTTCTGGGGCTGGAGCGCATTATGTTTCTGGCAAGCAACACCTGGTTCCGCCCGCTCCTGATCTTTACGGATACATGGAAGGAATTCGGATACGGAACGATCATTTATTTGGCGGCGCTGACAAGCATCAATCCGTCGCTGTACGAATCAGCGGCGCTTGACGGAGCGAACCGCTGGAAGCAGATGCTGCACATCACCCTGCCGGGGATTTTCCCAACCATCGTGCTGCTGGGCACGCTCAGCCTGGGGAATGTGCTGAATGCAGGTTTTGACCAAGTGTTCAACCTGTACAACCCGCTTGTATACGAGACTGGCGATATCATTGATACGTTTGTGTACCGGATGGGACTGATCAACATGCAGTATTCGTTCGCGACGGCGATCGGACTCATGAAGTCCGTGATCAGTTTTGTGCTGATTATTATTTCTTACAGGCTGGCGGCCAAATATGCCGGGTACAGGATCTTTTAGGGGGGCGGTGTCATTATGGTGAAGTCACAAACAATAGGGGCCCGGCTCGCCAACGCGCTCATCCTGTTCACGCTCGCGGTCATCGCATTTCTGTCGCTGGCGCCGATGCTCAACACGATCATGATCTCGATCAGCAGTAGCACCGCGGTCAATGCCGGGCAGGTGTATTTCTTTCCTGTCGATCTGAACTTTTCGTCCTATGTGAAAATCCTAAACGATACGAAATTTTGGCAGGCGTTTACCGTATCGGTTGAGCGGGTCGTTCTGGGCGGCGCGATCAACATGCTGCTCACCGTACTGATGGCGTACCCGCTATCGCGAAACGTCTCGCAGTTCCGGTCGCGCAATGTCTACATGTGGATCATTATCTTCACGATGCTGTTCAGCGGAGGGATCGTGCCCTGGTATATGGTCATCAGTGAGCTGAATTTGATCAATACCATCTGGGCGCTGGTGCTTCCGGGGGCGGTGCCGGTGTTTAACGTGATCCTGCTGATGAACTTTTTCCGCGGCATTCCGAAGGAGCTGGAAGAGGCCGCCTTTATCGACGGCGCGGGGCCGCTGAGGATTCTGAGGCATATCTTCCTGCCTGTCTCCCTGCCCAGCCTGGCAACGATCACGCTGTTTGTCATCGTAGGGCACTGGAACAACTTCTTCGACGGGATCGTGCTGATCAATGACAGCGACAAAATCCCGCTGCAGACCTATCTGCAGCAGTTAAGCCTGACCCGGGACCAAATGCAGAATATGACGGTTGAACAATTACAGCAATACAACAAGGTATCCAATACGACCCTGAACTCGGCCAAAATCCTGGTGTCGATGATTCCGATCATGCTGATTTATCCGTTCTTGCAGCGGTATCTCATTCACGGGATCGTACTGGGGTCGGTAAAGGAGTAAATCGCAAGCAGAGGAGCAGAGGAGAATGACCATAACAGAGCACCTTACCCAGGCGGACTTGATTGCCTTGGTGGAACAGACGATGGGGCATCGCCCGAAAATCGTGGATATGTTCAAACGCTGTTACGATAACACGCTGGAAACGACCATTCGTCGTCACGAGGACGGGACTGTGTTCATGCTGACCGGCGACATTCCGGCGATGTGGCTGCGTGACTCCGTCAATCAGCTAAGACCTTATCTGATCCCGGCTGCCGGGGACCAGGGCCTGCGGGAAATCATCGAAGGCGTGCTGAAGCGGCAGTGCGAATGTATCCTGCGTGACCCTTACGCCAACGCATTTAATGAATTTGAGAATTTCCGCGGTCACCATGACGATCTCACCGATATGTCCGGATGGATCTGGGAGCGTAAGTACGAGGTCGACTCGCTGTGTTACCCGATTCAACTGGCTTATCTATATTGGAAGAATACTGGGGAAACCCGCCATTTCACCGCCGAATTCAAGCAGGCAGCCGAGCTGGTTCTCAAGACATGGCGGACGGAGCAGCGGCATGAGGAATTGTCGCCGTATACCTTTGAGCGGCCGGGTGGCGGCCCTACCAATACCCTTCCCGGCAAGACCGCTTATACCGGCATGACCTGGTCTGGCTTTCGCCCAAGCGATGATGCTTGTGAGTACGGTTACCTGGTGCCGTCCAACATGTTTGCGGTTGTGGTACTGGGATATTTGCTGGAGGTGAATGAGCAGGTTTACCGCGATGCGCATTTTGCGGAGGAGGTCCGTGCGCTGCGGGAGGATATCCGGCAGGGCATTGAGCGCCATGCCTTGATCGAGGATGCGGAATTCGGCCCGGTATACGCCTATGAGGTCGACGGTCTCGGCGGGGTCAATCTGATGGATGATGCCAATGTGCCGAGCTTGCTGTCACTGCCTTATATCGATTATTGCGCCAAGGATGATCCCGTGTATATGAATACACGCAAGCTCATCCTCAGCCGCCGCAATCCATATTATTACGAAGGCTCCTACGCCAAGGGCATCGGCAGTCCGCATACGCCGAAGGACTATATCTGGCATATCGCCTTGTCTATTCAGGGCATGACCGCCGCAGAGGAGGCGGAGAAGCTGGATATTCTGGATATGTTCGAGCGAACGGACGCCGGCACGGGGCTGGTGCATGAAGGATTTCATAAGGATAACCCGGCGCAGTATACCCGGGAGTGGTTCTCCTGGTCCAACGCCATGTTTGTGGAGTTCGTATTAAGTCTGTGTGGTCTTGAAATCAAGATGCGATAGGATGGGACAAAATCAAACGTTCGAAATGGAGGTTATGCTGTGAACAGGAATCTGGGAACAAGGTCGTTACGGAGGTTGTTGGCGCTGCCGCTGGTTGTGGCGCTTCTATTCACATCGGTAATCGGGGCGGCTCCGGTTCAGGCCGCTTCGTTCGGCCCGGCGGATGCGGATGCGGCGATCCGGGCGTTCAACGCCAAGTTTTGGGACCCGCAGGCCAAATATTTCTGGGCGGACTCGAACCGCGGCGACAACTACCAGAGCTTCTGGGTTGAAGCCGAGCTGTGGGAGATGGTGATGGACGCGTATCTTCACACCTCGGACCCGGAGCTGAAGGCGCAGCTTCGCACTCAGATTGACGACATCTTTGACGGCACAGTCGCCAAGTACGGAGAGGATTGGACGAACAATCCGTTTAATGACGACATTATGTGGTGGGCCATGGGGAGCGCGCGGGCCTATCAAATTACCGGCGAAGCCAGGTACCTGGAGAGAGCACAATATTACTTTGATTTTGTATACGATACCCAGTGGGATGATGAGTTTGCGGGCGGCGGCATTTGGTGGCTGAACAGCGAGCATGATACGAAGAACGCCTGCATTAATTTCCCGGCGGCCCAAACGGCTGTTTTCCTGTACGAACTTACGGGCGATCCGCATTATCTTGAGGCGGCAACCCGCATCTATCGGTGGAGCAAAACGATGCTGACCGACGGGGAGGGCAAAGTGTTCGACCGGATCGAGGTGGCGCGCGGCCCCATCCCGGATTCAACACATTACAATCAAGGGACATTCGTTGGTTCGGCGGTGGGACTGTACCGGGTAACCGGGGACGAGACATATCTGGAGGATGCTGTGAAGGGCGCCCGGTTTACGATGGACCGGCTGGTGGACAACAATCGGCTGCTTAATTATGAAGGGCCGAACGGAGATTTGAAGGGCGGCAAAACGATCTTGATCCGCAACCTGGCATACTTGCAGCAAGCGCTGGACCATGAGGGGAGCGGCCTCTATGACGAGTTCGAACGGGAATTCGATGCCTGGCTGGCCTTCAATACAGCGATGGCCTGGAGTCACCGCAACGAGGAGGGAATTGTCGACGGCAACTGGGTCGGACAACTGCGCTCTGGCACCTATGAGTCTTGGTCATCCTCTGGTGCGGTTCAGGCGCTTACGGTGGTGGAGCCGCAGGAGGTCACGCTGCGTTATCCGGCCAGGAGCGCCTATGACAAGATCGAAGCGGAAAGATACAACATCGGTAAAGGGTTCGTGCTGGAGGGCAGTGCGGAGGGCACGCTTCAGCTTGGCGGCATCCAGGCCGGGCACTTCGCCGCCTATAAGAACGTGGATTTTGGCTCGGATGGCGCGACCGGATTTATCGCCCGGGCTGCCAGCGGAACGAGCGGCGGCAACATCGAAGTCCGGCTCGACGCACTGGATGGCCCGCTGGTAGGCAACGTCCGCGTGGAGGGTACCGGCGGATGGCATCAATTCATCGATGCGGTCGCGGTGCTCAAGGATGAGCAGGGGAATCCGGTGACCGTTACCGGCACCCATGACGTGTACTTGGTGTTTACCGAGGCGGATGATGAATATTTGTTTAACCTGAATTGGTTCCGCTTCACGAAGACCGATCCGACCCAGACTCACGCGTATGCCAAACTGCGCGCTGATGGTCTGGACGGCAGCTCGGGCTTGAGCGTGAACGCTGAGCACGGTTACTTGGAGGGCATTGCCAATGGCGCTCATGCGCTGTATCGCGGCATTGACTTCGGCAGCGACAGTGGTGCGGCAGGGGTGACGATGCGCGTGGCTAGCGGCCATCAGGGCGGAACAATCGAGGTGAAGCTGGATCGCCTGGACGGACCAAGCGTCGGTGTCGTCCAGGTTCCGGCCCTGGGCGATTGGGACCAGTGGGTTGAATTGATGGCGGTGATCGATCATGAACAGGCTGTCGGCATCCATGACGTGTATCTCGTATTTCACGGTACGAATGGTCAGAACTTCCCGTGCAATCTGGACTGGTTCAGCTTTACGACGGTCAAAGGCTCGGCGCGGGATGCCTTCGGCAAACTGGAAGCGGAACACTATACGATTGGCGACGGGTTCGGCACGGAGCAGGGCGGAGGCCAGACATACCTTGCAGGAATGTATGGACCGAATCAGCCTTATGCCATGTACAACTACATCGACTTTGGCGACACGAGCCCGGAACAGTTCCATGTTCATGCGGCCAGTGACACCAGCGGCGGTACGATTGAAGTGAGGCTCGATAGCCCGAACGGGCCGCTGATGGCAACCGCGACGGTGAACGGAACCGGAGGGTGGCAGAATTTCCAGGTGTTCTCGGCGGACGTTACGACTCCCGTCACCGGCAAGCATATCGTGTTCCTGATCTTCAAAGGCTCGGATTGGCTGTATAACCTGGATAAATTTACGTTCGGTGATCCGGACGTATTCACAGCTCCAACCGCACCGCCAGAGCCGGTGACGGATGAAGTGCCTCCGGGCGAGGTGGAGAATGTGCGGGCGGTGCGAGAGAACGGGCACATCCGGCTGTACTGGGATGGACCGTACGATCTGGATGGCAAGCTTGTGCAAATCCGCCTGCTCAAGAACAAAAAGCAAGTCGGAGAAACGTTGGAAATAAGACGCGGAATCCAGACCGCGCTCCTGCCGGAGGTGAAGAATCCCCGGAACCATACGATTACCTTCACAGCCGTGGACCATTCCGGAAATGTGTCCAAAGGATACACGGTTCGTTTGGACAATTTAATAGGTAAATAAACATGAACCAGACCGAGGTGCCGATGAGACGGACGCACCGGTCTGGTTTTTTCTATGCCTGCATTTTTCATGAGTGTCGCCCCGGGGGCTGTGTAGGTATGGGATTTCTCCTCATTATGCCTGCATATCGGTGAACCGCTGTCCGAGTTTTTTCAGGGAAGGTCAGACCGGTGATTCCGACAGAGTCCATTTCAGCGGGGACGGCACGACTTATAAAGCGATGCAGTTTTCCCGGGATGAAGAAGGCGTGATTATTGGAAGAATCATTATTTTGGAATAGGCGGACTTCCAAGCCTCCAGGAGTTATAAACTGAATAAACCTTTAAATGGGCAGAAGCCGGGGAGCTTTGCCGGTTATGTACAGCATTACGAATCAGCATCATGGTTGTAACGCGGCTTCTCTCTTTGTTCGCGGAGCTTCTCGTCCCGGTCCAGCGCCTCCTGGACGAAATCCCTCTTGGGAAGCTTGTCGTTAATGACAAACAGATATCCGATGATGACAAGCTGGAGAATGAGAATAACGGTAAGCATCAGCAGCACTCCTTAAATTAGTAATCATGGACGATACGATGGAACCGGCGCCATTATGCGCCTGCTCTTCGTGAGTCTATTTCCAATAATAACAACACGCGTGCAGGCCATAAGGTTGGCAGAGACACATCGGAGCGGACGGGCAAGCCGACAATAAAGCCGTGACATGAAGCCATGTCACGGCTTGCTGTTTCGTTATGGAACGACATAGATATCCGGTTTCGTAACCGGCCCCATACCGCTCCCCAGGAAGAAGCCTGTATGAGGAGGCTGGTTGTAGGCGACGTTCTGCCAGGCGATGCTCAGCCGGTATACCGGATCATGCATCAGCGTGTATATCTTATGATTGGTCAGATCGGTAGTTGTGTAGATGCGAAGCGCGGTGTTGTCGGATTTTCTCCAGATGACCTCCTCGCGCCAATCGCCGATCAGATCGGCCTGCAGCGTTGGCGTGGCTTTGGTGCCATTGTTGGAGGCGACGCCAGAGCCGGTTAGCAGATTGTACATGGTGTTGTTGTTGTAATTCCACTTGTCGATCCGAATATCGTCCAGCAGCTCTCGGGACAGATCGCCGTCCCACCAGATGCCAAAGTTTATCGAAGGCGTGTTATTGCTGATTTTGGTGCCTGTAATGGAATACAGCCCGACGCCGCCGCTGGCCCATACCTCTACCCCTGGATGGTTCGGGTCAATATCCGCGGCCATACCCCGGCCGGTGTCCCTGCCGGTACGCACCCCCCACAGAATCTGCCCGGTAGCGGTATCCCATACAGCAGCACCGTAAGGTGCATTGGCATCCTCCATAACTTTGAATACTTCAAGTCCAGGCCGGTTTGGATTGAAATCTCCTACATGCAGCGCATCGCCATGCCCGAGTCTGGTGTTGTACAGTGTGGCCCCGTTGTCGTTGATGGTCAGAGCGCCGTAGATGATTTCGTCCTTGCCATCCCCGTCGACATCGGCGACGCTTAAGCTGTGGTTGCCTTGTCCGGCTGTTCCGGGATTGGTGGAGCTGTTGCTGTCAAATGTCCATCTTCGGGTCAGTGCGCGGCCATTCCAGTCATAGGCAACAACAACGGTCCGGGTATAATACCCGCGTGCCATAATGATGCTGGGGTGGACGCCATCAAGATAAGCTACTCCGGCCAGGAAGCGGTCCACACGGTTGCCGTAATTGTCGCCCCAACTGGATACATTTCCTCTTGGCGGAACATAGTCGATGGTCGTTAAGGCTTTGCCTGTCTGACCGGAGAAGACGGTAAGGAACTCGGGCCCGGAGAGCACATAACCATTCGCGTTGCGATGATCGGCATTGGCATTGCCGATGGTGATGCCCGTGCCGTCAACGGTGCCGTCCGCCGTCTTGCAGACGATCTCCGCCTTCCCGTCTCCGTCAAAATCATAAACGAGAAACTGTGTGTAATGCGCGCCGGCCCGAATGTTTCGACCCAGGTCGATTCGCCACAGCCGCGTGCCATTAAGCTTGTAGGCATCCAGGTAAACATTGCCCGTATAGCCGCCTTGGGAATTGTCCTTGGAGTTCGTAGGGTCCCATTTGAGCACGATCTCGTATTCCCCATCGCCATCCAGGTCCCCGATGCTGGCATCATTGGCGCTGTAGGTATAGTTCACCCCATCCGGTGTTCTCCCGCCGGGAGGCGCCTGGATCGGGACATCCAGGTAGTTGTTTGCCCACACGCGGACGGCGGGGGAGGCCGGCTGCTCCACGCCGCCGACGACGGCCCGGACCGTATAAGTGGAAGAAGTCGTGCCCGCAGTATCCAGCAGGTTCGTGCTGTTCGTAATCGGGACGGCGTTCACTTTAGTTCCGTTCCGATATACATTGAAGGAAGTCGGGAGCTGCTCCGTCCCAAGCAGCCGCCAGCTGATGAACACGCCGTTGCTTACCTTCACCGCTACCAGGCCGCGGCTAATGTTCTCCGCCTGTCTGGGTGCAGCCGACGCTGTGGACACCGGGAGAAACACCGACCCGATCGTGGATACAACAACAACCAGCCCCAGCATCACTCGCCAGAAACGATGTAACCGCTTACTAAACATCATGAGAAACCTCCTTTTTCAATAAAATGATATTGATGATGCTTTTTTTGCGATAGGTTGTCATCTCCCTTCTGGGCTTATTTATGCCCGCTGGAGAACGGCGGATGGACACCGCTGAGGGCAGACCCGTCTTCCACACAGCAAGGCATTACCACATCTATAGATTACATCATAATGTAATATTTTACTATTATTTCCTATAAAAATGTCGATGCTGAGTGTAATCTTTGCTCAAAAAAAGAAGCGCTGGAGAATCATGAATAAATGACCCTCCAGTGCTTCTTTCTATTTTCCTATCCAGATTCACGGAACCACCTGCTATAGACGTGCTGCAACATGTCCCATGAGATCTGTACCCCGCAGGGAGGACGGGAATCCAGGATTCTTATTATGCCCAGTCCCGGCGCAGCGTGAACAGGTCCTTAAGCTCATCGGTGGACAGCTCGGTAATCCAGCCTTCGCCGCTGGAAATAATCTGATCGCTGAGCTGCTGCTTGCTTTCCAGCATCTCGTCTATGCGCTCTTCCAGCGTCCCCATGGAGATGAATTTGTAGACCTGAACATCCTTGGTCTGTCCCATCCGGTATGCGCGGTCGGTCGCCTGATTCTCCACCGCAGGGTTCCACCAGCGATCGAAATGGAACACGTGGTTGGCCGCGGTCAGATTCAGGCCGACACCGCCTGCCTTGATCGAGAGAATCATCACATTCGGCTGTGCTTCCGGCGGCAGGGAGCGGGATTGGAACTGTTCAATCATTCGGTCGCGCGTCCGCTTCGGCGTGCTGCCGTTCAGATAGAGCACGGGCTCCTGAAGCTCCTGCTGCAGCACTCGCTGCATCATCTCGCCCATGCCGATGTACTGCGTGAAGATAAGGCAGCGGTCGCCTTCTTCACGCAGCTCCTTTACCATGGCCAGCAGCCGCTCCAGCTTGGCCGAGCGTCTGACGACTGCCTCGGTGTCGATCAGGGGGCCACCCATCTCTTCGCTGCCGGATCGTCTGGCTGACGCTGGCAGCTCCGGCAAAGGCTCCTTCGTCAGCAGGATCGGGTGATCGCAGAGCTGCTTGAATTGCGTAAGCGCTGCGAGTATCGCGCCCTTGCGCTCGATTCCCTCCAGCTGCTCCATCCGCTGGAGCAGCTCCTGTACGGTCTGGTCGTACAGCGCGCTCTGCTCGGCAGTCAGATGAATGTAGGTTTTCATCTCGTTTTTCTCCGGAAGATCGAGCTGGATGGCCGGGTCTTTCTTCTTGCGCCGAAGCATGAACGGCTTGATGAGCATTTGCAGATCGGCCATGCGCTGCTCGTCCTGGTCTTTCTCGATCGCCTGGATGAATCGGCCGCTAAATCCTCGCAGGCTGCCGAGATACCCAGGATTGATGAAGTCGTAGATGGACCACAGCTCCGATAGCCGATTCTCGATCGGCGTGCCCGTCAGTGCCACGCGGTGTCTGGCCCGGAGGCTGCGCACGGCTATGGACTGCCGGGTTTCCGCATTTTTAATATTTTGTGCTTCGTCGATGCCGATCGTTTCCCATTTCATCTCTCTTAACATCTCTTGATCCAGGGCGGCCGTTGCATACGAGGTGAGCACGATATCCGCATCGTGTACCTCTCTGAAAAACGCCTCGTCGGTTTTGCGTCTGCTGCCGTAATGCAGCACCACCCTGAGGGAAGGCGCAAACCGTTCCAGCTCCTTCTGCCAGTTGCCCAGCACCGAGGTCGGGCAGATAAGAAGGGACGGCAGGCGTACCTCATTCGGCCGGACCGCCCACGCTTTGACATGCAGCAGGTACGCGATAAACTGGACTGTTTTGCCGAGACCCATATCGTCTGCCAGACAGGCGCCAAGGCCGTAACGGCGCATGAAGGCAAGCCAGGAGAAGCCTTCATGCTGATAGGTGCGCAGCGTGGCCTTAAGCTCGTCGGGGACAGGAACGCTTGGCCATTCCTTCTGCCTGACCAGCTGGCCGAGCAGCTTGGCGAAATGCTCGTTCAGCTCGACGGCGAGCTTCACCCGTTCCGGCGTTTGCAGCTGCTTCTCGGGATCATCCTTCCGCGCCGGCGCGCCGGAGTACTTGCGCTCCCCCTCGGACTCCAGCAGATGCAGCTGCAGAATATCCTGGAAGGACAATCCGTCTTCCCGGTTCATGCCGTCCATCATCTGCCGGATTTGGGCGACGAGCGCCGGATCAAGCGGAATCCACTCGTTGCGGAAGCGGACGAGCCGCTCGCCCCGGGCTACAAGCTCCTTGAACTCGGCCTCGGTCAGGCTCGTCTCACCGATGGCGATACGCCAATCGAAGCTGATCAGCGAATCGAGCCCGAACATCGAACGGCCGCCTTGCGCGCCTTCTCCCCCTTCGCCGGCGCGCAGCTTGGCCCGCAGCTTCGGCTGTTTCCGGCGCGCTGCCTCCCACCAGGCGGGGAGCAGCACCTGCCAGCCTGTCTGCAGCAGGCGGTGGCTGACCTCGGTCAGAAACCGCCATGCCTGCTCATCGGACAAAGGCTGGCCGAGGAAGCTCCCGCCCTCGACCAGCATGTCCGCCGGGAGCGCTGCGCGCAGGCCTGTGAGCCAGGCGGCGGCACGCTCATGGATGTGAGTGTCCCATGCTTCGGGCCACGAGCCAAGTGCCGAGCCGCCATCCTTGAGGCCGATCGGGATCAGCTGCCCGGCATCCTGCTTGTCCTGGAGCATAAGCAGGAGCCGCCAATCGTGCGCCTCCTCGTCCGGCTCCAGCAGCTGAAGCAGCGGGCGAAACGGTGCCGTATCCGGCCGCCATCCGATATGGATCAGCCAGGCATGCTGATCCATGCCATCTGCCGCGGACCGGTCGGCGGCAAATAGCAGCGGGTATTCGCGGCGCAGATCGGCTTCAGCCGCTTCGGCGGTATAACGCAGCCGATCCACCGCAGCCGAGAAGGCCGCTTCGAGTCCTTCTTTGTAGTAAGGGCTGTCTGCCAACAGCTTAATCATCTCGCGTTCGTCGGGCTCCAGTGCCCGTTCATCCCAGGTCCAGCTCAGCTTGCCTTGCCGGAAAGCGTCAAGGCTCGGCACATAGTTCTGCGCTTCGATCCAGGCTGCAAATCGGGCCGCCAGCTTCATGAACATGGCGGTTTCCTCATCCCAAGTCCACTCGATATGCTCCAGCAGCCGGAGCTCTGCAAAGAACGAAACGACCTGCTCTGCCGGCAGGATGATCACCTCGACCTCGTCAACGGCCTCGACCGCCAGTTCAGTCCCGTACAGTGATTCCTCATGCCATGCGAACAGTAGGTGCTTCAGCTCCATGCCCGGCAGCGTGCTGCGCATGCTGGTGGAGCCGTAGATCAGCGCATCGCCGTATTCGGTCAAAGCGACATGGATTTTCATCGTATCTGTGTAATGGCTCATGATAACAGCTTTCCTCTCCGCAGCTCTTCCTGAAATGCCCGAAGACGGCTGTGACGGACCGATAGCCCTGTGATGAACAGGTCCCACCGCTCCTGCCGCTTCAGTCGTTTATACAGCTTGGCCAGCCGCTTCAGCAGCTTGACGGCCGCTTTGTAGCCGTCCCTGTTCTTGTGAAGGATATAGCGCTCGACAGCCTGATGATAGAAGGGCAGCAGGAGTTCAGGGGCGTTCTTCTCGATCGGCTGAAGCTCGCTGACCCGAAACTGCAGCGGCTCTTTCTTCAGGCTTAGCTGCAAATCGATCCACAGCCTCCATTCCCCGTAGTGAATCAGGGCCTCCTGATAGATGTCCATCGAGTAAGGGAGCATCTTGCGAAGGGTATCCCACATATCCCCGAGCGCGTCTGGCGACTGCTCCACGATCGTCTGCCAGTAGGCATGGTAGCCGCGCATATGATCGGTGATGTTGCTCTCCAGCATCGGTCCGAGCCGGATCAGCCATCGCTTGAGACGCTCCCACTGTGCCTCATTATAGAGAACCTGGAAGAAATGAAGGATTGGGCCTGCCGGCAGATCGCCCTGGTGACGGGTTTCCTCCATGGCTGCCAACGCCTCGTCATCCCGGTTTAAATAGAAGTGCATCAGCCCCTGCGCGATCAGCCAGTGCGTCTTCGACAAGGCAGTGCCCAGTTCCGCTTCTGCCGCCTGCAGATGCCGCAGCTCGTCCTCATAGGCGGCAGGCTCCGGGTGAAGCGGCCGCTTCCAATGCAGCCAGAACTGGATATAGGTGTGGGCATAATATTTGCGGTTTCGCGGCTCCACCAGCATATGCTGCCGGATGCGGTTCAAGGTTTCATCAAGCCGTGGTCGATAGGCTTCCGCTTCAGCCGCCGCAAGCCCGCCTGCCATAATCTGTCCGATTACCCGCAGCAGCTGGTCAGCAGCTATGTGGGTATGATAGCCGAGATAGGTTCCAGAGGAAGCCCAGGCGTTCGGCTGCTTCAGCAGCTTTCCAAGGACAAAGAGATGAGCGTTAAGCTCATACAGCGGATCCAACGCCGCTGGCAGCGGCGGTTTGATGTGATGGAGGGAGGAAAGCGCATTTTTAACGTAAAAGGAATTGTTGGCATTGGCCCCGAGCGAGGCGGTGCACAGCTCAAACAGCTCGTACCAGGCGCTGATCGGCTGCTCTGCCAATTGTTCGGCCTTCTCCCGCCAGTTGACCGACTCGGCCTGTCGCAGACGCTGCTCTACCGCCGCCTGCCCGGCATAAACCGCAGACCGAAACCCGGCAGCGTGCGCATTGGCCAAAGCGTGCACCGAGCGCCCCAGCGCCTGGGCATACGCCATCATCACGGCCACAATATGCTTGCAGTCCTTGCTGACAGGGCAGCTGCATTCGCTATCTTCCAGGGAGTTCCAGTTCAGACGAACACGATAGAGTTCCTTCCCCTGAACCTCGGCGTCAATGACGCCATCCTCTCCGGTGTCGGTCGACCGGACTCGCCCCAGCTTGAAGTACTGGAAGCCCTGCTTGATCGTCACATCGCTGAAGTGCTCCGCAGTGCTCTGAATAAGCTGCTGCCACTGTGCGTCATCTATTGTCGGTATTGAATTCATAAGGTCGTCCCCCGCGCAAAAAAAGTTCTGGGTATCCATTAAATCTACCATATTCGATAAGTCGAAGGAACATGGTGAAGCAGGTTTTAACAGAGGGGATGGACAAGCTGCACTATTCTTTCTATTTATAAGGAGAGAACAGCTTGATTTGAATGGTATGAATAATCACACTGAACGTGATGTTGGATGGTCTTGACATCGATTCCTCTTTTATCCTGACTTTGAAATGGAATCTCCAGATTTCACTTCTTTCATTTTGATTATCGCTTGTCACCGGAAGCTTTCGTAGGAGCTTTCATATTTATGAAGAGTTACCCTCACCCGTCCGCTTAGAAATGACGTCGAAAAGTTAGCGATTCTACCAGTCTTTCGCATTTATGTTCTGCATAAATTTTTATGTATAAGACTTTATTACCATTTACTTAAGACTTAAGTATCCTCTAAGATAGGAGTAAATCTGACACAAAATCGAAAAAAATGTCGTATTTTATTCAGGGAAACGCATTCAATGTTAGGTAATATCACACACCCTTTCTTGCAGGGTCTAGCGATGAGGTGGGAATATGCGGCAATGGTTCGGCAAGTCTCTCAAGCATAAGCTTTCCCTGCTGATTATTATTGCAACTTTGGTTCCGTTGCTGTTTCTGGGCATTTTTTCTTTTCGAATGGCGGAGAGCTTCACGGAGGAAAAGGCCAAAATTTCAGGAATGAACACCTTGCGCCAACTGGAGGCGTACTTGGGCACAACGGTGAAAGATGCCGAGAATATATCGGTATTCTTAATCGGACACAAGGAAGTGCAGTCATATCTCAGGAGCAGTCAGAGCAATTACATCCAGCAGACGGCGATTTTTAACTTTCTAACGAATCTGGCCTTCTCCAAAGACTATATCGCCAACATTATTGTGGAGCCGCTGGATGATAAGGATTCGATTTCCTTTCGGACCCTTGTGCGGTCGGAGTTCACGGATATTGCGCAGGAAGAGCCTGGCTATTATGAGGAGCATGCCAAGTGGTGGTCGGTCGTGCACAGGCAATGGACTTCCGAGGGCGTAAGGAAGGTAATTACGCTGGCAAGGCCGATTCGCAGCACGGACAAGTACAGGCCGATTGGCAATTTGCAGATCAACCTCGATCAGAACGTGATTGCGACCCATGTTCGGCAAGCGGCGCTGGAGCAGACAGGCTTTGTCGTGCTGGTGGATGAGAATCAGCGCATTATCGCCGGCCCGCCGGAGCTGGAGACGAATCAGACGCTGGCTGACTATTATCCATCCATGGGCGAGTTTCACGGGATAAGCGGCAATTTTGATTATGGCGAGGGTGCCGGGAAGAAGACGGTGCTGTACAAAAAAATGCCAAGCGTGGGCTGGATGCTGGTCGGGATCATCCCGACTCAGGAGTATCGCTCACAGAACCAGTATTTTCTGAATTTAACGGCAGTGGCGGTTACGGTGGCCGTGCTGCTGGTTATCATCCTGGTGCTGTTCCTGATTCAGAAGATTACGAATCCGCTAACCGTGCTGGCCCGGTTCCTGAAGAATTCCAGCCCGGAAGAGCCGCTGCCGGTGCTGCCGGTCAAGACGGTGGACGAGGTAGGCCAGCTAATCATTAGCTACAATCGGCTCAGTTCGCGGATTGTGAAGCTGACCGATGAAGTGAAGCTGAACGAATCGCTGAAGAAGGAGGCGGACATGCATGCGCTGCAGGTGCAGATCAATCCGCATTTTCTCTACAACACGCTTTCCTCCATTCACTGGCTGGCCTTGATGAATCAGGATGTGAAGATTGCCGAGATGGTCGGGTCGCTCAGCGATTTCTTGCGCTTCAGTCTCAACAGCGGTCAGGAATATTGCACCATTCAGCAGGAGATTATGCATGTGCGCCATTATGTCAACATTCAGTCGATCCGCTATCCGGATAAATTCCGGTTCGAGGCTCATGTGGATGAGCAGCTGCTTGACCGGAGGATGCTGAAGCTTCTGCTGCAGCCGCTGGTGGAGAATGCGATGCTGCATGGCATCTTGAAACGGGACGGTGAAGGAACGATTGTGATCCGCGTCGAGAAGGAGAGCGGCGATCTTATCCGTTACGTGGTAGAGGACAACGGCATCGGGATGAGTCCCGAGCGACTGAGATGGCTGCGAGAAGGGCTCGCAGAGCCGCCGGTTCAGGACGCGAAGGAGCGAGGGGTGCGCCGCAGCTACGGCCTGCGCAATGTGCACCGAAGACTGATGCTTCACTATGGCAAAAACGCAGGGCTGCATGTGGACAGCACGGAAGGTGTTGGGACCCGAATTGCGTTCACCATTTCCGCGGAGATTCAAGGGAATGGCGGACGAGAACCCATAGACGAGGGAGGCGATGGGCAATGAAGGTGTTGATTGTCGATGACGAGGTCATTATACGCAATGGTCTGAGCACGGTGATCAAGTGGTCGGATTACGGCTTCACGATGCTGCCGCCGGCTGCCTCGGCCGAGGAGGCACTTCAGCGTATCCCGGATGAAATGCCGGACATTATTTTTACGGATATTCGGATGACGGGAATCAGCGGCCTGGATATGGCTCATGAGGTGAAACAGCAATTTCCGGGGATCGAGATCATTGTCATCTCCGGTTTTGACGAATTTACGTATGCCCAGCAGGCGATGCGCGAAGGGGTGCGCGATTATCTGCTGAAGACGAGCCGCCCTGGAGAAATCGTCCAGGCTGCTCTGAAGGTGAAGGACCGGCTGGAGAAGCGGCGTCAGAGCCAGGCGCAGGGCAAAGCGCAGGAGATGGTGGTGAATCGCGGCTTTCTGCGGCGACTGCTCGCATCCGGCGTGTCCCCTGATGAACAGGCTCAGGAGGAGTTCAAGGAGCGGTTCCCTGATCTGCGCATGGATGAGGGACAGGGACAGCTCCAGGTATGGATGCTGTCGATACGCCTGCCGGAGCACAGTGGAGACGGCAGCCCCGGCGGGGACTTGCTGGGGTTGATCGGAGGCTGTCTGGCTGAATCGGTGCCTTGTGCATGGCTGGAGTGGAGCGGCATGCTGCTCGTGTTGACGCGGGTTGAAGAGCCCGGTGCGCTGAGCAGAATGGACGCGGCCATCCGCAAGGTGCAGCCGAGCACCGGCTATCAGATCATATCGGCCAGCGGTGAGTCGGTAAGCCGTCTTGGGGAGCTTCCGCGAGCCTTGGATACGGCGGTGCAGGCCAGCTCGTACATGTGGCTGCTTGGCGGGGAGCAAAGCATTCGCTATGCGGATATCGGAAAACGAAAGGGCATACGGACCGTATGCAGCGTAGAGGAAGAATCCGAGCTGTCGTCCCTGCTGCGCTCAGGCAGTCGGGCCAGACTCGAGGCATGGGTGGCCGAGCTGTTTGAGCGTATCCGAAGCAGCAAGGAGGCGACGCCCGGCTCAGCGGAAGCCTATCTGAACTCACTGCTTGTCGCTGCCCAGCGCTGGCTGGAGCGCGCGGCTGCCTCGATCGGCTACACCAAGCCGCTGCAGCAGCAGGACGCGCTGAATATTCGCGAGCTGAACAGCCGTCCGGATGAACTGCTATTTCAGGCCCTGGAGCGGATCATGAAGCAGTATGGCGAGATGTCGGCAGCTACGAGCCCCGTGCAGCGGGCGGTGGAGTATATCCACGAGCACTTGGGGTTAAGCCTGTCCTTGCAGCAGGTTGCACGGCATGTTCATATGAATCCGAACTATTTTAGTGAGATGTTCAAGAAGGAGACCGGGCAGAATTACATCGAATTTGTGACCCAGGCCAAACTGCGCAAGGCGATGATATTGCTGAAGGAAACGCCAGCCAAAGTGAGCGAAATCGCCAACGATGTCGGTTACGAGGATATCAAGTATTTCAACCGCTTATTCAAGAAGTTTACAGGTCAGACACCTTCCGAATATCGGACAAGTTCTGAATTTTGTCCCTCTATCGACTGAATTATATCCCCTGTGTAGCGGGTGCAGGCTCTTATATACTTGGACTAATCAGCTAGACATTAACTGCAATCGACTAAAAAAAAGGGGGATTGACCATGAGACCACAACGGAAAATAGGTCTTGTACTGCTGATGATGACACTGATTCTTGCAGCCTGCGGAGGCGGGCAGAGCAGCAATCAGACAGGCAGCGGAAGCTCAACTAGCGAGGAAAAGGTAAAGCTGACGGTCTGGCACAACTTTGCGGGTGACGATCTTCGGGCCCAAACAGTTAGAAGCTTTATCGACCAATTTGCCGCAGAGCACCCAGAGGTAACGCTGGATGCGCAGGCGATTCCAACCGACGGTTACCGTCAACGCCTGAGCACCGTGGCAGCCGCTAATGAAATGCCGGACGTATTTCTTGTATACGCGGGAAGTCAGTCTGCCGAATTTCATCAAGCAAACCTGATTCAGCCGATTACGGAAATTCTGGATGCGCATCCGGAATGGAGAGACAGCTTCCTGGATGGAGCGTTTGACCCGTATGAATTCGAAGAAGGTCAATTCTATTCCGCTCCGATTGCGATGTCCGCAACCTCGATGTTGTTCTACAACAAAGCGTTGTTCGAACAGCATAACGTAGAGGTACCGACAACGTGGGATGAGCTGATGACAGCCATTAACACCTTTAATGATAACGGCGTAACGCCGATTGCACTTGGCAACAAAGCGCCTTGGGTAGCTCAATCGACCATTATTGGCGCCATTGCAGACCGGGTAACCGGAACTGACTGGTTCGTCAATGCTGTTGCACAGCAAGGGGCGAAATTTACTGATCCTGAGTTTATCGAAGCGCTGGGTTACTTCAAACAGCTGGTAGACAACAATGCCTTCCAGGAAGGTGCAAACAGCATCGACAATACGCAGGCTGAGCAATACTTCATCCAGGGCAATGCAGCGATGATGATCAGCGGTGCGTGGACATTGACAAACCTCGCTGCATCAGCTACGGAAGAGCAAATGAAGGATATTGAAGTTACTGTAGTTCCGGCGATTCCGGAAGGCAGAGGGGAAGCCAATACGATTACGGGCGGCGCAGGCGGCGGCATGGCCCTCAGCAGCAGAACCGAAGGCAAAGCGAAAGAACTGGCGCTGGAACTGATCTACACGATGAGTGGTCCGGAAGCGCAGAAGGCGATCGCAGAGAGCAACTCCATGGTAATGTACGACACCGAGATTGACGAATCCAAAGTTACGCCTCTGTACTACAAAGCCTTTAATCTGGTGAAATCAAGCGGAATTACGCCGGTGTATGATGCTTATCTGTCTGCGGAAGCGGCTGAGGTGATCAACAACGGTCTGCAGGAGATTATGATGGGCGGCTCTGTCGAGGAAGTCGCACAGCGGCTTCAGGACGCGCAGGCCAGATCGGCTACTCCATAAGACATCTTGGATGATCACGCACGAGGATTAGGAAGGAGGCTGCCATGCCTACAGCCATGCGAAGCAAAGGATTTATAGCGATAGCGCTGCTTCCCGCGCTTCTGATTTTTCTGACATTTGTCATTGTACCGGTCTTTTGGTCGGCATACTACGGATTTTTTAGCTGGAAGGGCTTCGGGGACGCCACCTTTATCGGGCTTGACAACTATACGGAAATGTTAAAGGACCCGGTCTTCTGGCGGGCGCTCCGAAACAACCTGATTCTGGTCGTGTCATCGATCATCGGCCAAGTTCCGGTTGCCCTAATCCTGGCCATCCTGTTGTCTAAAAATTCGTTCTTTACACGCTTCATCCGGTCGGCTGTGTTCATGCCGATGGTGCTGTCCACCGTAGTTGTCGGTCTGATCTGGGGCTACATCTACCATCCGCAGTTTGGCATCGCCAACTACGTGCTGGAGCTGCTCGGACTGGAATCCTGGACCCGGGCCTGGTTGTCCGATCCGAAGGTGAACATGCTGGCGATTTCGATTCCGATCAACTGGGCCAACATCGGCCCGTATATGGTCATCTTCATCGCCGCCCTGCAGAACATCTCACCCGAGATTCATGATGCGGCGAAAATCGACGGCTCTGCCGGATGGAACAAGCTGAAGAGCATTACGTTGCCGATGATCTGGGGCACGGTGGTGGTAACCATCATTCTCTGTATCTCGGGAAGCCTGAAAGCATTCGACCATGTCATGATCATGACCGGCGGCGGACCGGCCCGCTCTACGGAGCTGCTGGCCACCTACATGTATAACAGCACCTTTGCGGTGTACCGTTACGGTTTCGGCTCGGCCGTCTCCACCATGATTATGGTGATCAGCGCATTGCTGATCGGCTTGAACTATATCATCACGCGCAGAAAGCCCAGCTAACATGAAGGAGGGAGCGATATGAGTTCATTAACGACCGGTTCCGGAAATTCCGGTTCCAGCAAGAAGACGCTGCTTAAGGGACTGTCCGGCTTCGGAAAGCTGTTGCTGTTCGTCTATGCAGTGGTTACGCTCTATCCCTTGTACTGGCTTTTCTCCAGCGCGTTCAAGACCAATCAGGATTTCTTCTCCAATCCTTACGGTCTGCCGACCGAGTGGATGACGGACAATATTTTCCGGGCTTGGGAGCTCGGAAATATGGGAAGAGCGATGCTAAATTCGACCATCGTGACGCTGGCTGCGATGGTGCTGACCATCATATTCAGCTTGCTTGCAGCCTATGCGTTATCCCGATTTCAGTTTCGTCTCAAAAAAGTCATCGTGATGCTCTTCACCGTCGGATTGCTGATTCCGATTCACAGCACCTTGGTTCCGCTATTCATCATGATGAACAAAATCGGGTTGCTGGACACCTATGGCGCGTTAATTCTGCCTTACACGGCGATTGAGCTGCCGATCGCAATCTTTCTCGGGATGGCTTACATGTCTTCCATCCCAAGGGAAATTGAAGAGGCGGCCATGATTGACGGCAGCGGCTGGTGGGGGATCTTCGGCAGAATGATCCTTCCGCTCTGCCTGCCGATTGTGGCCACCGTCTCGATCCTGGCGTTCCTCAGGTTCTGGAACGACTTCTCGTTTGCACTCGTCTTCATCAATACGCAGTCCCTGAAGACGCTGCCGCTGAGCCTGTCCCTGTTCTCGGACGGCTTCGGCACCGACTACAGCCTCACGATGAGCGCGATGGCCATTGCGGTCATTCCGACGATCGTAGCGTATCTGATCCTGCAGGAGCAGATCATGAAGGGCATGGTGGCCGGATCGATCAAGGGCTAAGCGATCGTAATGAAGCATATGAATGACCAAGCTTATAAACCATTTAACACATGAACGAATTCCCTCGCAGCAGGAGCAGGGCCTGATGAAGGCCTGCTCCTGCTGCTTTTGTTTATTTCATTACTATAGTCGTTTTATCCGTGGGGAGCATGACAACTCTGTTATTGCGGCCTTGTGCTGTCCGAGCTCTGCCTGCCCGTAATCAGGTGATCATCCCAGTCGGGAAAGGTGTCCGGTACGGCGGCTGTTTCCCGGAACTTCATTGGCGACATGCCGTAATTGGCCCGAAATACGCGGTGGAAGTAGGAGTAACTGGCAAAACCGCAGGTTTCCGCGATTTCCTCAAGCGTCATGGTGCTGTATTTCATCCGTTCTATCGCGGCATTCAGCCTGATATCCAGCGCATATTGGATCATCGTTTTGCCATAGTATTCCCGGAACAACTTCGCGGCCCGAGACTGGCTGAGGCCGACTGAAGCGGCGGCTTCCTCCAGCTTGAACGTTACCGTTGCATGCTCCTCCACGAACCGCTTCAGCCGCAGGGCGGTGAAAGCAAGGCGGTCTGCCGGCTTGGTCTCCATAATCGTCCGGTCCAGACAAAGGCAGAGACTGCGCAGTAAATAGCCGGCCAGCTCGCTGTTCTCCTCCTCAAGTCCCCGGCGCTTCTCCAGCAGCATTTGCCGCCACAACCCCAGCAGATGATCGTCCAGACCGACATGGCTGACGACAGGGCGGTTCATGCGCCCCCACCACTCATCGATCCATTCCCCGTCGCAGAATAAATAATAATCTCCGCTGGACACCCGACCGTCCTGGGCGTCGTCCTTGACTCGCAGTTCATATTCATCCCCAGGCTGCAGAAGCAGCAGGTCGCCGCCCTGTACCTGGTGAACCGTTCCGTTGCAATAGATTTCGCAGGCGCCCTCGGTTTGGAGACGGAACAGATAGGTCGTCAGGCCGCCCCGATGACTGTTGCTGAATTGCTGAAAATGGTAGGAGTAATCACAGATCAGCAGCCTTGCATCCAACATGGAAAGTACCTCCAGTAAAAATATGAGCAAATAGTTCATGTTGCAATCATATTGTTTATGTTCATTTTAGCCTATATGCATGTATGATAGTAGCAGATAGAGCAGTTACTCATTTTTTGAATTGAGGTGCGTAATAGATGAGAAGAATGAACATTGGTCTGCAGCTGTACACGCTGCGCGATGAAACAGCGAAGGATTTCCGCGGAACACTGCGCAAGGTAGCCGAGCTCGGATATGAAGGCGTAGAGTTTGCAGGATACGGCGACATTCCCGCAGAAGAAATGAAAACGCTTCTTCAAGAACTCGGTCTGAAAGCGATCGGCAGCCATGTAGGTCTGCATTTGCTTCGCGAGGACGCTCAGAAGGAAATCGATTATCTGAAGACCATCGGCGCTAAATACATGATGTGTCCGTATGTGGCTCCGGAGGAGCGCGGGGTTGAAGATTGGAAGCGCTTGTTCCCGTACCTTCAGGAAGTGGGAGAATTGGCTCGCGAGCAGGGACTGATCTTCGGTTATCATAACCATGACTTTGAATTCGAAGCCAAGGTAGAAGATGAGTTTGTGTTCGACGCGATGTATTCAGCCACAACGCCGGATGCCGTGCAAGTGGAAATGGACGTATGCTGGGTACAATTTGCCGGACAGGATCCGCTGGAGTACATCTCCAAGTATGCTGGCCGTCTGCCGCTCCTTCACCTGAAAGATTTCAGCAAGGAAGCTGATGGCAGCATGAAGACGCTGGAGCTTGGTCAAGGTTCTGTTAACCTTCCAGGCGTTATCCAGGCTGCTTCTGACGCAGGCACGGAATGGCTTATCGTGGAGCAGGATGTATGTCAGAACCCGCCGCTTCAAAGTGTTGAGAACAGCATGAACTGGCTGAAACAGAACTACCTGAACCAATTTTAATGGTTCAGGGACCACGATCAGTGCTTGATGTGTGTTGTTGTCTCATCTAACCGCTTAGCAGCATGATCCCTTTGGTTCAGGAAGCTGCCTGACCAAGCGGGATCATCATGCTAGGCCCCTGGACAGCATGTCCGCGCTTAATTAAACAAACGAACCTTTAATCGGAAAGGAAGATTGATTCATGAGCAAAGTAAGAGTAGCAGTATTCGGCTGTGGTGCTATTGCCCAGCGCAGACATATTCCTGAATATGCAGCAAATGAAAATGTTGAATTGGTCGCTTTTGCCGATCCGGTTATTGCACGTGCTGAAGAGATGGCTGCACAGTATGGCGGCAAGGCTTATGCCGACTATGAGGAGCTTCTGAAGAACGAGAAGCTGGATGCGGTTAGCGTATGTACACCGAACTATCTGCATGCGCCGATGACAATTGCTGCGGCAAATGCCGGGCTGCATGTGCTGGTAGAGAAGCCAATGGCTGCAACGACAGAAGAAGGCGAGCAAATGATCGAAGCTGCCCGCAAGAACAATGTGTTCCTGATGGTTGGCCACAATCAGCGCCTCATGCCTCCGCATGTGAAAGCGAAGGAAATTCTCGATTCCGGCCGGCTTGGTAAAGTTCTGATCTTCCGTACTTCCTTCGGCCATGGCGGTCCGGAAGGATGGAGCGTGGACGGACGCGACAGCTGGTTCTTCCGCAAGGATGAAGCGATCATGGGCGCGATGGGTGACCTTGGTGTGCATAAATCCGACTTTATCCGCTATCTTCTGAACGACGAGATCGTCGAGGTGGCAGGCTTCATCGGCACCGTTCATAAAGAAGGAACCGATGTGGACGACAACGCAACCTGCATCGTTCGCATGAAGAGCGGCGCTGTCGGCACGCTGATGGCGAGCTGGACGCACTACCGCGGCGGCGACAACGGTACGGTTCTCTGGTGTGAGCATGGCGTTATGAAGATCGGTACAGTGGAAGGCGACGAGGTTATCGTGGAGCTGACCAACGGTACTGTGGAAACCTACAAAGTCGGCGCGATGGCAACGAACGAGAAGCAAGTACCAAGCGGTGTCATTGATGAGTTCGTTGATTGCATCGTGACCAACACGCCTCCAAGAATCTCCGGTGAAGAAGGACTGCGCTCCCTGAACGTAATTCTGGGCGCATTCGAATCCCAGGCGAACGGCAAGGTCGTCAAGCTGTAATAAGGAATATGATCGAATAAATATAAAATGACCTCTGAAGTCTTCATCTTCAGGGGTCATTTTTGTTTAAGTTTGGTTGCAGATGAGGCGTTTCTATTTTCGCGGGATAAAGGATTTTATATTTTTTTATATAATTATATGATATATCAAAATTTAGGAGGGGTTCGATGGAAAGAAGACATGAGGTATTGTTTGAGCAGCTGCATACATACCGCAAGGTGCTATTGGATGTGGTTCAAGACGTATCCGAAGCTGAGGCTGAGATTGTACCGGATGGTTTCAACAACAATATTAGGTGGAATCTGGGGCATGTGGTCCTGGATCAGTACTTATGGATACGCGCGCTTACGAAAGAGGACATGCCGGTTCCGATGAGCTTTAATCAATGGTTCGGTTACGGAACCAACCCCTCGAATTTCACGGATGAAACCCCGTCATTCTCAGAATTGATCTCGCTGCTTCAGGAGCAGCCTCGCTTCATAGAGCAGCAGTACCGGGATCGGTTAGAGGAGGAGTTTCCGTCCACGGACATGGGGATGCATACCCTGGAGCAGGTGCTTGTGAGAACAATCTTCCATGAGGGACTTCATATGGGCGCCCTTTTGGCCATCAAAAACCAGATTCGAAACCATCAGCGGGTGTAGGCTGCTGATCTGGCGCCAAGAGTAGACGGCTGGCCGGAACGCAAACCGTGCTAAGTTCGGTCGTTGATGAGTATGGCTTCCCGGCTCTGTTCTTCATACTGTCTGCCGTGGTCGCGGTGACAGGTGCTCTGTTTCTGTTGTTTAATTTGCGCAGCGTTCAGCAGCATACGGCTCAGCCAAGCTCCACGATGTCCTCAGACGGCTAGTTACCCGGGAGCTGAAACAGAAATAAGACTGCGTCATGGACGCAGCCTTATATGAAACCGGGAGAATGGAGCATGACTTAGAAGCGTACGAGACTGTCGATGTGGACAGGCAGGCCGGTGGCAATGGCACGATTCGCCGCGATTCCGGTCAAGATGGACCGGGCGCCGTCGATATGGTCCGCGGCCCGCTCGAACGGATCCGGCTCCGGTTCGCCGAACAGGTCATTCAGCAGCACAGGATCTCCGCCGCCGTGTCCGCCTTCCTTTTCCTCAACCTGAACCTCATAAGGTGCTCCGAACATCGGCAGCACTTGCAGGCTTTTGCCTTTTAACGCGCCTTCGAGCTTCTTGTCCCCGCCGGAATTGACATAGGACTGCTCCACCGTCGTCATCTCGATCCGGCCCTTGGTGCCGTTGATGGCAATGCGGTATCCCTCCCACGGCTGATAGGCAACAAGGGAATAGGTCAAAATCGCTTTATTGCGATATTTCACCAGCACGCCCATCGTATCTTCAATGTTGATGCCGTCTCCGAACACGCTTTGGTCGCGCTGGTAGCCGTCCTCCGGCTCCGCATCCAGATACATGGCCTTCAGGTGGGCATTGTCATCGAGATGAAGGGCGAACGGATCTTCCTTGGCCAGCGGATTGCCGGTAGCCCGGTTGTAAAACTGGGTGACGCCGCGCTCCTCCGCGTTCTCTCTGCCATAGAACATCAAATCGCCAAAGGCAAACACGCTCTCGGGCTGGGACCCGATCCAGAAATTGACCAGATCGAAATGATGTGTGGATTTATGAACGAGCAGGCCGCCGCTGTTGCGCTTGTCCCGATGCCAGCGCCGGAAATAGTCTGCGCCGTGGCGAGTGTTCAGCAGCCATTCGAAATGAACGGATGTCACCTTGCCAATCGTGTCATTCATAATGAGCTCCCGCAGTTTCGTATGGTGAGGAGCATAGCGGTAGTTGAACGTCACCCTGATGTTTCTGCCGGTTTCCTTGGCGGCATCCAGAATCGCCTGGCATTTCTCCGCATCCACGGTCATCGGTTTCTCTGTGATGACATCGCAGCCAAGCTCCATGGCCCGGATGATGTATCTATGATGTGTCCGGTCAACGCTGGTAACGATGACAATATCGGGCTTCTCGGCAGCAATCATGTCGTCGAACCGGTCGGCAGTGTACGTAGCGATTTCAGGATGGCTGTATTTATCCCGCAGCAGCTTGTTGGCGTAGTTCATCCGGGTCTGGTTTATATCGCAAAAGGCAACCAGCTCGGAGTTCTCCCGAAACCGCGCGGCTATCGCCCCGTAGAAAAATTCTGCTCTCCCGCCTGTACCTACGAGTACATAACGCTTCCTCTTCGTGCTCATCTTAATCGCCTCCTTGATATAGGCTCAGATTATAACAATGGAGCATTTATTTCTCCGCATTTCATGCGTAACCGCTTTCAAAACCCGCTTATTTTGCTATAATTCAAGGAAAAGGGAGGGGTGTCCATGACCAAGCCGTTTCAAGCGGAGTACCATGATCCTGACGGAAAGCTTGGGATCGAATATGACCGCCGCGTCGGCCACTTCAGCATGACGGATACCCATTTGCATGAACACTATGAGCTGTATTATTTGATGTCCGGGGAGCGGGTGTATTTCATCAAGGATCGCTCATACCGCATCAAGGCGGGCGATCTGGTGTTTGTGGATCGGAACACGGTGCATCGAACGCTGGACAGCGGAAGGCCGGATCATGACCGGATTGTGTTCTATATTGAGCCGGAGCTGATCGAGGGAGCCTGTTCTGACGACTTGGCAGGAATGCTCCTGGAGCCGTTCCGGTGGGATGTCCCGATTCTGCGGCTGCCTTCGCCGGAGGACGAGGTGTTGGCACGGGGGATCGATGATATATTTGGGGAGCTGCTGCATCCGGGAGAAGGAAGCGGTATGCTGCTTCGGCATCGGACGCTGGAGCTGCTGCTGTACGCTTACCGGAACCGGGAGGCGGGGAGGGTCGGCAATGCTGAAGATGGGCCGCCGGTTGTTCACCCTCGTATGCAGGCGATCGTGCGCTATGTGAATGATAATTATAGAAAATCGCTGGCGCTGACCGAGGTGGCCGGTACGTTCCGGATCAGTCCGTATTACCTTAGCCGTCTGTTTAAACAAACGACAGGCTTTGCCTTCAGCGACTATCTGAACCTGCTCCGCATCCGGGAGGCCCAGCGTCTGCTGCGCGAGACGGACCTTGCCGTCACCGAGATCGCATGGAGCGCGGGCTTCGGCAACTTCTCCCACTTCGGCAAGATGTTCAAGCGAACCGTGGGCGCTTCGCCGCGGGAGTATCGGCGGAGGTACAGGCGATGAGAGAGGAGAGAAGGTAACGAGGGGAATAATGATCGGCGCCAGCCGGGAAATGCGCCTCGCTCAAGTTTCATGGATCTGGCCGGAGTTGCTCGAATGGCCTCCATGTTATTCGTACATATGAGAATAGGCCAGCCCATAGTCGTATCTGGCTGACCGAATCAGTTGAAATGTCCCTGGCTGCGAAAAGCCCAGGGACATTCTTGTTGTAATACAGGGAGGATCGCTTAAGACGATCCGTAAATGCAAGGTGTTGATGCGAGCGTTATTGTCCCTCAAACTTCGCCTTCAGCACGCCGAAGTTCAGCTGCGATGTGCTGTCCAGCACGACATCGGCATGCGGGAAGTGAGAGGCATTGCCGATCGCTACAGCGAACATGCCGGCAGCCTTAATGGCGTCCACGCCAGAGACGGCGTCTTCGACGCCGATGCAGTCTGCCGGATCTGCGCCGAGGGCCGCGGCAGCTGTCAGGAAAATTTCAGGATCGGGCTTGTTGTTCTTCAGTGTGTTCACATCCACGATCACATCGAATTGATCCTCAATGCCGAGCCGATGGATGACGGTTGGCGCATTTTTGCTGGCTGAGGCGATGCCGGTTTTGACACCGCTGCTGCGGATCTCCTTCACGAAATCGGTCACGCCCGGCAGCAGATCAGCCGGGGTGATCTTCTCGATCAGCTCCACGTACAGCTTGTTCTTCCGGTCTGCGAGCTGGTCCAGCTCCGCATCGGAATATGCGATTGGCGTTTCCGCCTGGCTGAGCAGCAGCTTCAGGGAGTCCATCCGGGATACGCCTTTCAGGTTCTCGTTGAATTCACGGGTGAACGGAATGCCGAGTTCCTCGGCAATCGCCTTCCAGGCCAGGTAATGGTACTCGGCTGTGTCGGTAATTACGCCATCCAGATCAAAAATGACAGCTTTCAAAGTTTGGTTCGCAACCATGTTAATCAGTACTCCTTTTCTATGGACGATATGTTGATGGGAACGAAGTGTCTTACTTACCGCTCAAGGCTGCCGCAAGTTGGCGCTCGATCGGCTTGCCGGCCTCCAGCACAACGGTCTCTTCGTACAGCTTGACCTCAATCGCATCTCCTTCCACCAGTTCCAGCGTCACGCCGTCATTCTTGATCCGCACGTTGATCAAGCGGCCGCGGAAGGTCAGACGGAAGGCGTACTGTTCCCAATCCTTCGGAATCGCAGGCGAGAGGGAGAGGCCGCTCTCCTTCAGGCGCATGCCGGCAAATCCGTACACGATGGACATCCACGTTCCGCCCATATTGGCCATGTGAAGGCCGTCTTTGGTGTTGCCATGCGTGTTGTCCAGATCAAGACGAGCCGTCTCGATGAAGTAATCGTATGCCTTGTCCATGTTGCCGATCTTCGAAGCCATAATGCTGAAGATACAGGACGAGAGGGAGGAGTCATGCGTCGTAATTCCCTCATAGTAATCATAGGAGCGGCGAATCGTCTCCAGATCCTGCTCATCCTCCAGCAGAAAATGCGCGAGCACCGTGTCCGCCTGCTTACATACCTGATAGCGGTAAATGGTCAGCGGATGGTAGTGCAGCAGCAGCGGGTAGTTCTCCTTCGGCGTATTCTCAAAATCCCACACGGCCTTGCGCAGGAAGGTATCGTCCTGCGGATTGATGCCGAGGGTCTCGTCATATGGAAGCAGCATCGCGGCAGCGGCTTTCTCCCAGGCCGATACCTCCTCTTCCGTGACGCCCAGGCGCTGGAGCAGCTCGGCAGCAGCAGCTTCGTTGAATGCTTTCAGAATCGATACGCTTTTGGCTGCCCACTTCAGGTTGTGCTTGGCCATGACGTTGGTGTAGTAGTTGTTGTTCACACAGCAGGTGTACTCGTCCGGACCGGTCACCTCATCAATGTGGAAGGCACCGCCGTAGTAGTGCCCGATCTCCGCCCACAGGCGTGCGGTTTCAATCAGCACTTCGGCGCCGTATTTCAGCAAGAAGTCCTGGTCCTGCTCCGCCAGATAATACTGGATGTAGCTGTAGGCGATATCAGCGCTGATGTGATATTGGGCTGTGCCCGAAGGGAAGAAGGACGAGCATTCAGTTCCGGCAATGGTCCGCCAAGGGAACAGCGCGCCTTTCTTGTGTCCCATCTCGCGGGCTCTGTCTCTGGCCTGCTCCAGCGTCGAATAGCGGTACAGCAGCAGCTGACGGGCGATATCCGGCTGTGTCATAAGGAACACAGGGAACATGTAAATTTCCGTATCCCAGAAATAATGTCCTTCATAGCCTTCGCCGCTCAGGCCTTTGGCGGCAATGTTGCTGTGCTTGTCGCGTCCGGCGGACTGCAGCAGCTGGAACAGATTGAACCGGATTCCTTCCTGGAGCTTGTCGTCATTGCGAATGATGACATCCGCCGACATCCAGTAATCGTTCAGATACTTCGTCTGCTCGGCAACAAGATCGTCAAAGGACAGGCCTGCCAGACCTTCCTGCAGCTCGGCGCCCGTGTCGGTGATATGATCGCCGTGACGCATGCTGTCTGTGTACACGTTGTACTTCGTAAGGGAGACGGCTTCCGTGAGCGTGAATGCAGCCGTGTACGTAATCAATCCTTGTTCCGGCGATGCATCCAGACGGACATCGGCCTCGGTATCGAGACGGTGACTGGTCACACAGGAGGCGCGAAGGCGCGAAGACATCGTTTCGTCAACAACCCAGCCGTAGCTGTCTTTTACACCGGTATCCACCACGGTCATGCGCTCGGCATGCCCTGCTCCGACCCGGGGATCCTTCGGATTGGTGTAGTTCTTCACCTTCCCGTTCAGGGTGGACACGATGGTCACAGGGCCGTTATAGTTGACGGGCTCGATCCGGACATGGATCGCAAACAGCTCCCGATGCCGGAAGGACACGAGGCGACGGAAGACGAAGCGAACTTCCTTGCCGCCAGGCGATTTCCACTGGACAACCCGCTCCGAGAAGCCCTTGTCCATATGAAGACGGCGCTCATAGGCCGTAATGGTGCCCTGGTCGAGACGGAACGGCACCTGCTCGTCGCCCAGATAGATCATGATGGTTTGGGCATCAATGTTGTTTACAAGTTTTTGCTGTGTATCGGGAAAGGCGAATAGCTTCTCGCCGTAAGGAATTTCAATGACATCGTGAAAAGCGTTCAGGTAGGTGCCGCGAATCGTGGACATCGCGTCCCCGTAGCCCTCCTCGAAATTGCCGCGCACACCGATGTAACCGTTTCCTAGCGCGAACAAGCTTTCCGCATTCAGCAGTTCCTGCTGAGTCAGTTCAGGGTTAGAGATCATCCAGGTCATTATCTATATTTCCTCCTAGCGTGGTTATGTTTGAATTTTAGTTCGGGAAGGGCTAAGATTATACTAAAATATTTGTTTTTTTATCAATATTTTTAGGTGGTGGCGAAATTATGAGAGCGTCTTCCCGTACCGGAAATCAGCAGCCGCATTACTTGTCCTCCCGCATGCAATATTTGCGCGAAAACTTCATTCATCCGCCGTTTGACTACGAGTTCGAGCTGATGGAAGCGATCCGGCTAGGCGATGAGAATCGGGCGATGGATATGCTGCGGAAGATCAACGAACTGGAAGCTGCCGTATTGGCTGTATATCCGCTTCGTTCGAAGAAAAATGCGCTGATTGCTTCCTGCACGCTCTATACCCGAGCGATCATCCGGGGGGGCGTCGATCCGGAAATTGCCTTCCATCTCAGCGATACCATCATACTGGAAATCGAAAAAATCACCGACGTCGAGCGGCTGATGCATTTTGAATACGAGATGCTGGTTCAGTTCGTGGCTATGGTTCGCCGGGAAAAGGAAGATCTCTCCTACTCCCATATTGTGAACCTGACGATATATTATATTCGTGAACATATTTTTGAGGAGCTATCGCTGCAACGAATCGCCGAGGTGCTTGGCGTTAATCCGAGCTATTTGTCTGACCGCTTCAAGCGTGAAACGGGCGTGTCGCTGACCGGCTATATTAACCGAAGGAAAGTCGAGGAATCGAAGCATCTGCTCATCCACACGAACCAGCCGATCTCGGAGATTGCCTTCACCTTCAAATTTTGCAGCCAAAGCTACTATACGCAGGTGTTCAAGCAATTTACCGGCATGACCCCGAGGCAGTTCAGGCATCACGAGGCCACAAGCATCCATGACTAAAGGATGTCCCGAATCATCCTATACTACAGAAAGCAGATGAAATCATGAACGGTCTGAAGCATAGAATACGCAACTGGAATTTGGAGAAAAAGCTGATCGCAGCCTTTTCCTGTTTTATTATCGCGCCGCTGATCCTGATCGGAGGGATCATCTCCTGGGTGTATGTGGACCAGAACCGAAGCACGGTGATCGAAGCTGCGGTGGAGAACAACAAGCAGATTATTAAAAACATCGATACTTCACTGCAGCCGCTCCTCCGGCTGTCGATGTTTCCGATTCAGGATGCAACGCTGTACCAGATCATGCGCAAGAACTATGACGAGGTATCCAATCCGCTACTGGAGAAGGGCCAGGATTTTGACAGAGTGAACGGATTGATTCAGAGCGGCATCATGCTGTATACCGATATCATTGACTCGGTTGCCATTTACCATGAGAATAACCGTTTTATTGTGGGAAGAAGCAATCTGGAATATATGAATTATGCTTACTTTCAGGAGAGATTCATCGATGAGCCGTTCGTTCAGACGATCAGGGAGAGCAAAGGGCATTTCGTGCCCATCGGCATCCATCGGGATGAACTGCTGTCCGCCCGAGGCGAGCAGGTGGTGTCGGTCGGCCGGGCGATTCTGGACCCGTACACCAAGCAGGATCTCGGCTTTATCCTGTTTAACATTTCCGCGGACAGGCTGAAGACGCTCTGGAGCGAGACGGCGTTCTCGGAGCAAACCCGCTTTTATCTGATCGACGAGGACCAGCGCATTATTCACAGTGCGCAGCCGGAAGAGATCGGCCAGCATGTGGCAGACGTGCTTGGCAGCGATGCGGAGGTTCATGATGATGATAGCGGAGCTGTCACGCGGGTGTCCCGGGATGTGTACACGATTTCCTCGTCCTCTGCGCTCACGGGCTGGAAGGCGGTGACGGTTGTGCCGAAGAAGGATCTGTTCTCTATGGTGTATCTCATGGTGTCGGTGCTTGCCCTCATCCTGATCCTGCTGCTGGTGCTGCTGATCTTCACTTCTGTCCGCATCGCGAGAACGATCATGAAGCCGCTGTCGGTGCTAAATCACAAAATGAAGCTTGTCTCCCAAGGACAGCTTGATGTAAGCTTCGATACGGGACTGCAAGGAGAAATTGGTGATATTAGCGGCACGGTGGATCAGATGCTGCAGGAGATCCGAGGATTGATCAGCCGGATCTATGTCGAGGAGGAAGAGAAGCGCCGCTTGGAGATGAATGCGCTGCAATCGCAGATCCGGCCTCATTTTATATACAATACGCTGAATGTCATCCGCTGGATGGCCAAAATACAGGGAGCCGCCGGCATTGAAGAGGCGCTGCAAGCCTTCTCGTCGGTCATCAAGTTCACGGCGAAGAAAGAGGGACATGTGGTGACGGTGGCTGAAGAGGTGGAGTTCCTGCAGAACTATACGAAAATTTTGGATTTCCGTTATTTTAACAAGTTTGATGTCACATACAATATCGACCCGGCGGTCACGGAATACCGGACGCTCAAATTTTTGCTCCAGCCTTTGGTGGAAAATGCGGTTTTTCACGGATTTGAAGGCATTGACTATAAAGGGCTGTTGATGGTCTCCATCTATGAAGAAGACGGGGCGCTGATCATGAAGGTTGAGGATAACGGGCGCGGTTTTCCGGAGCAAGGGCAGCTGGAGAAGCCGGCCGCCGGGCCAAGCGATGGGTTTAATTCCATCGGACTTACCAATATACGGAACCGAATCCGCCTTCATTTCGGGCCGGAGTACGACCTGCATATCGACAGAAGAGCGCAGGGCGGAACGGTCGTCACGATTCGGGTTCCGATCATCCTAGAGGAATAACGGCAGGGGGATAACAAGTGCGAATACTGGTCGTAGACGATGAACCGCTTGTCCGGATCGGGATCAAATCCGCGATTGATTGGCAGGCTCACGGAGCCGAGATTGTCGGGGAGGCCGAAGACGGGGAGCAGGCGCTGCGGATGATGACAGAGCTGTCGCCGGATGTCGTGCTGCTGGACATCAAAATGCCGAAGATGGATGGCATCGAGGTGCTGCGGGTGGCAAAGGACCGGCAGCTGCCGCCGAAAATCGTAGTGCTCAGCAGCTTTGATGAGATGGTCTATGTGAAGGAAGCGATGAAGCTCGGGGCGTTTGATTATTTTCATAAACCGGATATGAATGAACAGGAGCTAACGGCCATGCTGAACAGCATTCGGGAGCAGTTCGGGGTGAGCCATATCCCGGCTTCGCCCGGGATGGCAACGGATGCAGCTGCATCCGGCAAGGACAAGGCACTGTACGATGCGCTGCATGGCCATAGCTTCGATCTGTCCGGGACAAGCCTTAAAGAAGGAAATATCTATGTCGTTCTGTTCCGCGTGAAACAGTATCACAGTGTCATGAAGAGGTATTCCGAGGGCTCGGAAATGGTGCTGCCCAGCACGATCCAGCACGTGATTCAGGAGATGCTGTCCAGTGAGAAGGAAATTGAATATCTTCGGCTCAGCCGGGAGATGAGCGCCGTGCTGATCAGCAACAGTGAGTTGAAGAGCCTGCTCGCTTCGCTGAACCGGGTGAACAATGTCGTCCAGATGATCAGCTCGGCGCTGAAGCGATTTGTGAATATTGATATCATACTTGGCATCAGCGACTGGTGTGCTGATTTCACAGGGATCACCCGCGGTTACAAGCAGGCATCCAAGGCGCTGTCTCATTATTTCTACCGTCCGGATGATGCGGTGTTCTACTACCAGCATTTGAAGGTCGGGAGCAGCGAGGTGCGAAGACAGGCCGATGAAGCGGTTGTTCAGATGAAGTCGGCGCTTCGTGACGGGGACAGCCGCCAATTTCTGGATCTGCTTGGCCGCTGGGAGCAGCTGCTCTTGCAGGGAGCATGCATGGACCCTCAGGATGTCAAGAAGGTGTATGAAGGTCTGCTGTTTATGATGGGCGAGGGAGCCGCAGACAGCACGGCTGTTGGCAGTGACGGACCGATGCGCAGCGTTGAGGAAATTGAGAGTTTCCGCGAGCTGTCTGCGTATTACCGCCTTATTTTCGAGGATCGGCTCGGTTCCCGGGAACGCAAGGCGCACAAGGGCTACAGCCAGCTGACCCGCAACATTATCGCTTATGCGGAAGAGCATTATAAGGATAGCCTGTCTTTGAAATTGTTCGGTGACCAGTTTCATGTCAGTCCGAATTATGTCAGCCGTCTGTTCAAGCAGGAGGTTGGACAGGGGCTGTTCGATTATATAAACGCGCTGCGGATTGAGAAGGCGAAGGAGCTGCTGAAGGATTACCGCTACAAAATTTACGATGTGGCCGAGATGGTCGGATTTCATAATCAAGCGCATTTTGCGATTGTGTTCCAGAAGTATGCCGGTGTCTCGCCAAAGCAATATCGGAAAGAAGAAGTGTGATTTAAGAAAAGAAAGTGCAATCTGTGATAAAACACGGAAAATTGCGGCATAGATACGATTAGATAAATAGTCAATTTCAAAGGGG
>NZ_NQLZ01000016.1:0-243176 GCF_002276395.1 Paenibacillus sp. 7541 | reverse complement strand
TTCTTTTCTTAGTAGGGTTGAGATGTATATCCGGAACGGATGTCGTCAAGCTCGAAGAGCTTAAGGCTCGGTAGCTCAGTCGGTAGAGCAGAGGACTGAAAATCCTCGTGTCGGCGGTTCGATTCCGTCCCGAGCCACCATGTAAGTTACAATTGTATATGCCGGTGTAGCTCAATTGGTAGAGCAACTGACTTGTAATCAGTAGGTTGGGGGTTCAAGTCCTCTCGCCGGCACCACTTATGGAGGATTAGCGAAGTGGCCAAACGCAGCAGACTGTAAATCTGTTCTCGTACGAGTTCGGTGGTTCGAATCCATCATCCTCCACCAGTTATAGGGGCATAGTTTAAAGGTAGAACAGCGGTCTCCAAAACCGTTAGTGTGGGTTCAATTCCTGCTGCCCCTGCCAATCGAAACATCTTTAAATATGGCGGTCGTGGCGAAGGGGTTAACGCACCGGATTGTGGCTCCGGCATTCGTGGGTTCAAGTCCCATCGATCGCCCCATATTTCTTAAAAAATCATAATGGGGATTAGCCAAGCGGTAAGGCAACGGACTTTGACTCCGTCATGCATAGGTTCGAATCCTATATCCCCAGCCATTGATTTTTTACTTGCGGACGTGGCTCAGCGGTAGAGCATCGCCTTGCCAAGGCGAGGGTCGCGGGTTCGATTCCCGTCGTCCGCTCCATTTCTATTTTGGCGCCATAGCCAAGTGGTAAGGCACAGCTCTGCAAAAGCTTTATCCCCAGTTCGAATCTGGGTGGCGCCTCCATCTCAAATACGTGCCCTTAGCTCAGCTGGATAGAGCGTTTGACTACGAATCAAAAGGTCAGGAGTTCGAATCTCTTAGGGCACGCCACTTTTCCATCAGGTGGGCTTCCCACATGATATAGGCTAAGCAAGTAAATTGCATATATTTTTAATATGCCGGTGTGGCGGAATGGCAGACGCGCTCGACTCAAAATCGTGAGCGTAAGTCAAAGATTTAACCGCTGAAGCCTTGGTATTACTGGATCCTTCAAAAGATGTTTCAAAAGTTCTCTCCTGTAGTTCTCTCCTTTTACCAAAGGGGCGATGGAGACTTTATAATGTGCCGGTGTGGCGGAATGGCAGACGCGAACGACTCAAAATCGTTTGGGGAGACCCGTGGAGGTTCGAGTCCTCTCACCGGTACCACATTAATAACAAACAGTTCATTAGATTTAATTCTAATGGGCTTTTTTATATTTTTATGACCTCATTCATTGTATTGGCTGAAGAAACTTTGGAACTGTACTCTAAGTGAGAATAAATATTAGCTGTGGTGGAATAATCACTATGTCCCAACCACTCTTGGACTTCTTTCATGCTGACACCATTGCTCAAGAGCAGAGTAGCGCAGCTATGGCGAAGATCGTGAAAACGGATATGGCGCATGCCGTTCTTCTTCAGCACGAGAGCAAAATGTTGGGTAATATAGTTAGGCTTGATTCGCTCGCCCATAGCATTGACATAAATGTAACCAATATAGTCTTTGCAGTACGAATCCCTGAAGAGTTGATGATTTGTTTCCTGTTGCTGCTTCAATTGCAAAAGAAGGTCGTAGAAAGCATCTACAAGGGGCAGAGTACGGAGACTTGCCTTGTTCTTTGTTCGATCCTTCTCAATCGTGATCAACTTTCCATTCAGTGAACCAGAAGTGACCGTATGTCTGATCGTGATCGTTTTATTGAACAGATCAATGGCAGACCATTTTAGACCTACCACCTCACTCCGCCTTAATCCATAAAATGCTCCCAAGATTACAGCCAGCTCAATCTTGGTGCCTTTGATAATTTCTAAAAGTTGATTAACTTCTGAGGCACTGTATGAACTGCCCACAAAGGATTCCTTCTTCGGACGAATGATTTTGTCGGCAGGATTAGAACTAATTCGATCTGTGATGTATGCTTGTTGAAGTGCTGAACGAATATTGGCATGATAATGAATGACGGTGTTGGCGCTCACACCCCATTCATTTAAGGCATGGCTGTAAAAATCCTGAATATGGTGAGGTTTCAATTCCAGGAGTGTAATGCCTTTTTCTCGGAAGTAAGGAACGATGCGCTTCTCCACTGAGTTAACATAGGATATATAGGTGATCAGTTCGACCCTATGCTTCACCGTGTCTAACCAATTCATCATGTAATCTGCAAATATGGTCTGATCAACATCAGAATTTTCTTCATTGTTTTGCTTTCCTTGTTCTTTTTTTTTTCAATTGTTTTTAATTCAAAATTTTTGCGAGCATCCATTAGCATGGACTCCGCTCTTTTTTTGTTTCCTTTGACGGGCAAGCCCGTAGCAATCCATTTACTTTTCCGGTTCCCCTCCTCATTTTTATAATTTAAGACGATATAGAAAAGACCTTTTTTTTCTTGTAGGTGGCCTGCAACCATGATTCATTTCCTCCTTGGTTAGCAGCACCGATCCCACCATTGACACTTTAAATATACCATAGCAAAATTAATGATTCAATGCACTAAAGCGTCGCAGTGAGGAGTCGGTTGATGAGTCATTATGCTGTGGAGATAAGCAATAATGGTGGCTTTGGGGATTTTATACGCTCTGCCTATTTTGAAGTGATTGATTTTATTAGCTTGTAAGAGCTTGTATCCAGTTTTAATGCTGATTCCACCGAGCATTTCACACATCTGAACGACATTGACTACGTCCGGATAATCTTGAAACATGTGCGAATAAAAAATGAGTGCTGACTCAGATGGAACGTCAGACTGGTCATGCATGTCACATGTCTCCTTTCATAGAAAAGAAGATTATGTATACGAAAAAAAACCTGTTTCAAGTTGCAGGTGGTTAGCCCACACATAACTTCATTTACAAAGCTCCCCCTCATCCGAGCGGGCTGCCCCCAATGCAGTGACGCTGGCCAGGCAGAAGTATCATTATCTCTTCCTGTAGATCATCGCGATTCACCTCACCACAAGATGATTCCAGCCAAAAGTTGATCGCTCAAGTTTATAACGAAAATAAACTGTCATGGCGCTTTCGCTGTGTAGCTATTGTATTTTTAACAGCCACAGGAAGAACGTACTCGTAACAGGAATATGTAATTGTCATGGTACAGGGTGAGTCGATTTGAGTAGATCAGCGATGCTAAGGAGAAGAAGTATTATCTGCTCACTTATTAATTGATGATTTTTGAATTGAAAGGCAACCATTGAGTTGAAATAAGTTAGTCGATTGATGGTTGCTTTTTAAAACCTTCTTCTTTTTTATAGTTGTAACGAGAAAGATCAAAGCGCCTAATTGCCATAATAAACTCAAGAACCATCTGTTGTTTGCAGTCTTCGTTAATGATGCCATTGTATCGAGCATATTTATTGATAAGCGGTTCGTAACGATTAATCAATTCGATTTCCGCTTCGTGGTCGCCTTTTTGAGCCAACTGGATTAACTCCATGACATCGCGCATTATATAATCCCTCCTTAGTTTTTTTTGTGAATTACATTAACTAAGGAGGACTTCGATTATTTATTTTAAGTAATGGAAGATTGGTAATGCTTTTTAAGTTTGAACAACAATTTTTTTTTTGACTTGGTAATAGCTTGTCTGGTGACACCAAAGACACGGGCTATATCCTCGTCGGTTTTGTCTTGAAAATACTTTAGATGAAGAAGTTCTCTTTCTGACGACTCAAGATCATTCATTGCCTGTAGAAGTGCAATGTTTTGTTCGAGAATGATAAAAGGACTTTCACAGAATTTAAAGGCAACATTGATCTGGAAGTCAGCTTCATCAAATGGCCTGAAACGATCATTTTCCATACATAATTTTTTGAAAAAGTCGCGACTTGCATGGCGTAAAGTAGTACTTGCATAGCTGCTGAATCCTTTTTCAATAGCTTTACGATTTTTGAGATCCCTGTTCATAATTTCACCCCCTTTCACTATGTAATTGGGAGGATGCAACGGAAAAAGCAACTTTTTGTTGAATTTTGGAAAGCATAAAAAAACATGATCAATGAAAAAGCGTATTGCTTGACACAAGGTATATAGGTGCTATATACTTGTTTGATGAAAGGTCCATAAAGTTTGCAACGTCTTGATAAGAACAAGATAATCAGTATCGATTCAAGAAAATTTTTTATTATAACATTATAGCAGCTAAAGGCTTTTAGCGCTTAATTCACTGCGCTTTAAATTAGATTGCTATTTGTTTATAAGGTGGTGACGGAGATGAATGCAGGTGAATGGAAAAAGCAAGAACTAAGTGATGCATTTCTGGGTGCCGTTTACGCGTATATGGATTATGAGAAAACGACGCATCTCTTAAAAACGAAGGATGGAAAGCAGATTTATTATGCAGAAATTCATATCGTATCCGCGATCCATGACCATGAAGGGATTCATGTGTCGGGTTTGGCGGATTTGCTTGGTGTGACGATCGGAGCTGTTTCGCAAATATTAATGAAACTTGAAAAGAAAGGGCTTATCAAAAAAGAACGTGATGCACGTAATCAATCGCGTTTTTTATTGAAGCTAACTCCAGATGGAGAAATTACGCATCTTAATCATTTGAAGTTTCACGAGGAGTTTGATGAATTATTTTGTTCGGCACTCGACGAGGGAAGTGTAGAACAAGTTCGTTTCTTAAAACAGTTTTTTAGCCGAATAGAACATAAACTACAGGATGTGACGAAAAAATAATTTTTTTTAAGCAACGCCTATAGCAACTTAATACTTTAAAGTCAGATTCCATCAAACATGATGGAATTAAAAAATATTTGTAATTGAGAATGATTATCTTCTTCATAGGAAAGGGAACAGATTTCATGGTGGGTTTCTTAAAAAGGTGCATAGGCCTGATCATTACTCTTTTGGGGGTGACGGCACTTTCGTTTCTAATGGCCAATATTTCAATTGTTGATCCCGCTGAAGCTTATGCACGAAATGTATTTTTGCATCCGACGGAAGAACAAATTGTTCAAATTCGTACGGAAATGGGGCTGGATCGGCCGTTATACCAGCAATATATACAATGGTTAGGCAGCAGTTTGCGTGGGGATTTAGGGGTTTCTTTACAGACAAAAAATACAGTCGCATCAGATATTGGCCAGAAGCTGCCTATAACCATGCAACTTGTTGGCATGTCCCTATTGTGGGTGGTGGTCTTTACCATTCCTGTTGCCCTTATCACTGCCTTGCGAAAAAATAGTTGGTTTGACCACGTTGTTAGAATAGCAACGATATTGGGTGCTTCACTGCCCAACTTCTGGCTGGGATTCTTGGTACTTCTTTTGTTCGCTGTAACCTTTCCAATTGTGAAGGTTGTGGACTACGGCAATCTTATGAGTCTTATTCTTCCTTCTCTCGTTCTAGCTGTTCCGGTTGCTTCGATATCCATTCGCTTATTTCGCGCGACGCTGCTTTCCAATCTGAATAAGGATTATGTTGCTTATGCGAAAGCAAGGGGACTGAGCAACGGAAGGATTGTATGGGTTCACGTGACAAGGAATTCTCTGCCGCCGCTCATTATGTTGTTTGGTCAATACATGGGTCACATGATTGCGGGAAGTGCCATCGTGGAAAGCATTTTTTCCTTGAAGGGCGTCGGTATGTATCTGATTGACGCGATTATGGCTCGGGACTTACCGACGATCAATGGTTGTGTATTGGTCATCGCCCTTATTTTTGTTTTTGGCAGAGTGCTTGCGGATATCGTCAATTGGCGGCTAAACCCCCGGATGATGGATAAGGGGGAAGGAGCTTTATGATTATAAAAATTGTTAACAACAAGCAGGCGCTGACAGGACTTGTAATGATCGCATTGGTAAGCCTGGTTGCTGCAACTGCTCCGCTGATTGTACCCAATGACCCGCACAAAATTGATATCGTGAACCGATTCTTATCCGCAAACGCGCAATACCCACTCGGTACGGATCAACTGGGACGTTGTGTGTTATCGAGGCTGCTCCTTGGGGCGAGCTACTCGCTGGGCATTGCCGTACCGACACTGATGGCGCTAGGGGGCATTGGATTAATACTGGGAACGTCAGCCGCTTATTTAGGCGGGCGTTTGGAACGGGCTTTACTGATCATCTGTGATCTATTTATGGCTTTTCCATCGCTGGTCATCGTACTGTCTCTTGTCGGGGCGTTGGGACAAGGAATACCCAGCATCGTTGTGGCCGTGATGTTCTCTTTGTGGGCTTGGTACGCCAAAGTGGTATGGAGCTATGCGTGTCTGGAAAAGAGCAAGGACTACATTCTTGCATGCATTATAGCCGGGTGCAGGCACAGTAGAATTATGTTCCGACACATCATTCCTAATATCCTTCCTCAGTTTGTGGTGTATTTGAGCACGGGAATGGCTTCCATGATCATCATGATATCCGGTTTTTCATTTTTAGGATTGGGTTTTGAATCAGGCACGCCAGAATGGGGAGCGATGTTGAACGAAGCCAGGGCGAGTTTTTATTCTCATCCGACATTTGTCCTTTACCCTGGCCTTTGTATTCTGTTAACGGCAGCGGGCTTCAACTTATTCGGAGAGGCGCTCAGAGACATCATTTCACCGGAGGAGGTGAGCGAATGAACGGTTTGTTGGAAGTGAGAGATCTTTGTGTCGGACTTAAGGAGCAGCCGAGCCGTCTGATTGTCAAGCATGTAGATTTTACGCTTCGCCAAGGAAAGGCACTAGCTCTTGTAGGGGAAAGCGGAAGCGGAAAGACGATGACCTGCAAGGCGCTTATGCGGTTATTGAACATGAACAAATTTGAGGTTTCCGGAAGTATTCGGTATAGGGGAGTGGAACTGCTAACACTTGGTGAAAAAGAAATGCGTGCGCTATGCGGAAGCAAAATAGCGATGATTGTTCAAAATCCGATGACCGCCTTCAATCCAACAATCAAAATCGGCGGGCAAATCATAGAGTCGATAAGAGCTCATCGAAAAATCGGCAAAAAAGAAGCGTATGATATTGGTATCCAAGCACTGGAGCAAATGAATTTGCCGCGCTGCGAACAATTAATGAACAGTTTTTCTTACACATTAAGTGGAGGAATGCTGCAAAGAATCATGATCGCAGTAGCCTTGATTCACAAGCCGGAAATCCTTATAGCGGATGAGCCTACTACCGCTCTGGACGTGAAAAACCAAAGCATTGTACTTGAGGAACTCGATCAATTGAAGAAAAGGGGGATTGCGCTTCTATTGATTACTCATGACTTGGGCGTGGCCGCGAAGCTTGCGGATGATATGGTGGTTATGAAAAGCGGGGAGATCATTGAACGCGGGACTGTTTTCGAACTCTTCGCATCGCCTCGGGAAGTGTACACCAAAGAACTGCTGGGAGCCAGGTTAATGAAAGGAGCAGGGCTGTGATTGAACTGAAGCAGGTATCCAAGCAATATCAAGTAAAGGATAAGCGAGGAAATAAACGGACTGTCGATGCCGTGAAGCCATTATCGCTTTCGTTGGATCATCAAACCAGTTACGCCCTTGTAGGCGAAAGTGGCAGCGGAAAAAGCACCTTGGCCCGTCTGATGCTGGGGATCGAGCGACCGACAAACGGAGAGGTATGTCTGGAGGGGAATAATATCGCTATGCTGCGTCCAGGCGAATTTCGGATGAAAAGGGCTGATCTTCAGATGGTGTTGCAAAATGCACAGAGCTCACTCGATCCCAGACTTCCGGTATTTGATTCAATCGCCGAGCCGATCCGGTGTTTGAAGAAGATGGACAAACAAAGCGAGCGCCAGAAGATTCTGGAACTGGCCGACAAAGTTTGCTTGACCGTTGATCAGCTTAATCGCCTTCCGCATGAGTTGAGCGGCGGCCAATTGAAACGGGTATGCATTGCGCGTGCAATGAGCGTATCCCCAAAGTTTATTGTTTTTGATGAATCCGTTAGCGGGCTGGATGTGACGGTCCGAAAGCAAATTCTCGACTTGATTCTTCAGCTAAAAAATGACGGAATAGGCGCATTCCTGTTTATTACCCATGATATCGATGTAGCGATCTATATGGCGGATCACATCATTGTGATGAAAGATGGATCTATCGTTGAACGGGTTGAACATGCTGGTTCTTATGATGATTTTAAACATGAGTATTCGAGGAAGATGATTGAGTCGCTTCCTCCGAAGTCTCCGGAATACCGGAACCAACAACATCGGATGGCTGCGACCCTTTAACAGCAGTAGGCTAAGAGGAGACGATTCCCATGAGAAAAATGATTGATGCTCTCGTTGTAATAGCGTTATTGCTATTTGTTTTAACTGCTTGCTTACAGACAAATACCGAACAAACGGAGGGTGAGATTACATTAACGGAAAGCTGGGATTTTGCCGGAGGTTTTTACCCGATTGAAACGCTAACGGTAAATGCCAATTACGGTCCACAGTTTTACATGGTCAATTTTTATGAAACGCTTGTCCGTTATAAGGATGGAGAAATCATTCCTGGTCTGGCAGAGTCCTGGGAGATATCGGAGGACGGCTTGATCTATACATTTCATTTAAGAGAACAAGTGAAGTTTTCCGACGGCTCACCTTTTAATGCGGAAGCGGTCAAACGAAATCTGGAGGTAATCCCGGCGAATCTCGGACCAATGAATGGAGGTCTGGGAACGGTGTCTACACTCCTGGACCAGATTGTTGTCATCGACACTCATACGGTTGAAGTGCATCTTACAGCCCCTTACTATGGAGCGCTAAAGGATTTTACACTGATGAACCCAATGGCGATGGTATCGCCCGATGCATTCAATGCGGACGGCTCTCCGGGAGATGTCCTCAGAACGGGCACGTTCGGAACGGGTCCTTACATGTATGAGGGGGAAACGGACGGGACGACGTACACCTTTGTTAAAAATCCGCATTATTGGGGCGAGGAGCCCGAGGTCGAACGCTTTCATGTGAAGGTGATTCCGGATAACGATACCAAGCTGCTGGCTTTGCGCAATGGGGAAGTAGACATTCTCGTAGGAACACGGCATATGTCCTATGATCGTTTTAATGAAATGAAAAAATCGGGCTACGGAGCGCAGATTTCAGAAGGGATAGCCAGCAACACGCGGTATCTTGCATTTAATGTGTCCAAAGCGCCTTTCGATGATCGGAATGTACGACTGGCAGCCAGCCGCGCAATCGACAAAGAGGGAGTTGTACAAAGCATATTTATGGGAATTGAAACGAAGGCCGACAGTATTTTCGATCCTGCAATGCCTTACAGCAACGTGGAACTTGTTCCCCATGCATACGACATGGATCAAGCCAAGTTGATTTTAGAAGACGCTGGCTGGGTGGATACGGATGGCGACGGCGTCAGGGAAAAAGACGGCAAGCGCTTGGCAGGCGAGATTCTGTATATTAAGGGAGATGCCATGATCGATGATTTACTTTTGGCGATTTCGGCGCAATGGAATGAACTCGGTATGGACATCAAGCCAAAGGGGATGGAAAAAATGACTTTTCACGCTGAGTTCGCAAAGGCCGATTTTGACCTCGCTTTTTATGAAACTTACGGCTCTGCCTGGGATCCCCACACATCGATGACAAATATGAAGCCCGATTACAGACATGGTTATCCTGCGGCCCAGGCGCTGGCGCTCGTAGAGAACGGCAACGAGATCATAGATGCGCTTAATGTCAGCACAGATGAAGGAGCAGATTCAGGAGATTTATGATTTGGTTTTAAACGAAATCAACGACCAGGCCATTCTTATTCCTCTTTCCTATACCAAAGAACTGGCCCTGTACAATAGTCAAAGAATAGCGCATTACTCGTTTAACGGACAACCGGCTGATATTGACGTCGCTGCTATTCAGCTAAAATAAAAAAGCTTTCCCTCGTCTGTAAGGGTGAGGAGAGCTTTTGTTCGGTCAAAGTGTATAGCAGCTATATACTTTTGGGAGGTGTGCTGATTGGGAGGACAATATAATAACCCAAAGAAAAATCGTTCGACAGATGACAATCGCAGCGGCAACTTGGCCGGGGAGGAAGCTCCGCGTATGCTGCCGATAAGCGATACGTTTCGCATGTTGCGCCCGATCCAGATTCACTTGATCACGTGCGCGTTCCTCACCGGGGCGAGCGCGGTAGCCGGCTTTGCGCCGTACTTGGCCATTGTGGAGATCGCCAGAGCCTTGTTCGTAGCCGCCAATGCCGCAGAGGCTGCCAGTACAGTGTGGATCTGGGTCGGCATCGGCGCCGCAGGCGCTGCGTTGCGACTCATTATGCTCGGGTTGTCCACGCATGTCGGCCACAACGCCGACGCAGAAATGCTGCATCATCTCCGAGGTCAAATTGTGAAGCGGCTTGGCGTTCTGCCTCTCGGCTGGTTCCGAGCCGCCGGTTCCGGACAGGTGAAGAAGGCGATGACCGATGATTTGGAAGCGATGCATGAACTGTTCGCCCATGCGTTGGGAGCGGTTGTCGGCGCAGCCGTTTCGCTTGCTGTCGGCTTCACTTACCTGATGCTTGTGGATTGGCGGATGGCGCTCATTACGCTCGCAGTCCCGGTGCTGGCCGCAATTACGTATAAGATGGCGATGCGATCGCTTCCCGCGCACATGTCCCGATTGTTAACCGCAGAGGGACGGATCAGTTCCGCAAGCGTGGAGTATGTTGACGGAATTAACGTCGTAAAGACGTTTGGAGGTACAAAGGGCCGAATATTGGCCCGTTTCGACGAAGCGATGAATGAACACACCGAGGCTTATCGAGCTTGGGTAGCAGGACATCGGAACAGTTCCGCCATGAACCGGGTATTGGGCTCGGAGATGGTCCTGCTTGGCGTAGTATTGTCCGCGGGACTGGCATTCGTGAGCGCAGGCTGGCTTGCGGTTGCCGATCTGCTCCCTTTCCTCGTTGTAGGCGTGGGGCTGCCGACAGCTTTCGGTCCGCTGATCCATGGCTCGCAAGGCGTTCGTATGGCGCGTATGGCAGCCGGCCACATCGGCAGCCTGTTGTCCCGCGAACCGCTGCCCGAGCCCTCGGAGCCTCGTCAACCTCGGGACAATCGCATCGCACATGAGAAGGTATCCTTTTCTTATGATGGACTTACTCAGGTGGTAAGCGAGATCGAGGCGGAGTGCAAGCCCGGTACCGTCACCGCACTGGTCGGTCCGTCCGGCGCGGGCAAATCGACGCTCGCCAGCCTGCTGCCGCGCTTCTACGATGTAACGGGAGGCGCAATCCGTATCGGCGGCGCGGATGTGCGCGAGATCGGTTCCAAGACGCTGCTTTCTTCCATGTCGCTAGTATTTCAGGAAGTTATGCTGCTGCGGGATACCGTGAAGGAAAATATCCGCATCGGACGCCCGGAAGCTACGGATGAAGCCATTTATGAGGCGGCCAAGGCTGCCCAGATTCATGAGGTAATCGAACGTCTTCCGAACGGGTACGACACAATGCTTGAATCTGGCGGGGGAGGATTGTCGGGCGGAGAGCGTCAACGTCTGACGATCGCGCGCGCGATTCTCTCGGGCGCCGGCATCGTCGTACTGGACGAAGCGACGGCCTCGCTCGATCCCGACAGCGAGGCGGCGGTGCAAGACGCATTGGCCGAGCTCACAGCTGGCAAGACGGTCATTGTCATCGCGCATCGTCTTCATACCATTAAAAGCGCAGACCAGATTCTCGTTCTGGATGGAGGGCGTCTTGCCGAGCGCGGCAAGCACGAAGAACTGCTTGCCGAAGGCGGGTTGTACGCTCGGATGTGGGAAGCGCAGAAGAGGGGGGAATCCGCTTGATTCGTATGATTGTTCAGTTATATCGTCTTTGGCCGGATCCGAAGCTGCTGGTTCGCATGTGGCTGCTGAGCGCCATTCTTGCAGTGCTGCAGGGGCTGCTGCTCGGACTGCTGATCCCGATTCTGCGTGCGCTGCTGCAGCCGAGCCCCGATTTCGAGGCAGCCGCCCCTTGGCTGATTGCTGGGGCGGCGGGACTTGTGGTCTATGTGGTGCTGACTGTGCTGGCTACACCTATTGGGTTCGCCGCGAGCATGAAGCTTGCGGTTCAACTCAGACATCATCTGATGAGTCATGTGACGACGCTGCCGCTTGGCTGGTTTACCGCTGCCCGTAAGGGAGAATTCGTCCGTACGGTCACGAATGTGACCGGTGTCCTGTCGCAATTGACCGTGACGGTAGGAGCTCCTGCGATTACCGGCGTGCTGGTGCCTGCTACGATTGTTGGTGTCACCTTTATGGTGGATTGGCGGCTCGCCTTGGTGCTGCTCGTCACGATACCCGTATCGTTATTCGCGCTGCGCCGCTCCAGGCGAACCGTTGATGAGGTATCCGCTGATATGGAAATAGCGGCGAACGAAGTGGCCGGTCGAGCGATAGAGTTCGGTCAGGCCCAGCCGGTATTGCGGGCAGCGGGACACGGCACGACCGGCAGTGTTCGCATGCGGGACGCTCTTGCCGACCATCGCTTGCGGTATCGCCGTGGATTGAAGCGCATGCTGTTTCCTGATTTGTCATACAGCGGCGTAGTCATGATCGGTTTTATTGCGGCAGTCGTACTCGGTGTGCAGCTGCTGCTTGCCGGAACAATCTCCATGGCGGATACGATTGCCTTGCTCGTGCTGGCGGTACGCTTTCTTGAGCCGCTCGGCGGGATGATCGATCACGCTTCGGGTCTTGGCGCGATGGACTATCTTGCAAGGCGTGTCGAGGCTGTGTTGCATACGCCGTCGCTGCCGCACAATCCTCGGCCGGTGCGCCGGCTGGAACGGACCGATATTGCGTTCAACGACGTGACTTTCTCGTATAGCGACAAGCCTGTACTGACGAATGTGACGTTCGAATGTCCTCACGGCAGCACGACGGCATTGGTTGGTCCGTCCGGCTCAGGCAAGACGACGGTGACGCGGCTGATCGCCCGATTCTTCGATGCCGATGCCGGCAGCGTCAGTGTCGGCGGGACGGACGTCCGCGATATTGACCATAACGTTCTGATGAACGACATCGCGATTGTATTTCAGGAAGTCTATCTCTTCGACGCCACAATTGAAGAGAATCTTCGGCTGGCCCGGCCGGATGCAACCGAAGATGAACTGGCCGAAGCGGCCCGCGCCGCTCGGCTGGATGAAGTGGTTGCGCGTCTGCCCCACGGCTGGAAGACGCGGGTAGGCGAAGCGGGGGCGCAGCTGTCCGGCGGAGAACGGCAGCGGGTATCGATCGCGCGCGCATTCCTCAAGAAGGCGCGCATCGTACTGATCGACGAAGCGGCATCGGCGCTCGACCCGGAGAATGAGCGCGCCATTGGCGAGGCGATTGCGGGACTGGCTCGCGATCCCGAGCGAACCGTAATCGTGATTGCCCACCGTCCATCGACGCTGGCTGCGGCTGATCGCGTCGTCGCTCTCGACAGGGGAGAGGTTGCCGAAGTAGGGAGCCCTGAAGCGCTTCGCAAATCCGGCGGAATATATGCCCGGTTGTATAACCAATACGAGAGAGCCCGAAGCTGGCATATTAAGCGGGCTTGAGATGGAGCAGGGAAGGCACTGCGGAACGTGACAGCGGAAATCACTTAACTTTTCCGGGAAGTATGGGGAATAGGCTTTTTAGATATAAAGTGTATAGCAGCTATATTCTTTTACTCATAAATAGGTGTTGGTATATCAACACGGATAGGGGGAACTGATGGGTAACGATCATGTGCATGGTCATCATTCAATGAATGACATGCTTCATTCATCTACTGGGGGCGAGAACGGGCAACTTGCAAAATCCGACGCACTGTGGCGGTTGTTGCGGCCCGTTCATCTGCACCTTGCCTGGTGTGCAATTCTGTCGGCAATCGGCGCGGCTGCCGGGTTCGCTCCTTATATCGCGGTTGCAGAAATTGCACGCATGATGCTCGGTGCGGGGGAGACTAGCGGAAGCGCCGTATGGATGTGGGTCGCGATCGGTGCGATTGGAGCAGGGGTCCGCCTGCTGTTCATTTTCGCTTCGTCGCGGCTTGGGCATTATGCGGACGCGGCGCTGCTGCATGACGTGAGAGTACGCATCGTAAGCAAGCTGGGCGTATTGCCGCTTGGCTGGTTCCGCGCCAGCGGCTCGGGCGCCATAAAAAAACGGATGACCAACGACCTGGAGGAGATGCATCAACTGATTGCGCACGCGCTTGGCGAGCTGGTCGGGGCAGGCGCGGCCATGATTACAGGATTTGCGTATTTGCTGCTGGTGGATTGGCGTATGGCATTGATCTCCATGGCTGTATTGCTCCTCATGGTTATAAGCTATCGGATCGCCATGCGTTCGGCTACGACCCATATGTCCCGTCTGCTGGCCGCAGAAGGGCGAATCAGCGCGGCGAGCGTAGAATATGCGGACGGCATTGCGGTTGTGAAGGCGTTCGGTACAGGCGGACGCATGAATGAACGATTCGGCTCCGCCGTGAAGGAGCATACGAACGCCATGCTCGACTGGGTGAAGGAAACGACGTACAGCTCTGCGGCATCGCGGTTGCTTTCTTCCGAGATGACGGTGCTCGGCGTCGTCATGATTGCCGGACTTGCGCTTGTGAGCGCAGACCAGCTCGCGATGGCCGATCTGCTGCCGTTTCTCGTCATTGCCGTTGGCCTGCCGACATCGATCATGCCCGCCATTCAGGGCGGGCAAGGGATACGAAAAGGCCGCGTTGCCGCCAGCAATATTGAGGAGCTCCTGCAGCAACCGGCCTTGCCGGAGCCAGCGCATCCCAAGCAACCGGCATCCTATCGCGTTGAATTGAACGACGTGTCTTTCTCGTATGACGGGTCAACCGAGACGCTGTCGTCGATCAGCGCGGTGTGCGAGCCGGGCACCGTTACGGCGCTCGTCGGTCCTTCGGGGGCGGGCAAGTCGACGCTGGCCAGTCTGCTGCCGCGATTTTACGATGTGACGGGCGGGTCGATTACAATCGGAGGCGTCGACGTGCGCGATATGACATCGGAGACGCTGCTGTCGTCGATGTCGCTCGTGTTCCAGGATGTCATCCTGCTGCGCGATACCGTGACCGAGAATATCCGCATCGGCCGTCAGGATGCCAGCGACGAAGAAGTGCGCGAGGCTGCGCGGGCTGCCCATATTCATCATGTGATCGAGCGTCTGCCTCAGGGATACGATACGGTGTTGGGCAGCGGAGACGGCGGCTTGTCCGGCGGAGAGAAACAGCGGCTCACGATCGCGCGCGCGATCCTGTCCGGGGCGCCGATCGTCGTGTTGGACGAAGCGACCGCTTCGCTCGATCCCGATGGGGAGACGGCCGTTCAGGAGGCGCTGGCAAAGCTCGCGACGGGCAAGACCGTCATTGTCATTGCGCATCGGCTTCATACCATTAAGAGCGCGGATCAGATTCTCGTGCTGAACGGCGGTCGACTGGTTGAGCGGGGCAAGCACGAGGAGCTGTTAGCCAAGGACGGATTATACGCGCGGATGTGGAACGCGCAGCAGAAGGGAGAGTCGTAAATGATTCGCAAACTGTACAACTTATGGCCGGATCGCAGCATATTGCTGCGCATAGGAGCGCTGCAGGCTGTTTTGGCCATCCTGCAAGGACTGCTGCTCGGGTTGTTGGTGCCGATATTGCGGGCGCTGCTGCAAGCCGAACCGGATTTCCAGGCGGCCGCTCCTTGGCTCATTGCGGGTTCCGTCGGGCTTCTTCTGTATTGGGTGCTCACGGTCATCGCGACGCCGATCGGCTTTGCCGCCAGCATGGAGCTGGCGGCGGCGCTTCGCCATCATGTGATGCGCCATGTCGCCACGTTGCCGCTAGGCTGGTTCACCGCCGCCAACAAGGCGCGGCTGGCGCGCGCCGTGACGGCGGACGCCGGCAATATCGGGCATTTGGCTGTCGTCATCGGGGCGCCGGCCATTGTCTCCATGCTTGTCCCGCTTACAATCATCGGAGTTGCAGTGGCGCTGGAATGGAGAGTGGCGCTCGTATTTCTGGCGATTATTCCGGTTGCGCTGCTGACGCTTCGGCATTCCGGACGTATTGCATCGGAGGCGGATATCGAGCTCGAAGAAGCGGCCGCGGAAATCGCCGGCCGCGCGATTGAGCTTGGTCAAGCCCAGACGGTGCTGCGGGCGGCGGGACAGGGGCAGTCGGGGGGCATGCGCATGCGGGAAGCGCTGGATGAACATCGGGCCTCGTACCGTCGAGGGCTAAGACGTGTCATGCTGCCGGATCTGTCGTATACGGCTATTGTGCTCGGTGGCTTTATCGCAATCCTGGCCTTCTCCGTATACTTGCTTCTGTCCGGTTCGCTTGCACTCACGGATACGATCGTACTGCTGGTGCTTGCGGTCCGATTTTTGGAGCCGCTCGGCAATTTGATCGAGCTGATCGGCGCGCTGCGCGCCATGGAAAATGCGGCTGTCCGCGTTCAGTCCATACTGGATACGCCTACTCTACCGCATTTGCCGAATGCAGCGACCGCACTGGAGCATGCGGGGATCGAGTTCGAAGGCGTGACGTTCTCCTACGGGGATACGCCAGTGCTGAACGACGTTACATTCCGCTGTCCGGCAGGCAGTACGACAGCGCTGGTCGGACCATCTGGCTCAGGCAAGACGACCGTCACACGGCTCATTGCCCGGTTCTTCGATGCCGATGCCGGATGCGTGCGGGTCGGCGGCGTGGATGTTCGGCAGCTTGATCCCGGTGTGTTGTTGAACGATATCGCCATCGTGTTCCAAGAGGTATATCTGTTCGATTCCTCCATTGAAGAGAACCTTCGGCTTGCGCGCCCGGACGCTTCGCTTGAGCAGCTTAACGAAGCCGCACGCGCTGCCCGTTTGGACGAAGTCATCGAACGGCTGCCCGATGGGTGGAATACCCGTGTCGGGGAAGGGGGATCGCGGCTGTCCGGCGGAGAACGGCAGCGTGTATCGATTGCGCGCGCCTTCCTTAAGCAAGCGCGCATCGTACTGATCGATGAAGCGGCGTCCGCGCTTGATCCGGAGAACGAGCGGGCCGTAAGCGAAGCGATTGCGCGGCTCGCGCGCGACCGCCGCAGAACGGTCATCGTCATTGCCCACAGACCGGCTACGCTTGCGGCGGCGGATCAAGTCATCGCGCTTGAGGCAGGACGGATTGCAGAGATGGGATCTCCGGCGGAGCTTCGTGTCGCAGACGGAATGTTTGCCAAGCTATATGGTCAGTACGAGCGGGCCCGCAGCTGGCATATTGCCGAACGGGAAAGTTCCTAACGCGTTCTACATTATTATTGAGAGGAGCTATCGAACCATGACTACACAATTTGAAGTTCGCGGTCTGAAGACCGCTATTAACGGAAAAGAAATTTTGAAGGGTGTCGATCTGGCAATCAAGGGCGGGGAGATTCACGCCATAATGGGCCCGAACGGCACCGGCAAAAGCACGCTTGCTTCCGCATTGATGGGCCATCCGAACTATGAGGTGATCGAGGGCGAGGCTTTGCTTAATGGTGAGGATCTGTTGGAAATGGAAGTGGATGAACGCAGCCGAGCCGGATTGTTCCTCGCGATGCAGTATCCGAGCGAGATTGCAGGCGTAACCAATGCCGACTTTTTGCGAAGCGCCATTAACGCACGTCGTGGCGAGGGCAATGAAATGTCATTGATCAAGTTCATCCGTCAGATGGAAGGCACAATGAAAGAGCTGGAGATGAACACGGAGTTTGCTCACCGCTACTTGAATGAAGGATTCTCCGGCGGGGAGAAGAAGCGCAATGAAATATTGCAAATGAAGCTGTTGGAACCGAAGATCGCCATTCTCGACGAGGTTGATTCGGGGCTCGACATTGACGCCCTGAAGGTTGTAGCGGCAGGCATCAACGCGATGTGCGCCGAGGACCGCGGTTTTCTGATCATCACGCATTATCAGCGTCTGCTCGACTATATTACGCCCGATTATGTGCATGTGATGATGCAGGGCCGCATCGTCAAGTCGGGCGGAGCTGAACTGGCGTTGCGTCTGGAGAATGAAGGATATGAATGGATCAAAGAAGAGCTCGGGATCGTCGATGAAACGGTCGGTCGGCTGTGAGCATGGAAGAGGAGCGACGGAATATGATGAACAAACCGGTATCGAAATCTGTTCAGAGCGCTGCGGCAGAGGCGCTCTCGAGATCCAAGGGCGAGCCCAAATGGTTGACGCGGCTGCGCGGAAATGCGGCGCAGGCTGCGGAAGGACTGGAGTGGCCGAAGCCGGACAAAATACGGCTCGACCGCTGGGCGCTGGATGCGCGCGGTCGCTATCTGCCGGCTGACGAGATGTGCGACAGCGAGGAGCTTCCCGGTTCGATTCGGGGCCTGGCGCCGGAGGATAGTGCGTCCGGTTTGATCGTGCAGCGCAATTCCAGCGTGGTGCTGAAGCGGCTTTCCGTGGAGTTGAAGAGCAAAGGAGTCATCCTCACCGATCTGGAGACTGCGGCGCGCGAGCATACGGAAGTGCTCAAGACGCATCTGTTCAGCGCCGTCAATTGGGAGGAGAACAAGCTGACGGCACTGCACGCAGCGTGGTGGAACGGCGGAATCTTCGTCTACGTGCCGAAGCATGTGGAACTTGAGCTGCCGATTCAGGCACTGCTGTTCAGTGACGATGCGGAGGCTGCATTCGCGCCACACATCTTGATCGTGGCCGACTCCCATAGCAGGATCTCCTACATCGATCATGTCGTGTCTGAGCCAGGCGACGGACTGCCGCCAGCTATCCATCAATCGATTGTGGAGGTTATTGTGAAACCCGGGGCTCGGGTGCAGTTCGCATCCATTCATCATTTGGCCGACAATGTCGTCGATTTGACGTTGCGTCGGGCGATTGTGGAACAGGGTGGCCGAATCGAGTGGATCATCGGCGACCTGAGCGACGGCAATGTATTCTCCGACACACGATCAAGTCTCCACGGCAGCGGATCAACGTCCGATGCGAAGGTGATCAGTATCGGAGCGGGATCGCAGCAGTTGAGTCTGACGACACAAGCGGTTCACTTCGGCAAGCGCACCGACAGCCAGATGGTGACGCGGGCGGTCATGAAGGAGCGGGGCACGGCAATTATAAATGGCGTTACGAAGATTGAGAAGGGGGCGTCGAAGGCGAACGGAGAGCAGACGGAGAAGGTACTGATGCTCAGTCCGAAAGCGCGCGGCGACGCCAACCCGATTCTGCTGATTGACGAGGACGACGTAACGGCGGGTCATGCTGCGAGCGTAGGCAAGGTTAGTCCGGAGCAGATCTATTACTTGATGTCACGCGGCATTCAGAGGGAGGAAGCGGAACGTCTCGTAGTCCAGGGCTTTCTCGCGCCGATTGTGTCCGGGATACCGGCCCAGAGCGTCAGAGAGCGGTTGAAGCGGTTGCTCGAGACGAAGCTTCAATCTGGAACGCAATCGTCCGAGGGACAGCTGCGATGATAACGAAGGAGGATGACAACGATGACCAAGACAATGCCGGAGATCGAAGCGTACAAGTACGGATTCCGCGACGAGCATAAGGCCGTATTTCAATCCGGGAAGGGGCTTACGGCGGAAATCGTGCGCACCATTTCCAAAATCAAGAACGAACCGGATTGGATGCTCCAATTCCGGCTGAATTCACTGGAGCAATTCAAAGAAATGCCCCTCCCCAATTGGGGAGGCAAGCTGGACGATCTGGATTTTGACGACATTCAATATTACGTTCGTCCCTCGGGAAAACAGGGGAAAACGTGGGAAGAGGTACCTTCCGAAATTAAAGAGACCTTCGATAAGTTGGGCATTCCGGAGGCGGAACAAAAATTTTTGGCGGGCGTATCAGCGCAGTATGAGTCCGAGGTTGTTTATCACAGCATGAAGGAAGATTTGGAGAAACAGGGCGTTATTTTTACTGATACGGATACCGCATTGCGTGAGCACCCTGAGATATTCAAAGCGTATTTTGGTCGAGTTGTCCCTGCAAGCGACAATAAATTTGCTGCTCTTAACAGTGCTGTTTGGTCGGGAGGCAGCTTCATTTATGTGCCCAAAGGAGTGAAATGTGAAGTTCCGCTGCAGGCGTATTTTCGCATCAATTCAGAAAATATGGGTCAGTTTGAACGCACGTTGATCATTGCGGATGAAGACAGCTTTGTGCATTATGTGGAGGGCTGTACAGCGCCGGTATACAGTACGAATTCTTTGCATAGCGCGGTCGTCGAGATTGTTTGCAAGAAGAATGCCCGGGTTCGGTACACAACGATTCAAAACTGGGCGCCCAATATTTATAATTTGGTTACAAAGCGGGCAATGGCTGAAGATAATGCAACCATGGAGTGGGTGGATGGCAACATCGGCTCCAAGCTTACGATGAAATACCCGTCTGTTGTTCTGAAGGGACGTGGCGCCAAGGGAATGGTTCTTTCTATTGCAGTTGCAGGCAAAAATCAGCATCAGGATGCGGGTGCGAAGATGATTCATTTGGCACCGGACACAACTTCCACAATTGTTTCCAAATCGATTAGCAAACATGGAGGCAAAGTGACCTACCGAGGATTGGCTTCGTTCGGCAGACAAGCCGTTGGTTCCAAAGCAAACATCCAATGTGACACGCTGATCCTTGACAACGAGTCCACATCGGACACGATACCGTACAATGAGATCATGAATGATAATGTTACGCTTGAGCACGAAGCCACCGTCTCCAAGGTTTCAGAAGATCAGCTGTTCTACCTGATGAGTCGGGGCTTAAGCGAAGCTGAAGCAACGCAAATGATTGTCATGGGATTCATCGAACCGTTCACGAAGGAGCTTCCGATGGAATACGCAGTGGAAATGAACAGGCTTATCAAGTTTGAAATGGAAGGCAGCATCGGGTGATAGGGAGGGTTTCCATGATGATGAATATGGCTCCCGTGCCAGATCAATATATGGATCAGTTGAAAGCAAGAATGGAGCAGTGCGGTATAAGATGGACAAAGCAGCGCGCTGCAATAATAAATATATTTGTAGTAAAAGGTGTAGGGCTTTTAACGGCGGAAGAGGTATTTTTAGCGGCTAAGAGAAAGCTTCCCAAGCTAGGAATGGCAACGGTGTATCGTACCCTGGAACTGTGTGTTAAAGTACGTTTACTACGCAAGATATTTAATGACCGAACAGCTAGATACTGTCTTTGCCCATTTGAAATGAATGGGGATATCCATTCCTTATAACTAGTAGATTGGGAAAAGTATTAGAGAGACTTCATGCCGACAAGAAGATTGGTCTATGAAAAGGAAGAGGGTGGCTTGTGAACATACAAGCTATCCTCCTTTTCGGTGCTGCAATCAGATTTGGTCTTCAACGCCGCTTCTCGCATTCTGCACCGAACAATATTCGTTGTTCTACTACGAAGGGAACATTAAACATTTTGGAAGTATCCTGAATTCTTCATGATTTCTTCTCCGCTCAATAGTGCAGCCTCTTCAACGGAAATCCCCTGTCTTCTTTAGGAAGGCCTGAACAGCACGGTACCCAATGGCATATCCGCTATAGGAGGGATGCCCGTACGTTCGGCACCCTCGTAGCTCGCCTGGTCTCCGAACATATACTTGCGTACTTCACCGAACCCCTTAACGTCAAGCGCTTTCCTAATCACACGCCGCGCTTGCTCCAACTCATCGCAAGCTAATCTATTCACCCAGGGTCGCCGCGATTCAAAGCCGTACAGGTTCTCAGCAAATCTCTCGGCAAGCCCCTTCACCGCCAAATATTTGGCAACAGTAATATCCATAAAATCCCACTTGCCGTTCGCAAACAAGACGGTATGGTGGAATTCATGGGCCACGATTGACGGCAGTATATCGAGATTTTCATCGGGCAAACTCCCTCGCTCGATGTGTCCGCTTCCCAACCTCCTATCAAAGCGCACTTCTAGTGATCATAAAACCTACAGCCCCTCTGTGGACAGAAGGGCTGCCTTAGATTATCAGGGCTTCAGAAATTCCAGCCCTTGCATGTATCTCCGCAACGCTTCCGGAATCCGGATGGATCCGTCTTCCTGCTGATGATTCTCCAGCAGTGGGATCAATATACGGGGCGAAGCGATGGCAGTATTGTTCAAGGTGTAGCAAAATTGCGTCTTGCCGTCCGCATTCCGGTATCGAATGTTCGAACGACGGGCTTGAAAATCCAGCAGATTGGAGGCGGAGTGAGTCTCACCGTACGCTTGGCGGCTTGGCATCCAGGTTTCGATGTCCCATTGTTTGTAGGTTTTTTGAGACATGTCGCCTGTGCATACAGCCATGACGCGATAAGGCAGCTCAAGCAACGACAGGATCTCTTCCGCATTGGCTGTGATCTCTTGCAATAGCTGTTCCGATGTATCCAAACTGGCTTCACACAAAATGACTTGCTCAACCTTTGAGAACTGATGCAACCGGTACAAGCCATGAACGTCTTTTCCTGCCGATCCTACCTCATTGCGGAAGCAGGTTGAGATGGCAGCGAGTCGGATGGGCTCGGTGACATCCACGATTTCATGGTCGTAATACGACACAAGCGGCACCTCCGATGTACCCACCAGCCATTTATCCTCTTCTGCCATCCTGAACGTCTGACTTTGGCTTAGCGGGAAGTGTGCGGTATTGACCAATGCCTCTGTCCGGACCATGAGCGGCACCTCAAGCAGCGTGAACCCTCTTTGGATGAGCACATCGAGGGCCAACTGCTGGACCGCCCGGTGCAAGAGCGCTCCCATGCCTGTAAGATAGTAATTGCGGCTGCCGGCGATCTTAACGCCGCGGGGGATATCGATCATCTGATGGAGCTCGCCAAGCGCGACATGATCTTTGGGCTCGAAATCAAACCTTGTCGGTTCACCTGCCCCTCTTACCTCTACATTGTCATGATCGGAGCTGCCCGCAGGCGTATCCGGCGACACCACATTAGGTACATGGAGCATGAGCTGTCTGTAATGGGTTTCGACTTCTTTATGTTCCTCTTCCACGGTACTTAAGCGTTGATTGATTTCCTTCACCTGCTGTTTGTTGCGGTCAGCCTTCTCACGCTCATTGCTCCGCATCAACCCGCTGATCTCCTGGCTTAGCCGGTTGCGATCCTGCCGCAGCTGCTCCAGCTGCTGGAGCAGGCTCCGCCGTCTGTCATCGTATGCGACCAATTGAGAGATCGAGAGGGAAATCCCTTTTTGATCCGCGACGGCTTGCACTTCCGCTTGATTTTGCCTAATCCATTTGATGTCCAACATGGCAACGAACTCCTTTTAATGAGAATATAAAAAGCGCTCTCGTCCGATTGGGACGAAGAGCGCTATTCTCGCGGTGCCACCCAAATTGATCGAACAGCATAAACTGCTCAATCCACTCAGTTCCACGGTAACGGGCGGACCCGGTTAACTTAGGGGGAATTTTTCCCCTTGACGAAAACGCCTCCGAGTTGGATTCTCATCATCGGCCTGATGTCATTATTTTTATAGTATATCTTAGACTGCTCAATGTAATCAAGGGGCTGAGATTTACCGGTACCCCTTAGCATCTGCCGGCTTGCCCGCATCCTGAACTTCGACGATGTAACGCCAAGCATCCGGCCGTGAGCCGTCGAGATCCGTTATCCCGTATTCGTTGGCAAGCTCACCGCTTGATGTCGATTGTCCGCTCCAGCGAGCGGATTGTGAATCATTAGCCAATGCCGCGATCCCGCGACCAATGAAGCGTGGCGTTTCGGAAATGATGAAATGCGGTTCGCGGACGAGCGCATCTTTCCAGTTTGCTTCGGTTACGCCGTATTCCTCCAGCATGATTTCTGAGCGTAGCCAGCCTGGCGATACAGAGAGGGCACTCCCTTGGTAGGGGCAAGTTCATGCGCCAAAGACTTGGCCATTCGGATGACGGAGTTCTTCGCCAAATCGTAAAATAACGACAACCGGTAGTTTGTTTCATTATAGGCTTTCGTGCCGTCCGTGACTTCCACAACGAGCCCGCCCGGCTTGCGGATGAGTAGCGGCAGCGAGTAATGACTTGTAATGATATGGGTGTCTATGGCCAGATGGAGCATACGCAACCCGTTTTCCAATGAATGTTCCCACACGGGGACATTCCACTCCACCATATATTCGCCGCCCCAAATATCGTTAACCAAAATGTCCAGTTGACCTTGCTCGCGTTCAATTCTTGCGATTAAAGCCTGAACCTGAACGGGATCGAGGTGATCGACTTGCACCGCAATTCCGGTGCCGCCGGCCAGATCAACGAGTTCAGCGGTTTCTTCAATCGTTTCCGGTCGGTTGTATTCAGAGCGCCTCGTCCGTGTTGTACGGCCTGTCACGTAGACGGTTGCACCTGCTGCTCCCAATTCAATGGCGATGCCTCTGCCCGCTCCCCGGGTTCCTCCAGCAACCAAAGCTACTTTTCCTGATAAAGGCTTCATCACTTTCTACCTCTCTCGCTCAATTTAAACATTAAGGCTAATTCTTTTTTAAATTTAAGCAGTAGTCTCTTGTGCTTTTATCAAACTTCTTCGATTGCGTATCTTAAAGTGGTATGGGCATCCCAAAACAATCACTTCCCAGAAGCCGTTCCAACTTCAGTTGTTCGATTTTGTAGTGGAGGGATCAAACATCGGCTCAGAGAGAGGTTGATGTCAACCCTGGCAATTTCAATGAAAAATGTATATAGTAGCTATAGTATTTTGTCCAATTACGGATCAGCTCAAAATTCAGGTCTCCTTTCTTCTTATTCACATTATAGAAGCCTAATACGACATCTATTGACATATATAAATGTTTTTTTGCATCCATACATAACACATTACTTTGGATTTTCGCCGCAGGATGCAATGGGAGGTGGATCTTGAAGTTGACTGACAGTAACAACTGTTGCTCATAAAGAACTTCCCCTCTATTTCGCCTACCACTATGCGATGTTCTAGTTAGGGTGTTATCCTATTGTTAATCATCGGAATGGGGGTGGACTTATTGAAAATAAAAGTTATTGTCGCGGATGACAACTCCCTTATACGTGAGGGGATGAAAATCATTTTATCCACGTTTGAGGAGTTTGAGGTTCTTGCGACGGTTATGGATGGACAGGAAGCCGTCAAGTATTGTGAGCAATATACTGTAGATGTCGCTTTGCTTGATGTGCGTATGCCTAACATGAATGGGCTGGAAGCAACTAAGCTTATCAGGGAACGCACTTCTGCTAAGTGTTTAATATTGACCACTTTTGATGACGACACCTTCATTGAGGATGCATTAAAATACGGTGCCAGCGGATATTTGCTGAAAAATAACGATCCTGAAAAAATACGCGATGCGATAAGAACAGTGTACAACGGCCACCATGTGTTGCAAGATACGGTTTTGGATAAGATGAGATCCGGATTTAGCCTTAGTCCGAGATATGAAGATGGGGCGAAAAATGCGGGATACAGCTTTGACACTAGCCCGTTCACCGAGAGAGAACTGAAGATTATGGCTTTGATCGCGAAAGGTTTGACTAACAGAGAAATTGCAGAAAAGCTGTTTATATCTGAAGGGACGGTTGCCAACCACGTTACTTCGATATTGGGCAAGACCGGCTTCGCGCATCGTACCCAAATCGCGATTTATTATTTGACCGGGGAAGGTAAGTAGATGAAGCATAACCAGTTGGAATTGTGGATCATCAGCCTCAAAGTCATGATGCTGCTCTATGCGGTCGTTTCATACTTTATGTCCGGTGCTGTTGTATCACCATGGATGAAGTTGTTTATCCTGATCTATGTAAGCTTGAATATTTCCTTTCATTTGATCGGAAGATACCTGAAGCTCGTCATGATAGCATGCTCCATCGCTGTTCTGGTTGTTTTCCATTATGCTCTGTATCCGCTTTTGGTTGTGCTTATTCCTGTTAATTTGTATGAGTTGGCCGCACAGCTGTTTCGAAATCATTGGCTCAGAGCGGCTATTGTGTTCATCCCGCTTGTCGTCCTGCCCAATGAATGGCTGCTGGACTACGGATTGTTTGCCGCACTGGGGTTTGTGTTTTTGACGATGCTAAACATTTACGAAAGCAAGGTGCAGTATTTATCTGATGAAACGGACCGGATGAGAAACGATATACATCAGCTAACGGTGCGGTTGGCGCAAAATGAAGAATTTATGAGGCAAGCGGAGCATGCTTATAAACTGGAGGAACGCAACCGACTGTCGCAGGAGGTTCATGATCAAATCGGCCACTCCATGACAGGAGCCTTGATTCAAATGGAGGCAGCAAAGCGGCTGATGGATAACGATCCTGCAAAAACGGCCGAATTGCTGCAGAATGCCATCCATATCTCCAAAGAAGGCATTGAGCGCATTCGTCTCGTGCTCAAAAATATGAAGCCGCTGACGGAACAGCTTGGATTGCGCCGCATGAAACGGCTTACCGAGCAATTTTCCGCAACGCAACCGATTCGAATATTCTTGACGCATGAAGGCAATCTCGATAGGATTGCCCCGATTCACTGGAAGATCTTCGAGGAGAACATGATGGAATCGTTAACAAATACGATGAAATATGCACAGGCCAGCGTCGTGACAGTCCATATTCAGGTGTTGAATACGATGATTAAATGTATGGTCTCCGATAACGGCAATGGAGAAAGGCAAGTAATCAAAGGAATGGGTATCATCGGGATGGAAGAGAGGGCTTCCACCATCGGAGGGACGGTTATTGTCGACGGTTCAGGCGGCTTTTCGGTAACAACGCTGATCCCTTATAAAAAATGTGAAGAATCTCATGGGGAAGGATGAACTTGTGCACTGGTACAGGTGCATCCTTTTTTATATGATAACCCTATCATGGAGGGGAGGATGCTCAGATGAATGTGCTTGAGATTGAGAAATTAACGAAAAAGTTCGGTGATTTTATCGCCGTAGACCATATTTCCCTTTCCGTAAAGGAGGGAGAAATTTTCGGCTTTCTTGGTCCGAACGGAGCCGGAAAAAGCACAACGATTCATATGATCGTCTCGCTGCTGACCGTTACGGATGGGAAGATCAAGCTACTTGGAAAGGATATCGCCAAGCACCGTAAATTTGCCAAGGCGAACATTGGCGTTGTACCTCAAGAACTGGCTATATATGAGAACATGAGCGCCTATGACAATGTAGCTTTTTTTGCCGGGTTGTATGGATTAAGAGGAGATAAATTGAAGAAGAGTGTGGCAAAGGCGCTGGACTTTGTCGGACTCACGGACAAACAGCATGTTTATCCGGAAAAATTTTCAGGGGGTATGAAGAGGAGACTGAATATTGCTTGTGCCATCGCCCATCAGCCTCAATTGATCATCATGGATGAACCGACTGCGGGGATCGACCCACAAACGAGAAACTATATTTTGCAATCCGTCAAAAAGTTGAATGAAGCGGGCTGCACGATTATTTATACAAGCCACTACATGGATGAAGTAGAGGAAATTTGTTCACACATCGCCATTATCGATCATGGGAAAATCATCGTGGAAGGGACCAAAGAACAGCTCAAGAGCATTATTGCAGAGCAAACTCAAATTGAAATCGAGGTTCGATCTGCGGAACACTTTCGCGCAGAAAAATTGCAAGGCATTGTGGGCGTGAATACCGCCCATATGACAGATGACAAAGTCATTATAAGTACGGCTGCGGAAGTGAACAACATGAATGACATTATTCGCATGTTGATCAGTGAAAATGTGAAAATTGTTTCTATAAAGACGATGCGGCCTAGTCTGGAAACGGTCTTTCTGACGCTGACAGGCCGAAGTTTGCGTGAATAAACATGAAAACTGGAAGTTAAGGAGGTGCAGCCGTTGAACGTTTTACGAATCGCACTGAAAGAGCTGAAGACGTTTCGTGATCCGAAAATGTTGGTATTTATGCTGGCGACTCCCCTTTTGCTTATGTTCATTTTGGGGACGGTGCTCAGCAATGCCTTTAACAGTAGTGCTGAGATTAATGAAATAAGGTTGCTTACTCAGCTTGAAACCGGTGATAGTATGCTTCAGGAATCTTGGGAGTCGTTTGTTCGAGTAGCGGAGCAGTCCGGGTTCTTTTTTGAACAAGCGGGGAGGGGCTATGAAGCAGCCGTACAGGATGTACAGAACGGTCGCTACACGGGGTATGTGACGATTTCTGGCGACGGGATAGAATACTATGGCAACGATCGCAGCGAACTTGAAAATAGTATGGTTAAAGGAATGCTTACCGCATTTGCTATGGGATACAATCTCGAAACCGTGATCACAGGAAGGGAAAGAGTGGACGATACAGCGGCGCAAAGCATAGACAATGTAATCAATCATGTAGAGGAGGTTTCCATACATGCCGACAGGCAGCCGGGTGCAATGGACTATTATGCGATCACCATGACAACATTAATCATCCTTTTTAGTGCTTTGACGGCCGGGCAGCTAATGGAGAGCGAACGGAAGCGAAATACAGCGCTGCGGTTGCTGGCAGCACCTGTTACAAGACTGCAAATTTTTATCGGTAAAATTGCCGGAACGTTTTTCTTGAACGCCATGTTTGTTATCCTTATTGTTTTTTTTAGCTCGATGATGTTCGAAGCCTATTGGGGCGAGCGACTTGCTTTGGTATTTGCTGTCTTGTTCTCGCAAATTGTGTTTGCTCTCTCGCTCGGCATCGGGATGGGTTATTTGCTTCAAGGCAGCGCATCTGGAGTGGTGCTTATGATCATCGTTCAGCTGGAAGCTTTTTTCGGCGGCGCTTATTTTGCCATTCAAGATGCTGGTGGCTTTCTGGGGGTGTTGGCGAATATGTCTCCGCTTGGCTGGACGAATCAAGGTATCTTCCAAGCCATATACACAGAAGCGAGTTCTGCCGCCACTCAGGCTATGCTGTTTAATATTTGCGGCGCCGCATTGTTATTAATTGCGACGACATATTTACTGCGCAGGCGGGAGGGGCTGTAAATTGAAACAAACGATTTGGCTTGTACGAAAAACCTTGATAACGACATTTAAAAATTATCGAAATTGGGTTGTTTATTTGCTGTTGCCCGTCATCGGTATTGTACTTGCCTCTCTAATGTTTGCAAATTCGTCTACCAGTGCATTGTACATTGGGATCGTCAATCAAGATGGCGAGCAAAGTCTTACGAAAGATGCGATCTCTTTCGTAGACAATTTGGATAATGTATCTACAGAAATCATCAGCGAGTCGGAAATGAACGAACGCCTTGTGGCGGGAGAACTGGATGCCGTATTCATTTTTCCAGACGGATTTGCCTCGACTTTGAGCAGCGGAAATCCTCAGAACGTTCGAATCGTATCGATCCAAGGACAAGCGGTCACGTCATATGTCAAGTCGTATTTCAACATGTGGATCGCCAGAATTGCGGCTATAGGTGACGTGGCGCAAGGCGAGGAGGATTTCAGGGTGCTGTACGAACAATATAACGAAAGTGATTTTCAGTTGTCTACTGTTCAAATTGAAGATCAATCCGTATCAAACAGCATGTCTAAACAGTCGATTGGTTATCTGCTTATTTTGATGATGTTTTCCGCGGTCAGTTTATCTGGAATAATGATCAAGGAAAAAGAAAACCGAACTTATCAGCGACTGTTGTGCGCGCCTGTGACGGGCAATATGTATACAGCATCCAATATGATTGTAAACATGCTGGTCATGATGCTCCAAATTGGAGTTACATTGCTAGTTATGATGGTCTTTTTTCAAATGAGCCCGGGCATATCGGCTTGGCTGCTGTTTATCGTTTTGATGTTTTTTGCCCTGGTAGCGGTCAGCTTGTCTCTCATGATCGTTGCACTTGCGGACAATTCGATGAAGGCCAACGCCTGGCAGACCTTGATCATTATTCCGACTAGTCTTTTGGCCGGATGCATGTTCCCGGTAGAGGTCATGCCGACTTACATGCAAAGTATCGCAGAATTTTTGCCGCAATATTGGCTGCTTGAAACGATTGGTCAACTGCAGGAGGGCAGTATGCTCAGTGACGTCTTGTTGAATCTTGTTATTTTGCTGGCCTTCGCATTGATGTTCTTTCTGATTGCCGCATATAAGTTTAGCAGAAGTCGGGAATTAAAAACATTTTACTGAGCTTTCTGTTCTGTCATGCGCTCATCGGCTAAAAATGTGCATTCATGGGCGACATAATAAAACCAGGCAGCCCTTTTGGACAAGAAGGGCTGCCTTTAATGATCTACTTTATTATAACGCTAACTCTTCTTTAAATTTAAGTAGTAGTCTCTTGTACTTTTATCAAACTTCTCGATTGCATACCTTAAGGTGGTTCTGGGCATGGTGCGAGCGTGCTTATTCAGGAAAGACTTCAGCTTTTCTTCGTCTTTTTTGCCGGCTTCACGAATAAAACTGCCAACTGCCTTGTTAATTAATTCTTCCGGATCGTTTACCAGTATTTCAGCGATGGCAAAGGTGTCCTCGGTGTTTCCTTGTTTGATAAAGCTATACGTACTTACCATAGCTGTTCTTCGTTCCCAAATATCAGAGGAGTGTGCCATTTCGTACAGTTTATCCTTCGGTTTATCCAGCAAATAGTTTCCGACTACAGATGGCGCGGCACGATCAACAAAGTCCCAGTTGTTGATTCGATCATGTCTCCTTATATACAGTTCGTACAGTGCCTGTCTTTGATCGTCGGAGATTTTCTTGGACTTGGCCTGAAAATCCATAATGCTCACGGCGCCCATTCTCACTTCATAATAATCACTTTCCAGAAGCTGTTCGACTTCGGTTAAAGGCATATCCGTAAATTGCTTAGCAATTTGGAATACCGTGCGCATGTTGAGACCTAAGCACTTTGTGTTTTCATCGGAACCTTTAAAAAACTTTTTCATTTTTTCGATTTCCGCTTCATTTTGATGTTGCTGCAACTCTTGTATAAAACGTTCAGCGGTAGGATTGGTCATATTTTCAAAACTCCTTTCCATTGACAGGATAATAGTATGCCATATTGACGATTCCTATATTTCTTGTAGATTGCTACAATCTTTAAGAAATCCTCAAGCACGACTGATATTCACATTGTAGATCATTCAGCTTTTCCGGTAAGCTGCGTCGGCTTTCCATTGCGGAGAACCTCCACATCAAGAGGAACGTAGACCTCGAATCGTGCATCACAATTTGCTAGACCAAAACAAGTGGCTTTCAAGTTCAACGTATTGTCGACCAAGCTCCAGTCTGCGTCAACCGAGCCGTTTTTAACGTGTAGTTTTCTCACTACCTTCACATTTTCACGTTCTTCGGCAAAAAGATCGGTTGGAATACTATTCTGTATCACGTTTAATGTAGTTCCGTCAAATTCAAATTCTTTTTCTTCAGGTTCAGCTTCCAAATATGATGCACATGACACTAAAACGATTATACCGACGAGAAAGAATAGCCATTTTCCAGCCTTGATCAAAAAATCCCCTCCATTTGCAATTTCAATGAGGAAGAGTATATAGTAGCTATAATCTTTTGTCAAATTACGGATCAGTTCATAAATTTCTTCTTCATTGACATACTTCAGATAGACGGATGCAAACGGGTCGTCGACGCGGACTTGCATACGTGTCATATTATCGAAAATCGTTAAGTTATGTTTCAGAATAGGCAGATTATAAATGCTGACAGCGGGCCGTTAACTGCTGCTTGATTTGTTCAGGCTGTTCGGTTTCCACAACGATACGCTGGTATAAAGACGAAGGAGCTAATTCGAGAATGACGACTGAATGTCGTTTCGAGTAGGCCATAAAGGTGCGTTTTCCGTTATGGAGAAAGCGTCCAGTCCGATAAAAGGGCAGAGATACCCCTCCAGTTGGCAATGCCGTGACGCGCTCTTGGAATGGTCCTGTCTGCACGGACATAATCGCGGAATAAGGAATTGTCAATTTGCGCTTGAAACCTGTAATGGCTGCTAACCCGGAAAACGACAAGACGACTTCAGCAGCGTCAAAATGAAATTGAGTATTCATCGTTATTCTCCTTTACTTGGTGGTTTTTGAGGTTGCGGAATCATCATCGAAGCAAAAAGTCGCGTTTTTCGCTCAGAAGTTGGCTTATTCGCCGCAACCTTGTCCAGCAGCTCATTGATGGTTGCAACGAAGGACGCAAATTCTTCATCCGTCATATGGAGCGGTGCATTCCAGTAGCCGAATCCGTCTGCCGCGTACTGCTTAACCGGTGTTTTGCTCAGATAAGCGGTTGCCTGTTGCAGCAGATTGGTATGGAAGACGGAGAAGTACCGCAGATGGTCCTCTTGAGAAGCGGAGTATGCTTCACTTTCTGAAATGGACAAATTTTCTTGTACGGCAGCATAGACGCGTTCTTCTTGTCCATGTATTTTGTTGACTTGGACAACTTCAATCAAGTTGGATTCCAGCATCAGCTTCATATGGCGGTATAAGGTTGCTTGCGGCACATCCCCAAGTGCTTCCACCAATTGCATAATGGTTTGAGGTTTTCCCGCAAGCAGCTGTTGAATGATTCGCATCCGTACAGGATGAAGCAGTAAATCGGTTTTTTTCACAAGTATCACCTCGTATTTGTATAGGTTGCTGAAAGTGCAACGATAAGGATTGCTTGACTATCTATTATTATTTTATATAATGATAATAGCATGATTGAGATAAGATTGCAAATGAAGCTCGTTGGAACGGGATGAACGAACAACAAATGAAAGTAGGGTTGAGTATGGCATCAGAACAAAAATCAAAGTTGTTTAAGAAGCGATGGCCGAAAGTAGTGCTGATTATCGTGTTGGTGCTTGTAGTGTCAGGAATCGCGGGTTCCAATTACCAAGATCGAAGCAAGCAGGCGGAAGCCACCCGATATCCGCCATTGGGCACAATGGTTGAGGTCGAAGAGAAACAGATGCATGTGTACGCACAAGGTGAAGGAGATATGACCATTGTGTTGGCTTCGGGGCATGGCACGGAAAATCCATATGTGGATTTCTACCCGTTGCATGAGAAACTCTCGGAGCAGGCCAGGGTGGTAGTTTATGATCGCTTTGGTTATGGCTGGAGTGATCAAACATCGGTTCCAAGGGATATTGATATCATTACGCAAGAATTGCACACCTTATTGCATGAGAGCGGGGAGAAGGGCCCTTATCTTTTTGTCGCACATTCCATTGCATCTCTGGAAACTATTCGCTTTGCCCAGATACATCCGGAAGAAGTTGCGGGTATTGTTCTGCTTGATGCTGGCAATCCAACATTTTACGAGACCTATGAGACACCTTCGAAAGCAGCTCAAAAGATCATGCAAACGTTGAAAAACACCGGCGTGCTGCGTATGCTATCCCATATTGATTCCGTTACCGATACCTTGCTTCAGCCAGAAGAAGGATATGGGCAACATATTCCTGAGTCGCTCAAGAAATTGCAGCTTGCGATGTTCTTGAAAAATTTTTCGAATGACACAGTCATTGACGAAATGCTGCATCTGCAGTCTAATGCTAAAAAAGTAATCGAGGCCGGTCATCTTGGGGATCTTCCGCTAATTTGGTTCACATCGGGAATCAATCAGCAAGCGATCCAGGGGTGGTCGGAGTCTCAGGAAGCGTTGGCGGAATGGTCTACAAACAGCAAACAAATAATATTAGATAGCGCGGGCCACTATGTGCATCACCATGAACCTGGACTTATCATCGAGGAAATTTCGAATCTGACAAAAGCTTTGCTTCAAAAATGAAAGGAGCAACTCGCGGTTAACAAGAGGGGCTGTGTTTGTCTGGCTATTCGACTGACCGACTGACAGGCGAGCTCTGCCTTTCGTAGAACGCACCTGCGTGGAAATGGATGGAGGAATTCGAATGGAGAGGCAACAACCCGGATTAGTAACTGCATGGGTTTGATTACAGAATTACTATCTAGCTATCTCACCTGCAAAAACTCGCTTAACGAGTGTTTGCAACGAGTAAAATCGCGATGCTACGCAAAAAAAGCGAAGGTGCAACCGGAAAATGGCAAGGTTGCAACCTCTGATAGATAGATAAATAGTGGCTGTCGGTTTACGATAAGGGTGAGGTGAAGAGAATGGAATTTTATCAAAAACTAAAAAAGCTGAGGGCACAAAAAGGATGGTCCCAAGAGGAATTTGCTGAAAAGCTACAAGTCTCCAGACAAGCAATTAGTAAATGGGAGAACGGTCAAGGATTTCCGGAAACAGAAAAACTGGTGAAAATGAGCAGGCTATTCCAGGTTTCGCTCGATTACCTGTTAAAGGATGAAGATCAGTCCATTGGAGAACACGGAACGACTGAGGAAGGCTATTATGCCAGTCAGGAAGTTGTGGAAGCCTATCTTTTAAGTAAGAAGCAGGGTGCCAAAAAAATCGCCGCCGGAGTGGCTATTCTTATAGCCTCAATCTTATTGCCTATGTATTTTCAAGAAGCGTTTAGCTATGTGTTGTTTATGATGGTCGTTGCTGTTGGAGTGGCTATCTTGGTGTGGCAAGGCTTTAGCGTAAAAGCGTACAAGGAACTTGAAACACAACCATTAGTTTTTGATGATTCGTTTATTAAAGATTTTAGACAGAAAAACTTGGTCAATCGTAAAAGGTATGGAATATTAATCGTCACCGGAATTGTGATCATTATATTAAGTTTTGGGATCCCTTTTTTGACTAACGACACTGGTCAGGCTGATAGAGATCCCCTCTTAGTGCTAATGCCGCTGGCATGGGCATCTGCTGTGTACTTGTTCATTATTGCAGGGTCGGCATTGGAGGGCGAACGATTGGTTACCAACAATGAAGAATATGTAAAGGAATATGAGAAAGATGAGGAATCGAGCAAACATGGCTGGATTCATGCGGTAATTTGGCCCTTGGCAGCTGTTGTTTTCCTGGCGATCGGTTTTATTTGGAATGCTTGGCATCCTGGGTGGTTGGTGTTTCTGGTTGCCGCCGTTTTTACAATCGCTTATACTGCATGGAAAAGTAGTAAAGATTGAAAAGGAAGATGGCAGTCCATTCTGACATCTTCCTCCACGATTCAAGGAACTTTCCAAGCATGCTTTTTTGAAAATACTAATACTCATATTTGTATCAATCTGATTTTGAATAACGCAACGTATATTCTTTCAAAATAGTCTATATATCCGACTGTTTACTACAGAATCAAATAGGTCGTGAGAGTTATCTCCGAAAAGAATGTCGTTTCTTATCATTTGAAGCAAGTAGGAGTGTAAACTTTCAGGTACAAATAATCCTATTACATGTACAGGCAGGTCTTTGCATCGCTCTATAGCCCGATAAAACATCGGCAATTCGTAAGGCATAGCCGAGCCGCAAAGTATACGAATATCTGCTTGTATAAAGGATTCTTGTACCCTAGGATCACCCAAAACTCCACAATCCGTCACAATAAAGTTATAATCGCGATCAAACTCAGGGGTTAAATAAAAATTAGCCCCCTCAATTACATAAGAGTTCCCCGATTTCTCCGGCTCGAACAGATGGATAATGTGAGCCAAATGCTTGCTCGTATTGGCTTCTAAATAACAGGCATTCCCTCCATGGGCTTGAATCCAAAAAACTAAATTCATTGCCGTTGTCGTAACGCCTACCCGTCGATCGCTACCAGCTATGGCAATTCGAATGTTCTTACAGTCAAAAATATATTTCTCTTCATCAGGTTGATTTGTTTCCGACGTTGCCTCTACTGGTTCAAAGGAAACAGAATGAGTATAACGCTGCATCCCTTGCTCCGAAAAACAATCTTGTATTTCTAATAACATCGTCTCAATACTTTTTGAAGTTACTACATTCGTGATTCCAGCCCGGATCAGTTGTTGAAGAAAAGGGCTACTCTCCGGCAGCCCTTCGGCAATGACAATGATTCGAATTTCATACATCGTTTGAAACGATAACAGAGCTTGAAGCATTTCCTCATCAGATTCCATTACGGCTTTCCGATCAATCGTTACGTATCGAACGTGACTAAAATGCCGCATGTCTTTCACCACAAAGGATAGAAGCGAGAATTGTCCGGTCAGCTTTTTTACCGGCAATTCTTGCTCCGTCTCTAATTGATCCAGTAAATTCACATTCGTATTGCTGGTCAGATACAGAATCATGGTCATCCTTCTTTCATAAACAATAGGATTGATCCTACAATTACGATGACAATATAAATGAAAAGCTCGATGAGTTGCTTCTTTTTATTCATCATTCATCGTCCTCCTGCGGCTCCCATATAAGCAAACTTGTACTCGGGAATCTCGAAGTGAACGTGCATTCGTTTGGAGCCGATCATAAGCAGAGCGTGTTCGCGCTTTTTACTGGCGAGAAGCTCCTCTTCAGCTTCAGTTAAGTTGTACAGTTCCCGAGTTTCTTTGAGGTTTTGTCCATCGGTTCCCATCAGGATTTTGATGCAAGGAATATCGAGCAGCGCTTGACCGTACATCTTCACTTCAGGAGCCAGAAAATCCACGACGCTGTGAGAGATAATGGCCAAACTCGCTTCATATTTCCGTGCTCGCTTCTCGACGTTCCGAAGAAAAACTAGACTTTGCGGAACGTTCGGGTCGATCATGAGATAGGATTCATCACAGATTAGCAGTACCCGTTCATTCCGATCCTGCGACATCTGCTCCCAGCACCAGGATAGCAAATTGAAGTATTGCGTTCTCTTGATGTTATCGGACGTATTTTGAAGCGAATGCGTATCCAGACAAATGCAGCGGCTGCGGGTTTGAATGGTGCTGTGGCTATTCCATAAAAAAGAATCCCCGCCGTGTGCAATATCGTGCAACAGCAGGGATAATTCTTTATAGATGTCATCCTGTGTCGCTTGTTCCTTGGCAGAGATAAGGTTGTGGAGATCAGAAAACGTTGGAAAGTCCACGGAATTCAGTTTAGTGATGTCGGTGGTCCATGTGATTTGAAATTGATGATATAGCTCGATTAAACATTGCTTGAGAACGGCTTTTTGCATCATTGTAAGGTCAGGGATGTAAAGATTAAAAAATATCTCCAAATTTTTGAGATGCAAGGCCATATCCGACATGCCGTTTCCTTCATCCTTATAGAGCGGATGCTCCTCGTCATCATCGTCACGAGGAGCTGGGCGAATTTGCAACGGATTGATCTTTCCGCCTGCGCCGCCGCCGGCATTGATCCAATCGCCGTTTAAGCGCAGAGTTAGCTCTTTGTACTCGGATTCGGGGTCCACGAAAATGATTTTGGTTCCTTTCATGTACTCGCTAAGCGCAATATGTTTAACCGCCGTCGATTTGCCCACACCGGCTATGCCCATCACCACGATGTTGGAATTCGTTCGATCCCCGCCGCGCCGCCATAGATCAACAATAATCAGTCCGCCGCTGGCGTCCTTGGCTAGGTAATAGCCGGTTCCATCATTGAAGCCACTGCTGGCAAACGGAAAACCACCCACGAAGGTACTCATCGGCATGATTTTGTTCAATACATTTTCGATTGGCTCCTGAGCAGGATATAAAGGCGACAAATGGGTGTAGCTTTCTTTCTGAAGATGAGCAAGCGTGCGAATTTTACAGCGCATCATGCTGAATGTGTTTTCAACGCGGCGACAAGCTCGGTTGAATAGCGTTTCTTCATGGGCAAACGGCATGACGACCATGTTCATGAGTCCTACCGTTTCGCCGTTTTGGTCAATTTGCAGCATGATTTGCTCGCCGTCCGCTGCCGCTTTTTCTGCCCGCTGGCGGGTAAGCGGGTCTTTGGCGCTGTCGGCCAGACTGCGTTTTTGGGTAATGGACTTGGAAATAGCATTGATTAAGGCGCTGTTGTCAATCGGCTGAAAACCGATGGCGACCATCGTAGCAGGCAGATTGGTGAGAGGGGAGAGCCAGCCAATGTCCACTTTTTGCGGGTATTGGATGACGCCATACATTTTAGCTGCCTCTTCTCCGACGGTAAGGCCCGCACGTGAAAAACCAAGGCCCATTGGTGTAATGGCGTTCAACAGAGATGCATTAGAGGATACGTTAGCATTGCGTGACATAAGAAGTGCCAACTCCTTTCATGAAATGATCCAAAACGGTCCGCCCGCCCCAGCGTTTTGTCGGGCTTCAGTTAGGATGATATTGAAATCCCAAGACTGCTCGCTCCTTTTCTTGCTAGCCGGGTCAGCGACTAAAATGTGCCCATCTTCCGTAACGCCGCGCAGAACAATGAAATGGCCGGATGAAGTGAAATGCCCTTTGGCCATAATGGCGATAACGAGCTTACCGGCACCCAGAGCATCGACGATGGTCTGCTTATCCTTAACGGTCGCACCAGTTACCTGTAACCCAAAATGTTTGGCTCCGTCTGGAATCAAGCTGTGGTAGCTGCCGGTGCCTTCTGCCAAATAGCCATTGTCATAGGCCCACTTGGACATGGTGACCGGATCAACCGTTTGACCGGTTAGCGTGGAGACCACAATGGAAAGAGAAGTCGGGCCACAACCTGCAACACCAATCGTATCGTTTGGGCCGTAAGGCTTGTCTGCCCATCGGATATCTAGTTGGTTAAAGTACACGACTTCTCGGCCGCCGTCCTGGAATACGACACCTTCGTATTGCTGGCCATTGCTTTCCTTGTAACCCTCTTCATCTGCTTGCAACAATTGCGTGTATCCGTAATCGGAGCGTAAATCTTCAACAATTGGAGCTTCATTGGGAGTGAGCCAGATTTTGAGGGATTCAATCGGTGAAGTTAACAGTTGTAAAATCATGGCGACGAGAAGCAAAAGCGCGACAATAGGAACGGCGATTAGAAGGAGGAGACGTTTGCGCGCTTCTTCGTCAGCAGCCAATTTTGCGGCAAGTTGCGCTAGTAACTTAGCCGTTGATGGGTCCATGCGTTATCCCTCCCTGAAAAATAAAAATGGGATGGCTTCCTCTGGGTCATCTTGATCGAGGTGACTGTAAGCCGGATTGTTCACCAAATTGCATAGTCGAACAATCTCTTGCTGCTTAAGAAGTTGAGCCTGCACTCCGGCATCTTCAAAATGCTGGACAAGTCGTTTAGCCTTGTCCAATAAGTTGCGTTCATCGCCCTGTTCTTGTCGTTGCCAGAGCGTCAAATAAAATTGCCGCTCAACCACTTCACCGGATAGAGACAACGTGTTCATCTCCATCAATTCTTGTCGCAGCAGTTCTTTTTGTGTAGCATCGGCGGAGGGGAGCAAGGAGGAAAGATCGGTAATTAAGGGGGAAATATCGACCGGTCGGCTGACAGCCAGAAATTTAAAGGGGAATCGAATAGAAGAAAGCTCGGCGGTTAGCTTTCGGATAAGAAGCCGCTTTTCTGCGAGGCTTAACAGGTCAAGGCTGATTGGAAAGAGGCGAAGGTAAGACAGTACCCAGCCGTCCAATGTAAACAGGAAATGTCCTTGAATATCTTGAACGTTGACGAATTGTTGCGCCGTTTGATCAGCCGCATCACTCGTCGCTTGCGATCGTCGCTTGCTGGTTCGGAGGAAAAATAGAACTGCTCCTCCGCCTATGAGGCAGAAGAGCAGGATGAGGATCGGCAGCAGCATGGAAGCAGCACCATCCTTTCATTATTTTAGTGGAGCGATATGCCAATCGGAGAACAAGTTATCAGATATTGTGATTGAACTTTGAAGTTGTAACGTGAGCATCCCGTCTGGTGTCCAAGCATCCAATACACGCGTAATCGGGGTATAGGAACCACCGGGGTACCAGATGGGCGTGAAGTGTACCCGACTTTGGTAGGTGGAGAAGACATTCGGCTTTAACCAGAGGTTGGCGTTCAATCCATAATAGATATATCGAATACTGGACTATTTAAAGTAATGGGTGGAAAAGGAATACTTGAAGAAACAATGAAGCGGGTGTTTTGGAAAAACCTCTATCCTAAAATAGATACATGGAAAAAATTGAAGGAAGAAGGCAATGACACAGAAACTATATTGTTACGTTATGCAATTGCGCACATTCATGAACTACTTGAAGATAACACACCTTTGTATAGCACAGAAGAAGTTTATATTGCTCCTCCGCTTACAACTAGAGTTAGAACAGGATGTATTTTGAAAAATAAAAAGGATGATCTTTACTATGTAGTTCTATCCCCTCCATGTGATTTGGCTGTACATAATGGAAAGATGAAAACTGATAGAGTAATGCTTTGTGAAATTGATGATTATAAAATTGTTAGTCTCGAAGCTATAGGCTCTACAGGTGCAGCCAAAAGAAAAAAAGCCTTATTACCAGCTATAAAAAATAACGGTAGAGAATACTATCATTGGCTCCCGAAGAACAGTATTTTTGAAGGTGGATACATTAATTTTCGAAAAGTAATTAATTATTCACCTGAAGAATTAAACGTTGAGTTCTATCCTCCAGAACTTAGAATACAAGATTCAATAGTAAAAGATATTCTTGGCAGATTTTCTTCGTACTATGCTCGCCAAGGTCAACCAGATTTTGACTTCGAAAAAGAAGCGGAAACTATTATTAAACTATTAGACGCCGAACTTGTGGAAGTCAAAAGTTAATAAAAGACAGAGCTCAAAAAAGTGAGAGTACATTGACAACATTAAAGAAACTGCTTTTCTATAAAATTATAATGATATGAGCCTCTAAATTCATTATTTATAACTCAATACCGTAATCTAGGGTTCCACATCTTTCTTTATTATGAATTATATTATGATAAGCTAGCAAGTCTCCATTCAAATCCTCAGTAACGGGTGTTGCTATAACGGAAGTATAACCCAAATCAAGATATTTCTTTACAAAATTTAAGGCGGCCTCTTGTCCCCAATTAGGGGCAGGGCTGCCGTTTTGGAATGTGGCGTCCTTGTCATTATCAAGGAAAAAAACAATTTCTGCAATGTTTGGATAGTAGTGTAGAAAGCGTTTCAAAGCCTGATCGGATAGGCATCCTAGCGAAATTCGGTGATCAGTCTTCCAATCCTGACTGGCTAATTTGGCTAAAGTCGCGTGGCTCATGGCATCAATAGGACTTTCACATACATAAACCTTATGACTGTTCCCAACGATATGAAACGGATAGCTTTTATCTGAATAAGGTCGATCCTGCTTGAAAGGGTGCTCCAATCTTGTGCCGCGCAGGGAACAATATTTGACCATTCCTTCATGATCGTATCCGACAAAAACACAATTTCCGGATTTGTCTTGATATAACTTTTTCTCATGCATCAGACAAGACACAATTTCTGGATCAATGCCTCGAACATGAATGAGATACCAAGCGACCCGCCTGAAGTTAGGCGCTTTTTCAGGAAGTACAAGTTGGCCTTGCTCTTTAACAGGTTGAGATGTCGGTTGGTATTGTGGCAACTCGCTTTCCAAGAGATAAGCCACAGCTTTTTTAAACTCCATATTCCAGAACTGCATGACAAAATCGATAGGCCCACCGTGGGTATCGGTCGAGAAATGATAGTATTTGTTGTTGTCTTTAAAGAAGTAGAGGCCGCCGCTTTGCTTTGCATGTAAGGCGCGGCGGCCTCCATTTTCGAGGATATAGCCGTTTGACTTGGCAAAGTCGATGAGATTGACACGATTTGCTCTGGAAATTTGTTCCTTGCTAAAGGGCATTCCTTTTTTCATCGTCGTTCCCTCCATATCCATGCGAAACGAAAAAGGATTCGTTTGAGAGGCAAATGCGATTAACGCGACGCGGTTAGCCGGAATCCTTTGCTTGGGTACAAGATAAAAGCTTTGCCTTGTTCTGTCGTCTCTGTTTCGTTGTTATTCCATAAGATCAACGATATAATAAAGGAAAGAAACCGATTGGGGTGATACGATTGAATGCCGATGACCGTGAGGAAACAATACACCAGCGTCATGATACGTCGTATCGCTTTCTGCTTTCCAGCAAGAAGCTATTTGTAGAATTGCTCCGTTCTTTTGTTCATAAAGGATGGGTGCAGAATATCGATGAAACCAACGTACAGGAGATTCCGCATTCCTTTGTCCTTCAGGACTTCAAGCGTCAGGAAGCTGATTTGGTTTATCGGGTGAACTTGAATGGTCAGGACGTTGTATTTTATTTGCTTTTGGAAATGCAGTCCAGCGTAGATTTTCGGATGCCTTATCGTCTGTTGCTTTATCAGGTGGAGATTTGGCGATACTTGTTGAATGACGACAAACAAGCTGGGGCCAATCGAAAAACGTTTCGTCTACCGCCCATTGTGCCGATTGTGTTGTATAATGGAAAGAAGAGATGGGGCGCTGAGCGGCAGTTCCGAAAGTTGCTGAACCATGAACAGATGTTTGGTTCTGAATTGCTGGATTTTGAATATTTACTCATTGATGTGGCTCGATATACCGAAGAAGAATTGCTGTCCTTGTCCAATACGATTGGTTCAGTTTTTTTGCTCGATCAAACGGAAGATCAGGCACAATTATTGGAACGACTCGGCAAGCTGATGCATACGATTCAACAATTGCCGGAAGACAGCCAGCAGAAGTTTGTGGCCTGGATGTCGAATGTTTTGAAACAACAGTTGCCTGAAGGCGAATCGTATATTGAAGAACTTGTGAAAAACGTGAAGGGAGGCGCAGCTATTATGGGTTTGGAACAAACGTTAAAAAAGATAAGAAAAGAAGAAAGATACGAAGGCAAAATCGAAGGGAAAGAAGAAGTGGCCAAACGTATGATTGACTTGGGGGTGGACGCCGCGGTCATCGCTGCCGCTACTGGCTTCTCTCCTGACAAAATCGATCAATTACGGGAAAAATCGCATTGAGTAAAATGACGACCGTTCATCTTCGAGCGGTCTTTTTTTGCTGGTTATGATTAGCTAATCCTCCATCACCATTTCCTCTGCACGTTCCTGGTGCTCAAGCTCAGAACGTTCTTCTCCTGCATCCATTACGATTTCCTGTCCTCGCAATTCCTCAAACTCCAGTGCCGAATTGATTTCAGATTGCCGCGCTACCATCTGCTGTAACTTTTGATCGAATTCAAACGGTTTATCGATTTCGTTCTGGGCAGCGATGAACTGATCATGAACATCGTTGTATTTTTGCTCCGCTTTTGTTAACAAGGCAGGGATTTTATCGATGGCATGCTCAATTCGGGAAAGGTTGCCCAGCTCGGAATCTCCTAAATCGACGGCGTAGCTTTTGGTTCCCTTTATCTCCAAATACATGTTATACAGCGATTGCCGAGTAAAGTTGAGGTCAAACCCTCGAAAAGCCCCAATTCGTAGGGATTCATCGGGCTGCAAGGCTGTCATCTTGAAAAGAAGAAGAAGCATTTCGCCTGCCTTTGGGCGTTCCGTAAATGTTTTCCCATCCAGCTCGATGGCAAATGGGTGGTTCATGGTTGTGCGGGATAATTGAATGTCCGCCTGTAAATCCTGCATCTCTTGTTGCATGTTTTCAATCCGTTGCGGCTGCTGCTTGATTCTGTTTTCTAACATGATGCGTTCATTTTGCCAGTTGGCTTTTAGCAGCTTCAAGCGGGCAACCTCGTTGTCCACATGCATCTTTTCAGCCAACATCGGATTCCCCGTGGCTACAGCTTTCACTTCGGCTGCGGTCAGCACCGTTTCATCAGAGTCCTCACAGGAGCGGGAAATGCTTTTACCCGTCATCACTTGGGAAATGTAGCGCAGCTTCTGCTCTTGAATTTGCCAGAGATACGCATCAAAGGTACCCTTGGTTACGTAGCGGAAAATTTGAACGGTTTCGTTGCGGTTGCCTTGGCGCAAAATACGCCCGTCCCTTTGCGTAATGTCGGCTGGCCGCCAAGGACAATCCAGATGGTGCGCGGCAATCAGCCGGTCCTGCACATTGGTTCCCGTTCCTAATTTCACTGTGCTTCCAAGCAGAACACGAACGGCTCCACTTCGCACACTTTCAAAAAGCTGTTCTCGTTGTACATCGGTCTTGGCGTCATGAATAAAAGCAATTTCCTGCTCTGGCACGCCGCGCAGCATCAATTGTGTCTTGACTTCATTATAAACGTTAAACTGTCCAGGCTTGGGCGTACCGCTGTCACAAAAAATCATTTGCGTGAGTCGATCCGCTTGCGTTTGCTGCCAGATGTCAAAAACATGGCCGATGCAGCGATTCAGTTTGGAAAGCGGATCGGCGGGAGCATCTTCGTCCAACAAGCGGGGATCAATCGACATAAGTTTGGCTTCATGCGTGAGTTTAAGCATGTTGTCTTCGGACGCATCCACGTCATTGTTGCGGATTTTCTCGGCACGAACCACAAACTCGTCCATAATCTGTTGCTGGAAAGGTGAGCACTCACTGACGACAACGGTAGCTTGGCCGTCTTTCAACTGAGGAGTCGGGAGATTGAGCATATCGGCGGTTTGAATATCTGCCACCAGCCGAAACATGTTCATCAGTTCAGGCAAATTGTGAAACTTGGCGAAGCGGGACTTCATCCGATAGCCGCTGCCTTCCGGCGTAATTTCCAAAGAGGTAACCACTTCTCCGAAGGTTGCGGCCCAGTTGTCAAAGAAGTTCAGTCCAAGCTTTTGCAGAAGCTGGGGTTGCAGATAACGTTGCATCACAAACAGTTCAGACATGCTGTTGCTGATCGGTGTTCCTGTGGCAAATACAATGCCACGGCCTTGATTCATTTCCTGCAAGTACTGGCATTTGAGCATCATGTCCGTCGCTCGCTGACTGCTGGCTTTGCCGATTCCGGCAACATTCCGCATTTTCGTAAATGTAAAGCAATTCTTATAGGCGTGAGCTTCATCGACAAACAGCATATCGACGCCAAGTTGCTCAAAGGTAAGCAGGTCATCTTTCTTCTTTTCATTGACCAGTCGCGCAAGCCGGGATTTCAGATTATTCTCAAAGACGACCATCTGTTTGATGCTCCAATTGTCTCCCTTTTCCTTTTTGATCTGGTCAATCATGTGGGCGACATTGCGGATCTCATCCTCCAGCAAGCGTTCCTGCCGTTCGCGGGAGATGGGGATTTTCTCGAATTGGCTATGCCCAATGATAATCGCATCGTACTCCCCCATCGCGATGCGAGAGACGAAACGTTGGCGGTTAGCCAGTGCAAAATCCTTTTTGGTGGTGACCAGGATATTGGCACTTGGAAAGAAGCGCAAAAACTCATGGCCCCACTGCTCGGTGAGGTGGTTGGGAACGCAATACATCGGTTTTTGAACCGCGCCAACGCGCTTTAGGACCATGCCGGCGGCGATCATGGCCGCCGTTTTGCCAGCTCCGACTTCGTGTGCCATCAGAGCAGTGCCGGAATAGAGGATGCGAGCGGCAACATCCTTCTGATGTTTGCGCAGCGCCATTTCCTCGTTCATACCGGGGAACACCAGATGATCACCGTCATAGTGACGGGGACGGATGGTATTAAACTTGTCGTTGTAAATCTTCAGCAACGTATCGGCGCGGTCTTTGTCCCGAAACAGCCAGGACGCGAAGGCTTCCCGCATTTGTTGCTGTTTGGCACGGGCGATCATGGTTTCCTTGGCATTCACGACATATTTGACTTGCTCGTTGCCGTTTGCATCCAAATAGGTGACGGGATCGCGAACGGTAACGCTTTGCAGATTTAGGCTGTTTTCAAAAATTTCATACGCATTGGCGCGGCTTGTGCCGTAACTCTGATTGACTTGGATGGAGGAGCGTTCCAGCGATTTGCCCGACACGCGCCACGTATTGGTATACTCCAGATAATCCACATCTACGGTTTGGCTGTCTTGCAACACCTTGGATGTACCGAAGGTTTCATACATAAACGCTCGGTAAACCCGCACCGGAATCCAGGGGCTTCCGATGCGGAAATCAATATCGCCGGGTAGGAGAGGGGCGGGTTGGACACGGCTCAGCGCTTCTACATTTCGGGAAAACAGGTCAGGATGTTCCTGCGCTTTCAACGTGGCATAGGCCAGCTTGTCTTTCACGTTGCCGGACAAATATTCTTCATCAAGTTCCCAGCCTTCATCAAGATCACCGGTATACGTTTGCGGATTCAGATAGATGCGTTCGCCCAGTTCGTCACGAACATCGTCCGTCGTTTTATGGCACAGATGAGCGATATAGGGCAAGTCGATGCGCAGTCGCTGGTTGAGGCAAATTTGCAACGCTTCAAGCACAGATTCGGTATGATCGGGAAGACGATTCGGCCGAATGGTCGGGCGAGAGAAAATTGCCGCTTTTACCCATGTTTTCTCGGGAGTAAAATCTTCAATGGAACGCAGAAGCGGCAGTTGGTCATCATCGGCAAATGCGCTGGTGTTGGCCCGTTCGTTAATCGCACCATACGAGTTGACAAAGCGGTCATACACTTGATTAAGCCGCCGTTGTGCTGTGGTCAGTTCGGTTTCATCATATCCGTCTTCCCGCGATTGAATGTGAATGACATCAAGCAGCGCGGTTCGGATCTCGCATAAGCCTTTAATTCGCTCCGCTTTTTTGCCTTGGATATCCTGGAGAAGCAATTCACCGTTCTCGCAGTAGTAAATTCGGTTTTCTTCGATGATATACGTGAAATTTTTAGCATCAACGGGTGCCCCGCGGCGTTCTGGTTCGACGGTATCCATGTGTTCCGATGATCGAAAAGAGGGGAATGAAGCAGCCGGAGGCGGGATGGTTGCTTGCAAGGAATGAAGCGCCTGTTCCAAATCAGGGAGAAAATCTTGCCCTTCCAGCGGGACACAAGCGGTGGTTTGCTCCGCGCCATACATGCCGCGATCCCATACCATACGACCAAGCACCATTTCGGGATGAGGTAAATAATAGCGATTAATGGGAACATCGTCTGTTGTCTTTCCAATTTCGACCCACTCGGGCCATTCTTCATTGGAGAAGTGGATGGGCGCGGCACGTTTTTGCAGGAAGACGATATCCGTTGTAACGGTTGCCCCGGCAAGCGATTGGAAGGCCGTGTTCGGAAGACGGACTGCGCCGATCATTTCAGCCTGTTGAGCTAATAGCTTGCGTACACTGGCATCTTGTTTATCCAGTGTGCCCTTGCTGACGATGAAGGCCAAGATGCCGCCGGGTTTTAGCAAGTCCAGTGATTTGATGAAAAAGTAATCGTGGATGAGATAATTGTTCGTGTAACGTTTGTCAAAAACACGAACATTGTGAAAAGGCACGTTGCTGAATATGGCGTCGAAGCGAGTGCTCTCCCAGTCCACTGTCTCGAAGCCTTGCAGACGGATGTTGGCACTCGGGTAAAGCTGGAGGGCGATTCGTCCGGTTAAAGAATCAAGCTCCACGCCATGCAGCTCTGCTTTTTCCCATTCCGGCGGCAGAACGGAAAAGAAGTTGCCTGAACCCATCGATGGCTCCAATAGCTTGCGTCCTGCGCCTTCCGCCAATCCAAAGCGCTTCAATGTGTCGTGAATGGGGCGGATCAGCGTTTGTTCCGTATAAAAAGCAGTAATCGTGGAATTTCGTGCTGCGGCGTACTCTCCTTCATCCAACAATTGCTTTAACTCCGCATATTCCTGTTCCCAACCCGATGCGGTTGGATGGAACGCATTGGCCAAGCCGCCCCAGCCGACATAACCGGCCAATACATGTTGCTCCTCTGGTGTCGCTTGGCGCTGCTCCGTCTCCAATTGCTTGAGCAGCCGAATAGCTTCCACGTTGCGCTTGTATTTGCTTTTTGGGCCAGAGACGTAAGGAGAGCGGGACGGCTCGAAACGGTAGTTGGTTGCGGCGGGAACAGCAATGTCTGGAGCGGTGGCGACAGAAACCGAGCCGTGAGAAGGAGAAAGCGGCGCTGGCGTAGATGAAGCGGGTTCCAATTCGGTTTGTGTCGTGGCGAATGGCGAGTCATTTCTAACCCGCCGCTCCTCTTGCTCGTTTTCTACGAGTTGCTCCGTATAACTGAATAACGTCCATTCCGGCTCTTTCGGTGGAAAGGGAGGGAGGCTTTCGCTATATCTTCCTTCCTGAATCAGTTGCAGAGCTTTGGCAGCGACTTTGTTCCAAGTCAATGTGGCTTCGTGCCTGCCTAAGCCATCTATCCATTCCAGTTCCATGCCTTTGTTGTTGGAGTTGTATCCGCGTAAGCCATGATCAAATCCGCCTAACGCACCGCCAATACCGAATATTGTTTTAAGCCTGGCTGCAAGATCGGTTGCTTTGACAGGATGATTGTCGGTCACGAATTGATACACTTTTGCTTTAAAATTGACTCCCCCTTTGCCGCTTTGCAGCAGAACTTCCAGCATCTCGTCCGCAGAACGGCTTTCGGCAAAGTCATCCTCGGTTTCAGGCGAAAAAAAAGAACCGCTGTCCAGCGGCTCCTGGGATGATTCGGATGAAGTTATCTCGGTTTGAATATGATGTCGTTCAAGATCAGTTCCTCGGCGGTCTCTCTGATCTGATTCAAATGGTGCGTCCTCTCCAGTGTATCGTCGGTCTGTGGCAGCGGGCGGAGCCGGAGAAGCTGTTCGGTCAGGGATTCCATCTTGCTCAGGGCCTCTTGTTCGACTTCGCTCATTTTCTTCATCAGGTCGCCTTGCATTTGAAGAATTAGAAAGCGCTGCGGGTGATGGTTGCGGAGGTAATTCAGCGCCATCCGTCCGTAACGGCCCAGCGGCTGCTCGTCCGCTGTCGGTTCGTTCGAGATTTGCAGATTGGGATAGAGCAGGCCGTCGATCTGGCGATAATTCAAGTTGGGCTTGCTGTTGCTCATGAGAGTAACTCCTTTCGTTATGGAGGATTTTGATGTGACGGGCGATGTCTTTCAACATGGCGTGGGCTATTGTCGTCACTTGATGCCCTAATCGGGCGGCAAGCGGCAGCGAATCGAAATGGACAATGGTGGAGAAGTCCACATCTTCCGGTTCCGGCAGCTTGCAGCGGCAATGAACGAGGAAACGGATACTGTCTTGAACCAAATCCTGCATGTGTTGTTCCAGCCCGCGCCAAGGAATGGAACCAAGCCAATGTTCCTGAATATCCAGTTCAATATCTTGGAACAACTCGTCCATAGTTGATATAGCAGCTTCCCTTGACAAGCTGGTGATGGCTTCGCTCAAATGGGTCGTATCATAAGAAGTCAATCGTCCGGCAAGTTCATTTGGATCAATGGACTCCAGACTCCAAAGCGCGTGAAGCTGTCGGCCTGTCGTTTGTGTGACATCAAATAAATGAACGAGCGAAGGTTGGTCTTGTCGGAAATCGCAGACGGCGATGCTTTTTGCACCGTGTTTCACGCGACGACCGATTTGGTTCCAGACAGGCAAAGGAGCCAGCATGGTGGCTTCAAGATTTTGGCTATAGATCAGCAACGTGTTATCAAAGGAGTATTTATAAATGGAAGAAGCAAAGCGCAAATAGCTTTTCCAGGCTTCTTCGCTTTGGGTCAGTTCTGCAATGGCCGACTCGTATAGATTCCGCAATCGTTCGACTCGACGCATGATGGGCCTCCTTTCCATTGGATTGCAACATGATTAATGCTCCAAGTCGTAATCCACGCGGTTGTCCGCTACGACAGTAGGAACCTCCATATAATCATAGGCGTGCAAGTTGGCATATTCGGAATAGCGCAATTTGGCAGCTTCAAAGAAGTATGGTAAGAGATGGGTATCGAACAAAAAGTACGGGCTGTAGTTTCGGGCGGCGTCTCGATCATCATCCCCGGCATAGCCGTTGTACAAATTGAACGCCAAGCGGGTTAATTTGATGCTGGAACTGGTTTGCCAGCCTTTATTCAAGCCTTCCAGGCGTATGCTGTTTTCATCGAAATCGTACAGGTCACGAACATGGGAACGGGTTTGTTCCGTCAGGCCCAGCAGATAAAACAGCGCTTGGCGATACGGGTCGGTATGGCTGTGCGTCATGCGAATCATGCCTTCATAAAATTGATGATGTTCAAGGTCTTTAAACTTTGTAATCATGGTCATCCTCCTTCGGTTCTTGATTGGGTTGCTGACGTTGATGAGAGAAATACATGTCCAGCGCTTTGTCGATAATCTCCTCTACCTCGCATGCTTTGGCACCAGGCGAAAAATATTTGGCATAGACTTTATGCTTGAGCTTAAAGGGAGTAGGGGACTTGCTGCGCGGCTTGCGAGTGGCTTCGCCGGATAAGATTTTTGCAGCTTGCTCGGTGGTAAGCTTGCCGGAATAAGAACGCAACAAATCGGCTTTCTTCATGTCCACTTTATACTCGTTTCGAGTGAGAACTTCTTCAACGAAGCTTTGCTCGGTCTCCGGTATATACGAGAGGCTGACTGCCGGATAGATGCCAATTTCCCCATCATCAACACGTCTTTTTAACTCAACTATTAAATGGTCAATTCGCAATAATCGGGCAACCGTATTTTTAGATAATCCGTATTCAGCGGCTACAATTTCTCTACTATTTAACTTGTGCCCTATTAGGGCAGAAGTTGAGCTTTCCTTGTCATACTGCGGGTTTTCCAGCTTTTTAAGTTCGTCGATAATGTCGTTGCGCTTCCCTTGGGAGAACATATCGGAGTAACGAAGAGACAGCACCTTGGATTTTTCAGATGGAAGCATTTCGCTAAATGAGCGCTGAAGCACGTTCGTCTCCACTACATACATGAGTGCTTCTTCATCTGTGAGATTTTCCTTTACGATGGCGGGCAAATGCTCCAGACCGACGAGCAGTGCTGCATTCATCCGGTTATGTCCAGCAAGCATCTCGAAGTCACAGCTATTCTCATCCGTCTCGATTCTGCGGATGATGACCGGCACGAGGATACCGTTGCTCTCAATGCTGTTCGCCATATCCGTCAGCCGTTCGCCCTCATATAAGCGAAACGGATGATCTTTGAAAAATCTTATTTTATTTATCGGAATAGTTTGCATACCTCCTTTTGGGTCGGAGGTTTCCTGTGGTTGTTCTGATAGAAGCAGCAATTCGTCGATGCTGGCCAGCTTGGGAACGGGGCGTTTAGTTGCCACTCGCCATCAACTCCTTGGCTAAATCCTGATAAGCTACTGCGACCTTCGATTTCGGATGAAATTCAATAATGCTCTGGCTGTAAAAGTTGGCTTCCCCGACCTTGACGGAATGAGGAATTTGGATATTGAACACACGGAAGGTTTCACGATAATACACTTTCACTAGACGAAATGCTTCCTTATACAGGTTGGTGCGGGTATCGCACATGGTCATCAAGATGCCTTCAATACTGATTCGCGGATTGATTCGCTTCTTTACCTTTACGATGATCTTGAGCAATTGGGTTAAACCTGTTGCAGACCATAGCTGTGGATTCACTGGAATCAATACGCTATCGCTTGCCGCAAGTGCATTGATGGTCAGCAAGCCAAGCGAGGGGTTGGTATCGATAATAATATAGTCGTACTTGGGTTTCATGGGTTCCAGCAGAGAGGCTAGTGTTTTTTCGCCACCTATCTCATCGCGCAGGTTAATTTCAGCAACGGATAATTCAATGTTGCTAGGAATCAGGTCGATGTTGCCATGCGAATGAATGTACTCTTCGGGCGATGGCAGCGGCTCGTCCGTCATCATAGCATTCATCACATTGAACATCGAAAACTGGAGTTTATCTGGCTGCTCAATCCCAAAGCACATGGTCAGATTGCCTTGCGGGTCAAAATCGACCAGCAGCACTTTTTTTCCTTCATTAGATAAGACGTAAGCCAGATTATAGGCGGTAGTGGTTTTACCTGTACCACCTTTCTGATTGGCGATGGTGATCACCGTTGTTTTGGTCATTTCATTTATCCTCCCTGAAGCAATTGCTTCATGTTAATTTGTCAATGGTAGGGAGCGGGCTGGTTCTGTTGTCGTTCTCTCCGAGTTCTCCCCAACGTCCCAAAATGGCTTCATTTTGGGACGTTGTCGGGAGGCCTTGCGGCGCTTGAATTTAACGAAAAAACCCGCGAAAAACCTTGATTCTACAAGGCTTTTCGCGGGTTTTAGATTCCTCTTCTTTGACTTAGGTTCTGCTATATTCCGAATAGCATGTGCGACTCAAAATCGAGTGGGGAGACCCGTGGAGGTTCGAGTCCTCTCACCGGTATTACTAACAAGAAGAAAGCTCATTAGATGATTCTAATGGGCTTTTTTATATTTTTACGACCTGGTTCATAGTATTACAGCTAGCCCAATCTTAGTGCCCTTTCACGATTTGTATAGTGAGTTGCTTTTGCTATTTTTGCACCTCACTTACAATGTTTTGAACGACCGTGCCGTTCGGCGAGAAAAGAACGCAGACGTTAAGGAGCGGCTCGACTTTGTTGTTCGGGAATATCAGTAACGATTATATTGACATATCGGAAAGTATCGATATAATATGAAATATGGATCCAATTGAAGTGTTCAAGGCGTTGTCCAACGAATCGAGGCTGCAGATTTTACAGTGGCTCAAAGAGCCCGAAAAACATTTTGTGCCCCATGAAGGAGTGGATATGAGGACAATCGGGGTGTGCGTTAGTCAGGTTACGGATAAGTTGAATATGACACAGTCAACCGCTTCGCAGTACTTGTCCATACTGCAACGGGCCGGACTGATTCGAACCGAACGAATTGGTAAATATACGTACTACAAACGAGACGAAGAAAAGATAAGCGAGTTGGCTGCTTTCTTGAATCAAAAACTCTAATCATGACTGAATACCTCAAACGTATTCAGTTTTTTTGGACTAACATATCTACATATCGCGATATATAAATATATTATAAAAACTCATATCGGTAACTATTAAAACAACAAAGAAGGAGAAGTGAATGCTTTGTTTAACACGTGGAAGATCTATTTATTGGCTTTAGTTACTTTTTTGGTGGGTACATCCGAGTATGTTATTTCCGGCATCTTGGATAAGATCTCGGATTCAATGGGGATTTCCGTTACTTCTGCGGGGCAGTTAGTCACGATTTTTTCCTTTGTATACGCCATTGGCACCCCGATCCTTATGGCTTTGACTGCTAAAGTGGAAAGACATAAACTGCTTGTTTTGGCGCTAGGTATCTTCGTAATTGGGAATGTACTATCATTTGTGTTGCCGGGCTATGCATCGTTTCTTGCAGCTCGCGTCATCATGGCTTTAGGCGCGGGAATGGTTGTAGTAACCGCTTTGGACATCGCCGCGAAAATTGCCGCACCAGGCAAACAAGCCAGCGCGATTGCTACTGTGGTGATGGGCTTTACGGCTTCCTTGATTATCGGCGTGCCTCTTGGTCGTATCGTTGCAGCACAACTCGGATGGAAAGCGGTTTTTGGTATATTGGCACTGGCCGGTCTGGTGGCTATGTTCGTTCTGTACGCCATCATCCCTCGAGTTCAAGGGGATAAACCGATGCCGTTATCCAAGCAACTTGCCTTCTTGAAAAACGGAAACGTAGCGCTAGGGCTTGCGATTACTTTTTTCTGGCTCGGCGGATACTCGATCGCCTACACGTACATTTCGCCGTATCTACTTGACATTGCCGGATTGAAAGAAGGGATGCTGAGCGGAGTGCTGTTGGCTTTCGGTATCGCCAGCCTGCTCGGATCCAAATTTGGCGGTTTCAGTACGGATAAATGGGGGGTATTCCCGACACTGTCAGGGGGAATGCTCTTGCACGTCATAGCGCTGCTGCTTCTCTCTCTAGCCGTTACCTATACGCACTCGTGGCTGCCGATTGTCATCCTCCTGATCTTGTGGTCGTTTGCGGCATGGACCTCCGGTCCAACGCAACAAGTCAATCTGGTTCGGATTGAACCGAATTATTCTGGAATCATGCTGAGCCTGAACCAATCCATGATGCAGTTGTCTATGGCTGCGGGAGCAGCAATCGGAGGCGTCATGGTCGGCCGGGTGTCTCTGTCATCAATTACATGGGTCGGGATGGTTGGAGTCGCTATTGCGATCGTGGTGGTATCGTTCTTGAAGGTGCGAATGGTGCCGGCAGACAAGGTCGAAAACGCCCTGAGATAAAGTCCAAACAGGTGTCCATTAAATGAATTGAAATTGCACCTGTCTGCAAATGACTAAAATGCATCATCTCCTGGCTTCGGGAGATGATGCATGACAACTAAACGACACGAGGACATTCGATTCATAGACCAAGTCAGGTTGTTAAGCTCCCTCGATATGATTCAGTTGCCTCACGCTCACGGCATTGTGCAGTTGGACATGGCTATGGGGGGGGGGGGCCGTAATCGGAGGCATCGTTATAGAAAGCATCTCGCTTGCATCCGTTGGTTCTCTTGGCGGAGCTTCTGTTACCACTGGACTCATGCCGGCTATTATTTCATTATCCCTGCATCGCCGGTCTGCAGCTGCGGAACGAAACGGAGCGTAAAGTACCTTCTTTCTCAGAAATGAAAATACCGCCTAATCTGGATGACATCCAATATGACGTTCGTCCTTCTTAAAGATAGGGGCAGACCTGGGAGGAGGTTCCTTCCGAGATCAACTGCCACTCCTTATATTACTTAGTGCATCTGTCTTCCGATTTGTAGGTGAGCTCAATAATCACTTATAATTTCAGTAATAGTTGGAGGTGTAAAAAATCAATGAACGTATTTTCTAAAGGAACAAAAATGGTATTTGTATTGCTCATTTTATTAGTAACGATTACAGGATGCACCACATCAATGCCGATATCTTCAAATGAAAATCAAGCTCTATCTGATCAACCTCAACATACGAAACCTGTAGAAAATGCTGTACCTGAAACACCAGTTGCCGAAAAGAAGAACATACCCCCAAACCCACCGGTTGAATATGATCCTGCCTGGCCGGATCGTTCAGTGAAGTCTTCTAACGGGCATCTTGTGAATAGTTGTGTTCCGGATGAGCTGCGTAATAAAGCAACTACATTAACAACCAGTGATGGGGTGTATCTGTCTGCACTTGTGCTTGGCAGCGGAGATAAAGGAGTCCTGCTTGCACACGAGCAAGGTTATAACATTTGCTCTTTTCTTGACATGGGAACTGAACTGGCTGACAGTGGGTATCTGGTTGTTATTCCTGAATATCGTAATCATGGTGCCTCACAGAATTTTCCGGAGGATAATCAGAATATAGATCGTGATGCAGATGCTGCCTTAAGTGAACTCGAACGATTGGGTGCAAAAAGAGTGTTTTTGGCGGGAGCATCATGTGGCGGTAGTACAGCAATCATTGCAGGCGTTCGTCAGGCGTTGCCTATTGAGGGGCTGATTATTCTTTCTTCTCCTGCACAATGCGGGCCCCTTGATTCCATTCCGAGCGTTGAGAAGATTAAAGCACCGTCCATGTTTGTTTTTTCACCTGGCGATTATGGAGGCTCAATTGAACAAGAAGTGCGTAAATTATATCAAGCATCCGGAGCAACGGATAAAGAACTAATTGTGGATGAGAGTGGCTATCACGGAACAGATATGTACCATAGAGGAGAGCACGGTGATGCCTTAAAGTCCAAGCTTATTGACTTTGTTAAAATGGAATTTAATTAAAGTAAATAACTTTTGTAACCTTTAGTATAGGAGGGCAATCAGAAGTCTCATTCAGCATGAATCAAAACATCCGCGCGGATGTCTTTTCATTTTGTTCTATAGGTGAAACGGAGAACTATATCATAAGTAACGGCAAGTTTTAAAAATGCTCCCCTTGAAGTAAGCAGGTTAAATAAATAAACCGGCTACTTCAGAGGAGCATATATCAGTTGCCGTGGATGTCGAATTCTTTGGTGTCCTTTAAACTTGTTTTACCACATCATCTGAATCAGTGGAGTAAGCCAGCTCTTTCTGTGCTTCCAGAGCGGCCAGTCTGTCCAGCAGGGCTTCCCGGATCTTCTCATAGGCGTCACTGCCCAACGCCATACGTATCGGACCCTCTCCCTGGTCAACACGTCGGATAATCTGCTGCGCCATTTTATCCGGGTCGCCGACAACCATTTGATTGAACATGCTCATATCTATACCAGGCAGTTCTCCCTTCATCAGGCTAACGAATTGGCCCGCCTCCGTGTCCCGGTATTCGTCCATCCGCTCGCCGAATACGGCGTTGCTTATAATGAAATTCGTTCGGATTCCGCCGGGCTCCACCATCGTGGTCTTAATATTGAACGGAGCCACTTCCTTAGCTAGCGCTTCAAAGGCTCCTTCGACCGCCCATTTCGAAGAGCAATACAGTCCCATACCCGGAATCGAATAATGCCCCGCCATACTCGAAATCTGTACGATGTGACCGCCACCCTGCTTGCGGAAAAAGGGCAGGGCTGCACGTGCTGCACGCAGGGAGCCAAGCACATTGGTCATAAACTGGTGTTCAATTTGCTTGTCGCTTGCTTCTTCCACTGCCCCATACAAGCCATAGGCTGCATTATTGACAAACACATCGATCGTGCCCAGTTCTGAAAATGCACGTTCCACAACTTCAGCAATTTGCTGAGAGTTTGTCAGATCTAAATTAGCCTGCCATAGCCTAGAGCCATACTGTGCCTGCAGATCATCCAGCACCCCTGGCTTACGTACCGTTGCCGCTACACGGTCCCCTCTATCCAGCAACCGGCGAGTTATACTTGAAGCCAAGCCTCCTGACGCTCCTGTAATGAACCATGTTTGCATGATAAATACCCTCCAATCGTTGTCTTCTACTGAATCATACAAACAACTGGAGGGTGCTAGCCACAGCACGTCTATTCTATTAATAGGAGTAACAGTCTACGGTAGCTGCCTGTCCTGCTCGAGTAAACGCAATAATCTCTCCTCCGTGCCTGAACCGGGCACCGGAACAAAGAAACACCAGTGCAGTCCCGGGTCATTATCGATTACAGCCGCGGAATGGAGCTCGAACTCCATCTCCTGCGCGTCAGGAACGCGGAATAAAGCAGTGGCTACGCGTTTTTGTTTGATTTCATATAGCTCCCAGAAATGTACGAACTCCATGCTTTCCCGCTTCAAGCGTTCAAACCTTTCCATATATAACGGGTTGTTCTTGTAAAGATCGAAGCTTGCCCGCAGAACGGCCACAGCGTAACGGGCAGCGCCTTCCCAATTCACCAGTCTGTTGCGGTAATCAGGCTTTAAAAACATAATGTCCATCATATTCCGTTCGTTGTCCGGCAGACTGCCGAAATCGGCTACGATCAGTTCAGCCGCCCGATTCCAGACGATAACATCCGTACCTTCGTCTGTGATAAAAGAAGGATAATGCAGTTGATTTACGATTTTCTGCAGAACTCCCGTATCCGGCCCTCCGTTATTTGGCACTGTGACGCCGACGCTCGCCACATCTACATTGCCCAGATCGAATAGATGCTTCTGCTCGTCTTCGTCAAGCTGAAGCGCTTTGCTGATACTTAGCAGCACTTCCGGCGAAGGATTAACCTCCTTGCCTTGCTCCAGCCAGGCATAGTAAGTCACGCTTATATTGGCAAGATAAGAGACTTCTTCTCTTCGAAGTCCCGGCGTGCGTCTTCGTCCGGGCAGCGGCTGAATCCCGACCTCTGAAGGTTGCAACCGTTCTCTGCGAGATTTAAGGAAGTCGCCTAATGCGGATGAGGAATTATTCATTTTCAAGTGGGTCACCTCTATTTAATCATATGGAAGATAGATATCGCTATTAACCCAATAGACGATAAGCATTCTATACATATTATAGTCTGCTGAATGCCGTTTCTACAAAAGAGAACCATAACGAGTACTGAGGCTATTAATCCCGCTAATAGTATAAACATGATGTGGTTAACCCATGCCTATCGCAGTACGATGAAGATAGTTTATGTCAGAGACGTGCTAAATAGGAGGTTTTTTTCTTGAACAGGTATACTTATCGAAACAAGCTAGCAGTAGTCACCGGTGCTTCATCCGGAATTGGAAAAGCGTATGCCAACGAACTGGCGGCACAAGGCTGTCATGTCGTTCTGGTAGCGCGCTCCAAGGACAAACTGGAGTTAATGGCTAGGGAAATCAACCGCCAGTATGGCGTACAGGCTTATGCACTCGCTTGCGATTTGTCCAAAGCGAACGCCCCGCGCCAACTGGCCGAACAAATTTCCGAACTGGGCTTGTCCGTGGATATTCTCATCAACAACGCAGGCGTTGGCACCTATGGCCGTTTCGAAGAAATAGACCCGGAGCGCGAGCAGGAGGAGATCATGCTGAACACGGCTGCGTTAGTCGATCTTACGCATCGGTTGCTGCCCGATATGCTGAGGCGAAAGGACGGAGTCATCGTTAACGTGGCATCGATGGCGGCGTTCATGCCTTGTGCTTATTCGGCCGTTTATGGGGCTACCAAAGCATTTGTATTGTCCTTCTCTGAGGCACTATGGGCGGAAACGCGCGGGAGAGGCGTTCGCGTGCTCGCACTGTGTCCAGGTGCAACCGAGACGGGGTTTTTCGATGCGGTCGGCAGTGAGGAAATGGGGGCGGGCCAAAAGCTCTCGACCCCGGAGAAGGTTGTACAGGCCGGATTTCGCGGGATTGACCAGGGACGAAGTTACATCATTGATGGTCGTAACAATTACTTTATGGCTCAAATGATTCGATTTTTGAGCAGGCGCAGGGTAGCCTTGATCATGGAACGCATGTCAAGGCCCAAAAGGCACGGATAGCGAGTAAAGAGATTGACCAGACAGAAGATCAGGTGTCATTTACAACCCGAAGAACTTTCTATTCAAGCACAAACGCCCCTTTAGTTCCTCAAGGGAAGAGAAGGGGCGGAGTATTCATCGTTATGACTTGATTACGCTTGGTTATAGCTCCAGTTGAAGACCGCTGGAGGCAAGTTGAATGCTGCCGGAGTACACTTGGCGAGCTCGTTCTACCAACACTTCACCGGGTGCGTACTGAGGCAGGTGGGTGAGGACCAGCGAAGCAGCGCCGGACTGTGCGGCCAGTTGACCTGCCATTTCCGGAGTCATATGGCCGGAGCTTTGAGCGACATTGTCATCCAGTACAGAGGCTTCACATAGCAGAAGATCACAATGGCGGGCAAAATCCACAAGATCATCGGTCCAGTGGGTATCCGCCGTGTAAACCAGGGATTTATTCCCGATGGTGAAACGCATCGCCAAGCAATAGGCAGGATGCGTAGTCGGACAGAAAGATACCTCCCAAGGCCCGATAACCGTGTGATGTTCCGGACTGATGGCATGGCCTTCCGTATATCCCCGGAAGGTGAGAGACGAGAATTCATCAGCATCCTGGCTGTGGCCATAGATGGGGAAAGTACCGGTGCGATGTCCCAGTTGGGACTGAATCAGCATGCCATATTGTAAGCAGCCAATATCGGCTTTATGATCGTGATGGTAATGGGAAACGATCAATGCGTCCAACCGTTGTAGCGGGATGTAGTTCTGCAGGCTGGATAAGCAGCCGCTTCCGCAGTCGATAAGGAGAGAGAAGTCTCCTTCTTCCAGCAGATAGGATGAGGTTGCACCGTTCGCCGGTGGAAAGGCGCCCCAGTGTCCAATAACGGTAAGTTTCATTATTCGTTCCTCCAAGAAAATATAAAATTTGCACTCCTGCATCGATGCGTCTACGGTTTATCGCACCGCGCAGTTCCCGGCATGGGTGTTTCGCTGCGGGACGGCGGCCGATCGACCATTGAATCATATTCAGGCTATCAAACCGCTGCACCTTACTATAGTGCGCTTGAGATCAATGATTGCGTGTAGGCATGTTCCGGGTGTTTAAAGACATGCTCGGTATGGCCGGACTCAACGATGGTGCCCTGATGGATGACGGCGACACGGTCCGCCAGATATTTGACGACATGTAAATCATGAGAGATAAACAGCTGGCTGATACGATACTTGCGCCGCAGTTCACCAAGCAGGTTAAGAATGGTGGCCTGTACGGACAAATCCAAAGCGGATACGGCTTCATCGCATATGAGCAGCGCAGGCTTTGTGGACAGCGCGCGGGCGATAGCGACTCGCTGGCATTGTCCGCCGCTAAGCTGGCCTGGGCGCGACTTCATGTAGGCGGCGTCTAATCCCACGTCTTGCAATAGCTGCTCCACGGCTTCGCGGATATCTTTCGGCTGTTTGATCAAGCCGGCAGCGCGGATCGGTTCGGCAATGATCTGCTCGACGGTATACCTTGGATTGAGCGTTTCAACAGGATCCTGGAACACATACTGTACGCTGCGCTGATATTCCTTGAGGCCAGCACCTTGCAGCTGTTCGAGCGATGTCCCGCGGAACTTGATCGTGCCAGGCGGCGCAGTTTGCAGACCGCCGATACACTCTCCCAGCGTCGATTTACCGCTTCCGCTTTCACCAACGAGCCCAACAATCTCGCCTTCCTGGATCGTAAGATGGATATCCCGCAGCACTTGCAGTGCTTGCGCCGGCTTCCACAATACGGGTCTTGGCAATGCGAACGATTTACTCAGCCCCTTTACTTCAATGAGCGGCGGGTTGCTGGACATAGCGTTCTCTCCCTTCCGGAGAAGATGGATTTGTGTTCAGATGAGTTTCTTTGCCCAGACTGTCCCGGAGCAGCGGATGGAAGCATGCATGGGTATGCGGAATCTTATCAGCTGCTGTGCTTGGATCTTCGGCTACCACCATCGGCGGGAGATCCTCCTTGCAGCGCTCGGTTGCATAACCGCAGCGCGGAGCATATATGCATCCGGGCGGTTTGGCGGTAATGGGAGGCACATTCCCGGGTATGCCGGCCAGCTTCGTGCCAGGCTTGACATGATAAGGAACGGCTTGGAGCAGATCGGCGGTGTAAGGATGGAGCGGACGATCAAGCACATCACCGCGCGCGCCCGTTTCAAGCAGCATGCCTCCGTACAGCACCATGATCTTATCCGCTACATATTGTACAGCGGCGATATCGTGGCTGATGTATAGAATCGACATGCGTTTTTTCTTGCTGAGCACCAGGAACAGATCCAGTATTTGCTTACGAATGGTAGCGTCCAGCGCGGTGGTTGCCTCGTCGGCAATCAGCAGGTCCGGTTCATGGATGACTGCGCAAGCAATAACTGCCCGCTGCTTCATACCGCCACTGATCTCATGCGGATATGCTCGAAATACCCGTTCCGGGTCGCTGATCCCTACCTCTTCCAGCGCCTTCAATGCCCGCCGGACCGCTTCTTTTCTGGGCACCTCTTCATGCGCCAGCAGAGCATCCAGCAGCTGATCCCCGATGCGCATTAACGGATTGAGCGCACCGGCCGGATTCTGGAATATATAAGCCAATTGCCGCCCGTATACACTGCGAAAGCGATGCCGGGGCAGCGACAGCAGCTCTGTGCCGTGTAGGCGGATAGAGCCTGAAGCGACGCGTGCTCTGGCTGGCAGGATGTTCATCAGCGCTTTGGCAAGCAGTGATTTGCCGGATCCCGATTCGCCGATAATGCCAGTAATCTCTCCCGGCTCCAGGCGAAAGGTTAACGGACGAAGTGCCGGCTTCCACGTCTTATCGACATACAGCTCAAGACTAAGATCTTGAATTTCCAACATTATGATACCGCCTCCTTATGGCGTGCCGCAATTCCGTCTCCGAGAAGGTTAAATCCGGCGACCGCCAGGAAGATGACAAAGCCCGGAATAAGCGGATATGCAGGAGCCAGGTACATGAAGCTTTGCGCTTCATTCAGCATGCCTCCCCAGCTTGGATGCGGCGGCTGGACACCGAGTCCGAGGAAGGAGAGAGCTGTCTCGGTCAAAATACCAGAGCCAAGTGCCAGGGACATCTGAACGCCAATTCGCGGGAGCGCTGCCGGAATCAGATGGCGGAACAGAATTACAGCATGGCCTGCATTGTATGATCTCGCGGCTTTGATATAACCGTACGACTGGGCTTCAAGCACAAAACCGTACATGAGCCGGGCAAAGGACGGGACGCTGAACACGGCAATCGCGAGCAGGACGTTGACTTGGCCCGTGCCGAGCACGGTAACCAGCATCAAGGCAAGCAGCAGGTTCGGAAAGGCAAACAGAACATCCATCGCTCTCATGATGACACTGCCAATCAGCCCTTTCATGTAGCCGGCAACAGCTCCCAGTATGCAGCCGATCAGCATTCCGCTGCCCACTCCGCCGAGAGATACTGTCAAAGCGCTTTGCGAGGCCAGCAGAAGCCGGCTGAGGATGTCTCGTCCGTATTGGTCGGTGCCGAGCCAATGCTCGCCGCTTGGCGGGGCGAACCGGTTCGCGATGTTCATCGCATTCGGGTCGCTCGGAAGGTCAATCCAGGAGATGAGCAGCATGATGACAATGACACTCAGCATCACGGTTCCTGTAATGAGTGTTTTCATGTTGTTCTCCTTTTTGTAGCGTGTAATTGAATGCGCGGGTCGATCCTCGTGTACAGAAGATCCACGCACAAGTTGACAAGAATGACGGTAACGGTAATGAAGATCACCAATCCTTGCAACAAAAACAAGTCGCGCTGCTGAACCGCGATGAGCAGCAAACGTCCGAGTCCGGGCAGATTGAATATTTGTTCGATAATGATGACACCGCTGATGAGGCTCATCACCTGCAGCCCGATGACGGTTATCGGTCCGATCAAGCTATTGCGCAGCGCATAGCGGATATATTTCTTCCGGGTCGGCAGCCCCTTGGTGTGAGCGAAGGTCATGAAGTCTTTATTGAGAACCTCCACGAGGGAAGCGCGGAACATCCGGATCAATACGGCTGCTTCTGCGATCGCCAGTGTTAGCGCGGGCAAGAACAGCGAATGAAGATGCGCTCCAAGCCCTTCGGATATGGGAACGAAGTTGCCCGGCGGGAACAAGGGAATCATGACTGTGAAACCGAGCAATAACAAGATGCCAAGCCAAAAGTTAGGAATGGCGATCCATATCTGTACAACTGCCTGGATGAACCCGTCTACCCAGCTGCCGCGTTTAACGGCAGCCCATATGCCCAGCGGAAGGGCGATCAGAAGCGCCATGAGTGAGGCGAAGATCGTCAAGGACAAGGTCATAGGCAGCCGGTCTACGATAATTTGCGTGACAGGCATCTTATAGATGAACGATTCGCCCAGATTGCCGCTTACGGCGCCGGCAAGCCAATCGGCATACTGGAGCAGCCAAGGGCGGTCCAGCCCGTACTGGGCACGAAGCTCCTCGACAAGATGAGGAGGAGCTTCGGTACCGAGCATGAGCCGTACAGGATCACCAGGCAAGAGCATCAGAACAGCAAAGGAAGCGAATGATACAAGAAAGACAAGCAGTATTGCAATTAACAGACGCTGTGCTAGATAGCTCATGGATGACATCCTTTACTGGTCAAGATATACGTCTTTTAAGTTGATGATGCCGATCGGGAAGGATTCGTACTGCTGCACCGATTCATGCAGAGCGGTGATGCCTTCCATCGATTGCAGGTAGAGTGCGGGCACTTCTTCCGCGAGCGTTTGTTGGATGAACGAGTACAGCTCCTCACGCTTCTGAACATCGGAAGTGACAGCAGCTTCGAGAAGGGCCTGATCAACTTCTTCGTTCACATAATTGAAGTAGTTCTCACTCGAGTCGGACAGGTAGCGGCTCAGGAACGCATGCGGATCAAGGCGGCCCGTATGACTGATGACGGTCAGATCATAGTTGCGTCCTGCATAAATATCTTCAAGCCACGTTCCCCATTCCACAATTTCAATCTCCAGTTCGATGCCAACGCGGGACAATTGGTCAGCGATAATCTGACCGGCATTGATATGCGTGTCGTAACCTTCCGGCAGAGAAAGCGTTAGTTTGAGCCCATCAACGTAACCGGCTTCGGCCAGCAGTTCTTTGGCCTGATCCACGTTATAAGGAAGAACATCCAGCGTGTCCACGAAATAGCTGCTTAGCGGCGGCAGATGACTGCCAAGCGGTGTGCCAAAGCCCCATGTTGCCCCATCGATGACATCCTGCTTGTTCACGGCGAGGGCAATCGCTTGCCGGACGCGCACATCATTCAGCGGCTCGCGGTCATTGTTCATCGCCATGAGCTGTACACTGTTGTTTGCAGCGCCTTGGGTTTTAAGATGGCTCAGCTGTTCGACCTGTGGCAGCTGCGCTCCGGTGATGCCGCCGATATGCACTGTGCCCGACTGTAAATTGGCGAGCAGCGTTGTTGCGTTAGGGATGATCATGAGCCGTGCTTCATCCAGGTACGGTTTGCCTTCCTCGTAATAGGATTCATTTTTGACAAGATCAATATATTGCTGAGGTTCGTAACGTACAAGCTTGAACGGCCCGGTTCCGATCACATCGCCGTCTTGCTCGAGCACGATCGCAGACCAAGGATTGGCTAATTGCGACAGGAACGTGGCGTCAGCGCTCGCCAGCGTGAATACAAGTTCATGATCGCCATTGGCACGAATGTCCGCAATGTTGGCATATTCGCCTGCTCTTGGGCTGTCCGCCGCTCTCAGACGTTCAAACGAGCGAATGACGTCTTCTGCGTTCATGACATGTCCATTATGGAACTGCGCGTCGTCCCGCAGCTGAAACGTCCATTCCAGCTCGTCTTCGGACGGCTCCCAGGAAGTGGCGAGCTGGGGAACGAGTTCGCCTTCCGGCGTGACGGAGATCAGCGTTTCGAACAAATTATGCGTGACGAGGAAAGTGGAGGCGGATACGGTGCGCTGCGGGTCAAGCCCGTCCACATCGTTGGCCATCGCATAGACGAGACTGCCTCCGCTTTGACTTCCGCTGCTGCTGTTATCATTGTTCGAGGAATCGGAAGAAGCGCCATTGTTGCTCGTGACGGGGTTATTGCCACCCGATGCGTTGTTGTTGGTGTCGCCAGTGCCGCAGGCTGTAATCAATCCAGCCAAGGTTAACAAAGTGATGAACAGCATCATCCTCAGATTACGTTTCATGTCCATATCCTCCTTGTGATTACGTTCGTTTGGCTTTTTCCTTATGGGCGGAACATACCGAAATCTTCGAACAATTGCTCCTGTTTGCGCAGCTGGGCCTTGATCTGGTCCGGCTGTTTCAACGCGATAAGCTGAATGAGCAATTGGCTGATGAGCAGCGGTGTTACATATGAATCCAGAAATCCGGGCGAGTCGGTTGCGGCGACCAGGGCCGCATCGCTTCGGGAGAATGAGGGGGCCAGCGGCGAATCGGTCATTATAATGCAGCGGGCTCCAAGTTCCTTGGCTTCGTCGACAGTTTGGGTAATGATGCGTGAATAGCGGGGGAAATGCATGGCCAGCAGCACATCGTCTTCCCCGATAAATGCCAGATGCTCGGTGATCTCCGTTGCCGATGGAATGAGCACCGCATTGCCAAACACAAGATGGAGCTGGTAGTACAGTGAATGAGCGACGGATAATGTCATGCGCCACCCGACAACATAGACTCTGCGCGCGCTGATCAGCATATCGGCTGCTTCGTGAAGCGATGACTCCAGCTCGGGTGTGAAGGTCTGCTGAAGGTTCTGCAGCTCGATCTCGATGGCTTTTTGCATGAAGGAAGAGGGAGGTGCCTCAAGATTCTTCTCCAATCTTCTGAGCGTTCGAAGCGAGAGTTCATCCGCCTTGAGGTCCTTCTTCAGTTCATTAAAGCCGGAGTAGCCTAATACCGAGCAGAGCCGGTGTACTGTCGCGTCACTCACTTCCGCCGCAAGCGCGATGTCCTTGATCGACATGAACACGGCCTTGTACGTGTTTTTGCGCAGCCACGCTGCCGCCTTTTGCAGAGCCGGGCTCATGTTCTCAAACTGCCGATCAATTCTGGCTTTGACATGGTTGTCCGCAGAAAGATTACCGATGCTGGTGGACATGTCCTTCTTCCTCCCGGGCTGGCAAAAGTGTCAGCAGGTCACGGATGCTGTTCACCACATGCGGATGATCTGTTTCTTCGATCCCGATCCGCTCGTAAGGGTTCAGAATGACCGTATCAATCCCGGCCTGCAGCGCGCCGACAGCGTCATCGTAATAATTGTCGCCCACATATAAGATGTTCTCCGGTGGACTGCCGGTCTGCCGCAGCAGTTCGCGGAATATTTCCACGTCCGGTTTCTCGCAGCCGAATTCGTCAGAGATAATGATCGTTTCAAAATAATCCGTCAGCCCCAGCTTTCCGAGGATGGGACGCGCGCTGTGATCCCAATTGGACAGCAGAGCGAGCTGATACGATCTTGCCTGCAATGCCGCCAACACTTCGAACGTCCACGGGAACGGCTTCCAGAATGGCGGGCCTTGCTTGACCGCCGCTTGCTTGATGAAATCACATTGCTCCACCAGGTCGAAAGTCAGCTTTAAGTGGAAATTGACAAGCCCGAGGAACCAAGGGAAATACGCATTCCAGCCGGTAGAGATCACTTTCGGATACTCGCGCATAAACTTCTTGTCAATGAGATGGAAAGCTTGTTCCACTTCACTGACGTTCATATCGATGTTCTTTTCCTTCAAATATTGGTGATAATGCTTTACTCGATCATTGGTAACCAACGTGTAACCCAGGTCAAAAGCGATGATGGTTTTGTTGCTCCAATTCACATGCTCACTCCTTTGGTGGATAGAAAGCTCGGCCAAGCTTTTTCTAATCAAACAACTTGTTGTAATGAGAATTTCAGAAATGGATCATTTGAAATATTTCATTACAAAACCATTGTACCGGCCATATGTAAGGGGAGAGTTAATAGGGGAATAAGCTTTTGTAAAGAATCAGTCGAGGCGGGTTTCTTGTTTACGACGGATTATCAAGCGAAGTACGACAGTTCATCTATGAAGCTTCGTGAGCGAAATTCCAGCTGAGTCATTCCCGAGGGCGGTGCTGATGAATAGGAGCGGCTCGGTGGGTTGCTCATCTCGTTTTAAGAAAAAATTTATATTTACCCCCATTTCTTTTTAAATATTGTTCCTTATTCTAAAGTGAATGAAGGGTAAGGAGATAACGGAGTATGAAGAAACGGCTGTATGGGGTTGTTGCGCTTGTAATACTATTAATTCTAAGCTATGGCGTTATTCAGTATAAGGAGAAAACCGATAACGAGAAATTGTCGGAAGAAAACCACCAAGTGCAGGATGGGAACGATAGAACGAACATGCATTCAATTCAGGTAACAAAGGATCAGGTCTACAAAGGAAATTTGGTATTGGTCAATAAGGATCATCCTGTGTCACCGGTGGCTGAAGCGTCCGATGCAGTGAATTTGTCTAAACATCCGGAGCTGATAAACGGCTTCGTACTGCTGGATAATTCGATCCGGTTGACGCCCTTCTTGGTACAAAAATTTTCAACAATGACTAAGGCGGCACAAAAAGACGACGTTAACCGGTTTATGATTACCAGCGGCTATCGGGACAAGAAGAAACAAACCGAGCTATACGAGGAAATGGGCCCTGACTACGCGCTGCCAGGAGGCTACAGCGAGCACAATCTCGGATTGGCGCTGGATATTGGGTCAACGGAAGGGAAGATGGAATACGCCGCCGAAGGCAAGTGGTTGATGGACAACGCCTGGAGATACGGTTTTGTTTTGCGTTACCCGGAGGACAAAACAGCCATCACGGGTATACAGTTTGAACCGTGGCACTTTCGCTATGTCGGTTTGCCACACAGCGCTATTATGTATGAGAACCATTTTGTGCTGGAGGAATACTTGGATTATTTGAGAGAACAGAAGTCCATGACGATCACTGTAAACCGCCAAAAATATACAATTGATTACTATCCTATCATCGAGGATACAACGATCCGGGTGCCGGTGAATCTTCACTATGAGATTTCAGGCAACAATATAGACGGATTAATTGTGACGGTATATTCCGGTGAGGACGATGCCTCAACAAACGAGGACCTGAACAAGGATGCTTCCACAGATGAATCTCCAGCGGACACCGTTCCGGCGGTTGAAAATCCGGCCGATACGGTTCCGGCGGACGAGAAGCCGCAAGTTCAGAAGCCGTCGAGTGCGGCTCCAGAGGACGGGTGAGAAACCGGATACGCCTGTGTCGTGGGAAATCTGATACAATATAGAAATTATTATCTTTATTTGCCTGAGGTGGATGATGAAACCGAGCACCATTTTAATAGCGGACGACGAGCGGGAAATTGCGGACTTGATTGAACTGCATTTAATTAAAGAGGGCTATCGCTGCATCAAAGTTTCTGACGGGCTAGAGGCTGTTCAGGTCATTCGGACGCAGTCGGTCGATTTGGCGATTCTCGATATTATGATGCCCAATCTGGATGGCTACGAAGCGACGGAATTGATCCGGGAGCACCACCATTTGCCTATTATTTTTTTAAGCGCTAAAGCGACCGATCTCGATAAAATTACAGGACTCGTCAGAGGAGCGGACGATTATGTGACCAAACCGTTCAACCCGATGGAACTGGTCGCCCGCGTAAATGCGCAATTGCGACGCGCGACGCAGTTTAATCCATCGGCTTCATCCAACACATCCGTTTTGGAAGCGCGTGGCCTGGTCATCAATCCCGAACAACGAACGGTTTTCCTGTATAATACTCCCATTGAACTGACCCCTAAAGAGTTTGATATATTGTACCTGTTGGCGAGCCACCCCAAGAAGGTCTTCAGCTCTGAAAATATTTTTGAACATGTATGGGGAGAGACCTATTACGAAGGCGGTAACACAGTTATGGTGCATATACGAACATTGCGGAAGAAGCTCAAGGAAGACAGGCATAAAAACCAATGGATCAAGACGGTCTGGGGAGTGGGATATACGTTCAATGGCGAATAAGATCCGAAGTTTCCGGTTTAAAATGATTCAGCTATTTGTCTTAAGCTTACTTTGCTCCGGTACGATCACCTTTCTGATTTATAAGGTTCTCCAGTTCTATTATCACACAACGAGGTTTGAAGATCCGTTGACGAAATTCCGTTACTTCATGAGAGAAGTCGGGGACCTCAACGTTTTTTTGATTATTTTTATACCCCTCTCATTTTATTTCTTCTTTCTCCTTACGAAACGGTATTCGCTTTATTTTCAGGAGATATCACGAGGGATCAACCTGTTGGCCAACGGCGATTTCAACAGTAAAATAAACATTCGTTCTAATGACGAGTTCGAAGACATTGCACGTGATATTAATCTGGCAAGTGAAAAGTTGCAGCAAGCGCTGGAGAGGGGGGACTTTGCGGAGAACAGCAAAGAACAATTGGTGTTGAATTTGGCACATGATTTGCGCACGCCACTTACTTCCGTTTTGGGCTACCTGGACTTCATTCTTCAGGGAGAAAAGCTGACACCGGAACAAATCAAGCACTATACGGGCATTGCTTTTTCCAAGTCGCAACGGCTGGAGAAGTTAGTGGACGAGCTGTTTGAAATCGCCCGCATGAATTACGGCAAGCTGAAGATGGACAAACAACCCATCGATCTTAGCGAGCTGCTCATCCAATTAAATGAAGAGCTATACCCTGCATTAGAAAAAAACAGCTTGACTACCCGATTGCATGTGGCTCCGCATGTGATGATTTGGGGAGACGGAGAGTTGTTGGCGCGCGTATTTGAGAATCTTCTGACGAACGCGATCCGCTATGGCAAAGACGGCCGATATATCGATATTCAATGCCGTCCGGATTCGGAAAATGCAGTAGTCCAGGTGATCAATTATGGTCACAGCATTCCCCCGGAAGAGCTTCCGTATATCTTCGATATGTTTTACACGGGCGATAAAGCGCGGACGCAACGGGAGGGCAGCTCAGGCATCGGCCTGTTCATTGTGAAGAATATTGTAGAGCAGCATCAAGGCGCGATCTCGGCTCAAAGCGACTCCATTCGTACGCTCTTTGAAGTCCATCTCCCGCAATTCTTACCTTCAGAATCTGGTTAACTAGAATATCCATCATTTAATAAAAACTTTATTTTTACCCCACTTATTCTTTAAACAGTCTTCGCCATTCTAGAGATATGGATAGATGGAGGAAACTGAGAATGAATAAGTGGGTTTTTGCGCTTGTTGGCGCTGTCACGAAGATCATGAACTGGATGCGCAAGGATGCACCAGTTGCATGGTTATTTCTTGCACCGAGCGCGGTCGGATTCGCACTGTTCTACCTGATTCCGTTTGTTATGGGAGTGTTCTATTCCTTTGCGGACAGCTCGTTAGATCGCCATTTTACGGGATGGGACAATTACCGCGAATTGTTTGCCAGCGGCTCCTTCCGTAAGGCGGCATTCAATACGCTTTATTTCAGCGCGGTGAGTGTTCCGCTTAATCTCGTACTATCGTTAGGTCTGGCATGGATGCTGAATTCGAACCTATATCTGCGAAAATGGTTGCGGACCGCCTATGTTCTGCCGCTTGTCGTTCCCGTCGCCTCGATTGTGTTCATCTGGCAGATGCTGTTTGATTGGAACGGATCTGTGAACGCATGGATGAGTGGCTTCGGAATGCACCGCGTGGACTGGATGAAGACCGAGGCAGCCCGGTACGTCATCATTGTTGTGTATTTATGGAAGAACATCGGCTATAACGTCATTTTATTTTTGGCAGGGTTGCAGCTAATACCGAAGGATTACTATGAAACCGCCCAAATGGAAGGAGCGGGGCGTTTGCGACAGTTCCGCAGCATAACCCTTGTCTATCTCACACCGACGATGTTCTTTGTTGTTATCCTGTCGATCATGAACTCGTTCAAAGTATTTCGGGAAACGTATTTGATCGCGGGTGATTATCCGCATGACAGTATCTACATGATGCAGCATTATATGAACAACATGTTCACGTCATTGGATATTCAGAAGCTGACTGCCGCCGCGACGATCATGGCCAGTTGTATTCTTCTGATCGTCATGGGATTGTTTGCGCTTGAACGCCGATATCGGCAGTTCATGGAATAGAGGTGGAGTCATTGAACATTGTTTTTAGGTATTGCAAAAAAATCGGACTTACGGTCCTCATGGTCACAGTTGCGGTTCTATTCTTATTTCCGATTGTAATTACGTTCATCAATTCGTTCATGACAGCACAGGAGATCGCAATAAATTATGGGCCCATCGGGCAGATGAATGAACCGGCATCAAGGGATAAAAATGCTTTTGCGAATCTAAAATTGCTGCCGGACCAAGTAACCATGGAGCAGTATGGGAAAGTCCTGATAGGCAGCCCGAGATATCTGAAGATGTTCTGGAATTCGGTATTTTTAGTGGTACCGATCATTGCAGGACAAATCCTGGTAGCGGCGCTTGCCGCTTATGCATTCTCCAAACTGAGGTTCCCCGGTCGGGACCAGTGGTTTCTTGTCTATGTCATAACGATGCTCATGCCGTTTCAGGTGACACTCGTACCGAACTACATTATGGCGGACAAGTTGGGATTGTTGCATAGTGCCAGTGCCATTATATGGCCCGGCATTTTCTCAGCTTTCGGTGTATTTATGCTGCGGCAATTCATGCTGCATATTCCGTATGCCTACATCGAAGCGGCGAAGATTGACGGAGCAGGCCATTTGCGGATTTTCTTCACCATCATCGTCCCCATGGTGAAATCGGGTTTGGCCTCGCTTGTTGTTCTCTTATTTGTCGATTATTGGAACATGGTGGAGCAGCCTCTCATTTTTTTGGACGATCCATTCAGACAGCCGCTATCCGTGTATTTATCGAGAATCAATGATGAACCGGGGATTGCCTTCGCCGCGTCCGTGCTCTACATGACTCCGATGGTGCTGTTATTTTTGTATGCGGAAACCTATTTCATTAAAGGTGTTCAATTGTCCGGCATCAAGGGCTGATTTAAATGAGAAAGTGATTAGGAGGAGAACGAGCGGATATGGAGTTCGTAAACAGGCAGGATGATCGAAATCGCAAACGAATGATTCAAATCGTGTCCATGATCTTTATGGGAGTGCTCGTATTCCTTACGTTTTTCAGCAACACACTCCAATCCTTGACTTTGCCGAAAGTGAGAACGGAGGCGCTGGCAAACGGGAGTCTTATGTTTACGGTCGAGGGCAGTGGCATGTTGCAGCCGATCACCGAAGAGCGTTTAACGAATCCCGCCGGCTGGAGCGTTCGAAAGATTGTGGTCAATGAAGGAGACCTCGTGAAGAAGGGACAAAGGCTTATTGAGTACGACAGCAAAGCCGCCCAACGAGAATTAGATAATGAAATCGTCAACTTGAAGAAGATGAATATAGAGCTGGAAAATCTACATGATCAGTTCATTCAATCGACATGGGAAGAGGATGAGCTTGGCATTCGCAGCACAGAACGGGCAATTGAATCGCTTAAGCTTGATCTGGAAATGCAGGAACGAAAAATCAACCAGCTGAGAGACGATTTGAGAAGCGGACAAGAACTGACCGCACCGTTCGACGGCATCGTAACACAATTGAATGCCATCGAAGGAATGGCATCATCGGGAGAAGCGGATGTTGTGATCACTAATAACAGTCAGGGCTATAGGTTGGATATTCCGGCCGACTCCGCGCTGTTGAATCAATTGGGAATCATGGTCGGAGCGAAGGCAGAGGTTGAAATACACACCGTTCAGGAACAACAGCGCCGCATCATCGAGGGTACGATTACCGAGATGAAGGACGCTGAGCCGAGAATAGAGAGCACATCCGAGTTCGGAGAAGTAGCGGACTTGACCCGAACGGTTCCTCGGACGCTGCTTCGGATCAAGGTCATCGATCCTGAACTGAAAGGGGGTGAGCAAGCATGGGTCAACATCGAGAAACGCTCCCGCCTGGAAGGACTGGTCGTTTCGGGCGAGGCCATTCATCGGGATCGTGACGGGCTGTTTATATATACAATCGACGAGCAGAGAGGTCCATTGGGAAATGAGTTTGTTGCCCGCAAAGTGCATGTTCAGTCTACTGAAAGGAATGACAATCTAACGGTGATTCAATCCGATCGCCTCTATGAGGGCGATCTTGTGATACTGGAAAGCAGTGAGCCTTTGCAGGATGGAAACCGAGTTCGCCTGCAATAAGGCAGTAACGATCCGAAAATGACAGGAGGAATTCATTCGATGAAGAAGCGGCTATATATAATCACTACCATAATGTTAATTGTGCTGATGACAGCATGCAGTTCCGGAGGCGGCGAACAAGCGGAAAGCCCGGAGCGCCCCGTGAATCAGGAGGGAAAGACCGTCGTTACTTTATCTGTGCAGCAGGCCAGCCCCCTATACGAGACAGCAGAAAAAAAGTTCGAGGAGAAGTATCCGGACATCGATTTGCAAATTAAGGTTATAGAAGATTATGAGCAATACCAGAAGGCAACAAGTACAGAAATACTATCGGGCAAGGGTCCGGATATTTTTGAAACAAACGGTTTGCCTGTTAAAGATTATGTGAATAAGAACCTTCTCCTGAATATGGATGGTTTCATAGAGCAGGACGAAACGCTAAACAAAAGCGAGTGGCAAATAAACATTATGGATGCCATTAAGTCAGATGATGGTCTGTACGCCATGCCTTTCGGATTTAGACTGCGAGCGTTTGTAGGTGATGGAGATATTCTTGAGATGACAAGTATCGACGATAAGCATTGGACTTGGAAGGAGTTTGAGGAGATATCGAAGGAGCTGGGGGCGAACGGTGCAGAACGTCGGTATGCCATGGCGAATGAAGCGCCTGATTTCCGCATGCAAGAATTGATGGTGGACAGGTATGCCGAGTTTGTGGATACCGAAGGGAAGACGGCCATATTCGACTCACCGTTATTCCTGGATGCGATGAAACAAATTAAAGAGATGTATGATCATAAGGTCATGACTTCCGAATCGGCGGATGTAGGCAAGCAAATGTTCTATTCGACGGTTTTGGGATCACCAGCAGATTTTATCAATGATCTGCATGCATACTTCCCCAATCCGAGGTTACTGCAAAAACCGGAACAAACCGGCGGAACAAGAATTGTTCTCTCATCCCAGTTCGCCATTCAAGCCAACTCGCAAGTGAAGGAAGAGGCCTGGAAGTTTATTTCATTCATGCTATCCGAAGAAGGGCAGTCTCTTCAAGAACGGCAAGGGTTTTCACTGCTGAAATCCGTGAACGAGAAACAGCTTAATGACATTCAGGAACAAGTGAAAAGCGGAACGTATAAGACACCCGACGGGAAAACACCTAAAGTATCGGATGATGAATTTGTAAGGTTCAAGGAGTTCATTGATGCAGCGGATAATTACTCGGAAGCGGATGGTCGGGTGATTTCTATCGTAGGAGAAGAATCGATGGCCTATTTTAGCGGAAACAAAACGGCTGAAGAAGTAGCAAAGCTGATCCAGAACAAAGTGACAATTTATTTAAACGAGTAAAAAGCCGTTTGATTGTTTCGTAGATAATCGCGTGCTTGTGAACGACAACTAGCTTGCTGATGATTCAGCAGGCTAGTTGTCGTTACTCGTTCAGTTGCTCCAGGGGGTAACGTCACAGGGCTAATTAAATGCTTGGTCTGGGGTCCAAAGCCATCCCCGCCTTAGGTCTAGGATCAAAAACCGTCCCCGGTCCGTTTTGATTCAATGCGGATTTACCTAAAATAGAGTCATAAGGTGAAACACGATAATGAATTCGGAAGGTGGTGAACATATGAGGCAAACGAAAGGGAACGGGCTGAGCATACTTTTGATAGGAATTGGAGTGTTGATTCTTCTCGGCGTATTCGGTCCGCTGCTTGGATGGCTGTTCAGTCTTCTGGTACCGGTGATGATGATCGCACTCGGGTATTACGGCATCCGCCGCGGCAACAATTTTATTGGATGGATCATCCTGATCATCGGTGTGATCTGGCTGATGGGTAAACTTTCCTGGGTGATCGGCCCGATATTCGGTATACTTTTGATCCTCTACGGAATTTCGAGATTGAGAAACGGAAGAACGCGTTACTGAACGCATGACATAACGACAGCCTCCAGCTGCGAAAGCGCGGAGTAATTTGTAAGAAGAGGAGGGCCAATCCAATATGAGCGTTTTTCGCCGTATTCGAGACATAACGGTAGCAACATTGAACGAAAAGCTAGAGCAGAGTCAGGACCCGGTTCGCTTGATTGACCAGTTCCTGCACACGACAAGAGAAGACATTACCGAAGCCGAAAAGCTGGTTCGCCAGTGCGAGACACATGCCCGTCAGCTGAAGCAGCAGGTGGATCAAGCGGAGACGATGAAGTACAAGCGGGAGGAGCAAGCGCTGCTTGCACTGAAGGCGGGCGAGGAGCACCTGGCTAAGCTGGCGCTGCAAGAGAAGCTCATCTATGAAGAGAAAATCGAGCAGTATCAGGGCCTCCTGGACGCAAGCCTGGAATCCTTGAGAGAGATTGAGGAACAGCTCGGCGAGCTTCGGATGGAGTACCAGACGGTGTACAGCAAACGTCAATATTATGTAGCCCGGATGGAGACGCTTCGACTCCAGCAGAAGATGAACGAACGTACTGGAGCGTATGGCGGCGGGCACGATGTGCCGAAGATGTTCAATCGGCTGGAGGACCGCATTACCGATTGGGAGCTTGAAGCCAAGAGCCTGCGGGATGTGCGCCGGATGGGATCGGAATATTTGGATCAGGCAGCTCACTCTGTCTCCTCGACGCTTGAGAAGGAGCTTGCCCGGTTGAAGCAAAAGCTGGATAACAGCGGAAAGGAGTAAGCATGAGCAGATTGTACCGTTCCACCCGAGATAAAATGTTCACCGGGTTGATCGGCGGGCTGTCCGATTACTTCGGTGTAGAATCAACACTACTACGTTTCATATTCGTCATCAGTATCTTCTTCACAGGCGGTACAACGTTACTGATCTACCTGATTGCATCGCTGGTCGTTCCGAAGGAACCGTACTACCGCGACCCATATGGTGGTCCTGGCGGTTATGACGGCGGGTACCGCTATAATGACGGGGCGCGCGGCGACCGCTACAGAGACTATCGTGACAGTTATGATCGCGACCGTCCTCGGGGCAACCGCGGCGGATACGGTCCGAGATATGATCGTCCTGAACGTGATGCCCGCTACGATGACAGTTACGACGCGAGAGGCGGCAGAGCCCAGTCGGATGACTCCGATCTGGACGCCATGATGAAAGATATCGAGAAGAAGGCTTTGCAGAAGGAAATTGAGGAACTTAAGAAAAAACTTTCGAACTATGAGAAGGGAGATAAATAACAATGGGAGTATTTAAAAGAATTAAAGACATGACGAAGGCGTCTGTAAATGATCTGCTGGATAAAGTAGAAGATCCGATTGTAATGCTGAATCAGTATCTGCGCGACATGGAGGCAGAAATTCACGAGGCTGAGGTTACGGTTGCGAAGCAAATGGCGAATGAGCGCCGGATGAAGCATCGTGTGGACGAAGCGGTAAAAATGGCAGGGCAGCGCGAAGCCCAGGCTGAGCTGGCACTGAAGAACGGTCAGGAGGAAGTGGCGCGCAAGCTGCTGGAAGAGAAAATATACTTCGATCAAAAAGTAACCGAGTATGTGGAGCTGCACATGCAGGCCGAAAGCCAAGCCAAAGAGCTGGTGGACCAGCTGCATCAAATGAAGGATGAGTTCTATAAAATGCGCAACAAGCGCAATGAGCTTGTCGCTCGTGCCCAAATGGCCAAAGCGAAGAAGCAGATGTCCCAGATCAGCAGTCTGCACACAATCGAAAGCGGCAGCGCTTCGATGGGCTTCCACCGTATGGAAGAGAAGATTATGGAGATGGAAGCCGAGGCGGATGTGCTTCGGGCTCCGTACCGCCCAACAGGCGCTTCCTCCTACACTAGCCCTGTAGATGCTGAAAAGCAGCTGAAAGTTGAAGAACAGCTTCAGGCACTGAAGAACAAAATGAATGACAGCTCCAAACCGGAGTAAGCATTATTTCACCCTTACAAGTGCCGATCTTATTCGAAAATCTAGATTCATGTGATATGCTATAGCAATGGGATATGCTAAGGATGTTCCAAGCAAAGCCATACGGTGGGCCCAAGGCCCGCTTTATGGCTTTTGCAAGCTTATCATCATGATCCTTGAGGAGGTGCGACATGGATAGAAACCGCTGGATTGCCGTTGGATTAATCTTCCTGGGCTTCATCATGCTGTTTGGCCAATGGTTTGGTTTCTTTACGATTGTCGCCCTTTTATTAATCTTTGCTGGCGTGCTGCAAATTCGGGACGGTCAGGTGAAGAAGGGATATATTCTGCTTGCGGTCGGGGCCATTATGGTGATGCTTGAGCACCTGATGCTTATCATTGGGATCGGTCTTGTATCGCTCGGGATATTTTATCGGAAGTCCAGCAAGGCGCATACGACGGATGGTTATATTCAGAAACAGAACTTCATGTCCAATTTTGATTGGGACCGGGCCCCGTGGGTGATGCGGAGCCATAGCATATGGCATGTGCTCGGCGAAGCCGACGTTGATCTGACGCTTGCCTTGCCCGAGGAGCGGCACACCGTCATGATGTTCTACGGGATGCTTGGCGATATTGATCTTGTCATCCCAGACTATTATGGCGTGGAGATCGAGGGTTTTATTTTGTTCGGTTCGATTGATTTTGACGGACGGAAGGAAACGGGTCTGATGAACCGGGTACGCTGGAAGTCGCCTAATTATGAAGCGTCCGAATATAAAGTGAAATTTATGGTGTCGTACCTGGGCGGAGATTTGACCATTCGCCAGGTATAGAATGAAGGCGCGCCATAGCGGAGAGAATCAGGAGGGTTGCCCGGTGAAATCGGATAAAAAAGCAAATATGGTTACCCGAAGCATGCGAGAAGGAACCCTTCTGGGTCTTGGCGTTATGCTGGTGGTGCTGTATTTGCTCTATACATATGGATATCTTCAGCCGTTTGAATCGTGGGGAAGACGGATCGAAGCGGTGATTACGCTGGTGCTGCTGCCGCTCGGGCTGGGAGCGGTGTACGGTTTTTTTCAAGGCTATCGGGTGAAGCAAAGACTCGACCTCGTGAGAGAAACTCTGGTAAGCTGGGAGAAGGGGAGTCTGACCGATGTCATGCCTGATATTGGGGAAGACGAGGTCGGCCGCCTCGGGGAGCAGCTGGTCCGGATCAGCAAGCGATGGGAGGATCAGGTGTCTACGCTGCAGCGGCTGTCCACGAACAATGCGCAGCTTGCCGAGCAGGCGCGGATTTCGGCTATCGTGGAAGAGCGTCAGCGGCTGGCGCGCGAGCTCCATGATGCGGTGTCTCAACAGCTGTTTGCGATTTCGATGACCGCAACGGCTGTTGGACGGACGCTGGAGAAGGATTTTGACAAAGCCCAGAGACAGGTGGCATTGATTGAGGAGATGGCCGCTGTGGCCCAGTCGGAGATGCGAGCGCTGCTGCTTCATCTGCGTCCCGTGTACCTGGAAGGCAAGGCGCTTGAACAAGGGCTGCGGGAGCTGATCAAGGAGCTGCGGATCAAGGTGCCGATGGAGATTACATTTGAGATGGATGAAGGCATTCAGCTGGTCAAAGGGATCGAGAACCATCTGTTCCGGATAGTCCAGGAGGCGATGTCCAACACGCTTCGGCATGCCAAAGCGGAGAAGATGGACATTCGCATCCACCGCAAGAACAATACGGTTCGTGTCATGCTGCGGGATGACGGAGTCGGGTTCGAAATGGATGAGAAGAAGCAAACGTCCTACGGCCTTTCAACGATGCAGGAAAGGGTGGCGGAGCTGGGAGGCTCGATGCAGATCATCACGGCGCCTGGCAAAGGGACACGAATTGAAATTACAGTACCACTAATGAACGAAGAACGTAAACGGGGTGAAACAAATGGAAGTGGAGACACCGATTAAGGTCCTCCTTGTGGATGATCATGAGATGGTTCGCATCGGATTGGCTGCCGTGCTCGGAACAGAGGACGGGATTGAGGTTGTCGGGGAAGCGGGCAGCGGCGAAGAAGGCATCCGTCTGGCCAAGGAATATAACCCGGATGTGGTGCTGATGGACCTGGTGATGGACGGCATGGACGGGATCGAGACGACCCGGCAGCTGATGAAGCTGTTTCCGGAGCTGAAGGTGATTGTGCTGACGAGTTATCTGGATGATGAGAAGATGTACCCGGTCATTGAAGCAGGAGCTTTCAGTTATCTGCTGAAAACATCCCGGGCTTCCGAGGTGGCCGATGCGATACGGGCTGCGGCTCGCGGGCAATCGGTGCTGGAATCGCAGGTGGCTTCGAAGATGATGAATCGTTTCCGTCATCCGAAGACAGAGTCGGCTGCGCATCATGATCTTACCGAACGGGAGATGGAAGTGCTGCGTCTGCTGGCGCAAGGAAAATCGAATCAGGATATTGCCGATGAGCTGGTGATTGGCATCAAGACGGTCAAATTTCATGTGACCAATATATTAGGCAAGCTGGGTGTGGAGGATCGGACACAGGCAGCGATTTATGCCTACAAGAACGGACTGGCAGAGTAATAAGGCCGGTTCTTTTTTATGTAGAAGAAGAGTTAGGCTTGTTTTATTTTGGACGGGGGAAGGTATAAAGCGAATGTCCTTTGGCTAACCTTTTACTAGATTGATAGATTGTAAGAGGGGCGGGGCCAAGCATGAGACAATTCGGAATGAAGTTGTGGAGTCTGGCAATGATTATATCTTTGTTAAGCGGTATCGTCGTCGTTCTGTCGGGATGTGGCGTTATATCGGGTTCGGAGGCCGGGCAGCGCTTGGAACGCGACAAGGCTGACGCGGCTGATCAGCTGCGCATGCTTATCGACCTTGGCGCTCGGCAGATGGAAGCAGGCGGGACGATCACTGTCAAATTGCAAGGAGAACTGATAAATCATGCATCATTCGTACAAGCTAGGGAAGCGGCCCAGCAGCTCGCTTCGGCCATCGGATTGACCGAGGTCCGGGAAGACCAGCTTCATGGCAATGACGTGTATCATGCGGAAGGGGTTATCGGCGGGATCCAGACTGCTCTGAACTGGGCAGTAACGCCGGATGGCAACAGCTATGTGAGGGTGATGCTGACTGAGGAACGGCCGGATAAAGTGGAACGGTTGACCGCGCTGCAGCAGCAAGTACAGACGGAGATGGCGGCGCTTGGCATCAAGGCTGACTGGAATGCATCGATGCAGGGGTATGCCGGGCAGACTGCGGCGGTTCATGAGACGATCGCTCAGGTTGAACGCGAGCTGTCTCCGATGCTTCATTTTCAGCAGGTAGAGAATTATGAAGATGTAACGACAATAAGCCGGTCCTATAACGTTCCCGACCTCCCGCTTCATGTCATGAGCGGACGGCAGCCGATCCAGATGCAGATTGCGGTCCATGAAGATTCCATAAATAAATGGAATAGAATCACGATCGGATTTCCCGTCATTACCGTTGAGTATTGAAAGTGTATTTCTGAAACAACAATGAAAAATCGGGCTGGCAATAGCATCCTTGAAATGAATATGCTAAAATGTCATCACATTGAGTTTGTGTTTACAATGGAGCATATACAATATTACATAGAAAGAATGAGGAGCCATGGCTGAAAATCAAAATCTAGAACCTTTGAAAGCACCGGGAACGGTATTTTTCATCTTTGGAGCAACCGGAGATTTGGCAAGACGCAAGCTGTTTCCGGCGATCTACAGTCTTTATCGCGAAGGCAAGCTGAGCGAAGATTTTGCGGTGATCGGCGTGGCAAGACGTTCACGGACGCAAGAGGAATTCCGGGAGGACGTGTATCAGTCCATTCAGGAGTTTTGCCGATATAAGCCGGAGCAAGCGCCGGAGTGGGGCGAATTTGCAGCGCATTTTGAATATAAATCATTGGATATTAACGACATCGACGGCTTCCGGGAACTGCGCGAGCAGACTGAGCAGCTGGAGACGAAGTTTAACATTCCGGGCAATCGCCTGTTCTATCTGGCGCTGGCACCGGAGCTGTTCGGCAGCGTATCGTTCAATCTGATGAAGGGCGGCATGCTCGAAGGCGCAGGCTGGAACCGGCTGGTGATCGAGAAGCCGTTCGGATACGATCTGGAATCGGCAGCGAAGCTGAACGAGGAAATCCGGAAGGTATTTAAGGAAGAGGAGATTTACCGGATCGACCACTATCTTGGCAAAGAGATGGTTCAGAACATCGAGGTCATCCGCTTCGCCAACGCCTTCTTCGAGCCGCTCTGGAACAACAAGCATATCGCCAATGTTCAGATTACGCTCGGTGAGACGGTCGGGGTTGAGGAGCGCGGCGGATACTATGATCATGCGGGGGCGCTGCGTGACATGGGGCAGAACCATATGCTGCAGCTGCTGACGATGATTGCGATGGAGCCGCCTAGCCGCCTGCTGGCCGAGGATATTCGCGACGAGAAGGTGAAGGTGCTTCGCTCCTTGCGTCCGTATGCCACAAGTGAGGAAGTGCGGAACAATGTTGTTCGCGGCCAGTATACGAAGGGATCGGCGGACGGCAAGGAGCTGCCTGCTTATCGTGAAGAAGACAAGGTTCATCCGGAATCGCTGACGGAAACCTATTTTGCAGCCCGGGTATTCGTGGACAATTTCCGCTGGGCCGGCGTTCCGTTCTATATTCGTACAGGCAAGCGCCTTCCGGTGAAAACGACCGAGGTTGTCGTTGAGTTCAAACGGATGCCGACCAATGTCTACCTGGGTCAGAAGCATTCGCTGGAGCCGAACCTGCTCGTGATTCGCGTCAATCCGATGGAAGGCATCTACGTGAAGATCAATGCGAAGAAGCCAGGGTCGGAATCGGAGATTGCGCCGGTGGCGATGGATTTCTGCCAAAGCTGCATCGTTGGCATCAACTCGCCGGAGGCGTATGAGCGCCTGCTGCATGATGCTGCGCGCGGAGATTCCACTTATTTCACCCGCTGGGATGAAGTCGCCTCGGCTTGGGCTTTTGTCGACCGGATTGCGAATGCGTGGAAGGAAGAGCAAGGGGATCTGGAGATGTATCCGGCAGGATCGTGGGGGCCGGCGAAGGCCGACGAGCTGCTGCAGGAAGACGGATTCCACTGGTGGCCGGTTAACGGGCAAAAAGAAGATAACGTGGTGTGGCTGAAAGGGCAGTAAACATGTCCCGGGCAGGCCGCTGAAATCATCCTCATGCGTGTTACGTATGGGGATGATTTGCGTATGAATTGTGGTACAATGATATACGTGACTTTAGTGCGAAGGGATATGTGAAATGAGTAAAATAGATGAGCTCCAGCAGGAAGTGGATAAGCGCAGAACGTTTGCGATTATCTCTCACCCGGATGCGGGGAAAACGACGCTGACCGAGAAGCTGCTTCTGTTCGGCGGCGCGATCCGTCTGGCGGGCACGGTCAAGGCCCGGAAAGCAAGCAAGCATGCGACAAGTGACTGGATGGAAATCGAGAAGCAGCGGGGGATTTCCGTAACCTCCTCTGTCATGCAATTTGATTATATGGGACATCGGGTGAACATTCTGGATACCCCGGGTCACCAGGATTTTAGTGAAGACACCTACCGTACGTTAACTGCCGCAGACAGCGCGGTCATGCTTATCGACGTGGCCAAGGGCGTCGAGGCCCAGACGATCAAGCTGTTCCAGGTTTGCGCCAAGCGGGGCATTCCGATCTTTACATTCATCAACAAGCTGGACCGGGAGGGACAGAGTCCGTTTGACCTGATGGAGGAGATCGAGCAGGTGCTCGGCATCCGCTCGGTGCCGATGAACTGGCCGATCGGTTCAGGGCGGGATCTGTGCGGCGTCTATGACCGCATGAAGAATCAGGTGGAGCTGTTCCAGGGGGACGATCATTCCACGATTAAAGTGCAGAAGGTAGACGGCTACACCGATCCGGTGATTCGCGAGATGGCCGGCGAATATTTGCATGAGCAATTGTGCCAGGACCTGGAGCTGCTGGACGTGGCCGGTGATCCGTTCGATTATGACAAAGTGCTGCAAGGGCAGCTAACGCCCGTCTTCTTCGGCAGTGCGATCAACAACTTCGGCGTCCAGACGTTCCTGGAGAACTTCCTGCAGCTGGCACCTAAGCCGGAGCCGCGCAAGAGCACGGAAGGGCTGATCGAGCCGACCGACGAGAAATTCTCGGGGTATGTATTCAAAATTCAGGCCAATATGAACCCGGCCCACCGCGACCGGATCGCTTTCCTGCGCATCGTGTCCGGGAAGTTCGAACGCGGCATGAGCGTAAAGCATGTGCGGGCCGGTAAGGAGATCAAGCTGTCGCAGCCGCAGCAATTTTTGGCACAGGATAGGGATATTGTCCAGGAAGCCTATCCTGGCGATATTATCGGGCTGTTCGACCCGGGCATCTTCCGCATCGGAGATTCGCTCAGCCAAGGCCGTGAAGTGGTGTTTGACGAGCTTCCGACATTCTCGCCGGAGCTGTTCGCCAAAGTCACGGTGAAAAATGCGCTCAAGCATAAGCAGTATCAGAAGGGGATCGACCAGCTTACCGAGGAAGGGACGATTCAGGTATTCCGCACCACAAGCTTTGACGAGACGATCCTCGGCGTGGTCGGCCAGCTCCAGTTCGAGGTGTTCGAATATCGGATGAAGGGCGAGTATGGGGTAGACGTTCAGCTGCAGCGGATGCCGTACCAGTTCGCCCGCTGGATCGTGGACGAGAATCTGGACCCGTCCAAATTCCGAATTAACTCCACCTTGGTGAAGGACAAGAAGGACAACTATGTCGTTCTGTTTGAAAATGAATATGCGATGAGAACGGCGATGGAGAAAAATCCGACCGCCCAGTTCCTTGAGATGGCTCCGTAATATCGCTTATTAGGCGATGGAGACAACAATCCCCCGGGCAAGACCGCCGGGGGATTGTCCTTTTTCATTCGTTGCCGGCACCGTTCACAAGCTGTCCCGGCGTGGTATTCTGCAAATGATGATGGATGGTATCAACAAGCTGATCCTGCTGGCTGGCATCCATATCCTTCCACATCATCTCAAACATAACACCGAGTCCCGGCAGCGCAGCTTCCGGCCCGTCAACGGAACCCTCGATCATGGAGCGAAGCTGGTCTTTGTCCTGGTCATGGACTTTGTGAATGACGGCCTGCCTTAGATCTAACAATATGGACATCGAAATGCTCCTCCTTGTTATTCAGGGTCAATGTGTAATGTACCCGCTTGACCCGAGTTACATACAAGGAACAAAGACAGTGTGATATACTGATCATATAAGGAAAGCTCAGGTTCGTGGGAGGATATTGACATGGCGAAGAAGCAGTATGCGGTCATTGGCATGGGCCGTTTCGGCACCAGCGTGGCCAGGGAACTAAGCGTAATGGGATTTGACGTGCTTGCGGTAGATTCGAGCGAATCGCGAGTACAGGAGATAGCGGGTCTGGTTACCCATGCGGTATCCGCAGACTCCACGGACGAAGAGGCGCTGCGGGCGCTTGGCATCCGGAACTTCGACGTCGTGGTTGTGGCGATTGGCGAGGATATTCAAGCCAGCATTCTGACCACGCTGATCCTGAAGGATCTCGGCGTGCCGGTTATTATTGTAAAAGCAAGAAATGAACTGCACGGGAAGGTACTTGCCAAAATCGGTGCAGACAAAGTGATATTCCCTGAACGGGACATGGGGATGCGGGTGGCCCACCATCTTGTATCGCCGAATATTCTGGACTATATCGAACTGTCGGATGACTACAGCATTATGGAAATGAAGGCCTCGGGCAATATGATTGGCCATAACCTGAGGGAATTGGATATCCGGGCACGCTTTGGCTGCAACGTCATGGCGATCCGCGAAGGAGAGGATATGAACATTTCCCCGCATCCGGACGACCGGATTGAAGATGGAGACATCCTCGTTATCGTCGGTCATAAGAATGATCTGACCAAGCTTGAACTGGCGTATGCCAAATAAAGGAGACGTATGATCAGCTATGGAGATTTTGTCGCCCCAGAACGCTAGAGTGAAAGCGTGGGCACAATTGCAGGAGAAGAAGCATCGCGATAAGCAGCAAAAATATATCATCGAGGGCATTCATCTGGTCCAGGAGGCGCTGCAGGCCGGAGCGGACATCGAATGTGTCGCTTATGATGTGGAGAAAGGCATTCCGCATGAGCTTAAGGCTGCCACCGTGGATACGGGACAAGCGATCGAATGGATCGGCGTCTCGCCAGCCGTCATTGCCAAGGTGAGTGACACGCCTTCGCCGCAGCCGACCTTTGCCGTCGTGCGCAAGGAATCCCGCCGCTGGCAGGATCTGCTTCTTCATGAGGAGGGGCTCGTTGTGGTGCTGGATGGTTTGCAGGACCCGGGCAACGTCGGGACGATTATTCGCAGTGCGGATGCATCCGGAGCAGCGGGGGTGCTGCTCGGCCGGGGCTGTGCGGATTTATACAATCCGAAAACGATCCGCTCCACCATGGGCTCTTTGTTTCACCTGCCGGTTGTGGAGGGGGATCTGTTGACCATTTTGCCTGAAGCCCGGGAGCGCGGAGCAAGAATGGTGACCACATCGCTCGCCGCATCCCGCTCCTGCTATGAATATGATTTTGGGGGCAACTGCTGGATGGTGATCGGAAGCGAAGGCCGCGGCGTATCTCCTGAAGTGGAGGCGCTCGTCGACGATACGATGATCATTCCGATGCCGGGGAAAGCGGAATCGCTTAACGCCGCGATGGCCGCTTCCGTGCTCTTGTTTGAGGCGCTGCGGCAGCGGATGTTATAAACCGCTCATTCCTTCATAACGAGCGGGAAGCGTTCCGATAATGATTAAATCATAGGCTGATGAGAGGACAAGAGAGAGAATGCTGCGCAACAAACTAAAGAGCAACCTTTTTTATCTGGCTGCAGGAATATATTTGGGCATTGCCGTTGTGGCCTTTATACCATGGATTCAGATCGGCGTTAAAATAACGGCGTATACGAGCATCATCGCATTATTGATCACCATTTATGATTCGTCCAAGGTGAGCCTTAGAATAGCGGAAACTGAAGGGGATTTGCGAAAGCAGAAAGTCCGGTATGTTTTTATGCTCGTTATGAAAGCACTCATGATCATCTCGCCAATTGCTCTCTTGTTCTGGATTCAATATGAGAATGATGAGGCCGTCATAGCGAGAATAAGCAATTATGTTACTTTTGCCGCTCTGGGGGTCGTATTCTTTACAAGAGGCATGGAACTAAAGGGATCATCGAAGGACACGCCGAAATGATGGAAGACAGGCAGTCTCGGCACCATGCGTTTAAATTGTGAATGCTGGAGGGAGGGCGTATCTTGATCCGGTTTATGTCTGCCATATTGTCGGCTATGCTGCTCTCGCTGGGGTTTACTGTGATCAATAGCCCGGATGTGGCTGGCTTGCTGTATTATTACGGCACCTTCCTTAAAGGATTCCTGGTTCTGTTCTTTATATATGTGTTCTTTGCTGTGCCGGTATCTATCTATATCGATGCCTGGGTCATGAAATACGGTGTGATATGGCAAATGTTCGTCTACTTTTTGGCGGGGGCCGGGATGGGGTGTGTTTTTCTCTTGCTGAACGTTGGACGCATTGCTGCCACGGGCATGACGCTCATTGTGCTGTTTGCTCTGGCTGGATGGATCTTTGCGTTGTTTATCCAGTTACTCCGTTTGGCGGTGAGAAGAAGCCGGCCGGCATCGCAAACCTAGGAGATCCGCTCATCCATTAGACAAGGACGGAATATCCCGTGGTTCCATAAGCATTCCACGCTGATGCAGCTATGCACGCGGCATAAAGCCGGTGCTTTCGGGGAATCTACCCGAGAGCGCCGGTTTTTTCATTTAGCTAAGATAGAGGCGATGATTATCTGGATTGACATGAAACCATATGGTGTCATATAATCGAAATGGAAACCGAATGGTTTCATAAAATAAGATACAAAGTGAGGAAGATGTACATGAGTGAGCACATAGATCCGTCCAAGCTGCCTGATATTCGCCACACCTTGGTTTTGAAGGCTTCCATCGATAAGGTATGGAAGGCAGTTGCCACATCCGAAGGCATAGCCTCATGGTTCATGCCGAACACATTTGAGCCGATCGAGGGCTATGAGTTTCAGCTGAATGCAGGACCGTTCGGGATTTCCCCGTGCAAGGTGACGATGATCGACCCACCGAATGGGTTATCGTTCAACTGGGGTAAGGATTGGACGGTCACCTTTGAGCTGGTGCAGCAGGGGGACTACACGCAGTTCACGCTGATTCACGGCGGATGGACAGCAGATCAGCTGACCGAGTTTGGAGAGGCCCACTCGATCGTTCGGGACCGGATGGACAACGGCTGGGGCGGTCTCGTGCAGAAACTGGCCGGGGTTGTGGAGGAGTAATCATGAGTGCAGCCCCTGCCAAGCATGATGTCTTTCAGGCAGTTGCCGATCCGACCCGCCGCAAGCTGCTCAGCCTGCTCGGCGACGGAGAGCGTCCGCTCAAGGATATTACCGGGCATTTTTCAATGACTCGAACGGCCGTCTCCAAGCATTTAAGGATTTTGTCCGAGGCCGGTCTAGTGAAAGAGCGGAGAGTCGGGCGCGAAACAAGGTACAGCCTGGACACGGAGCCTTTGCTGGAGCTGAAGGCGTGGCTATCTTACTTTGACCGCTTCTGGGAGAACAAGCTGTCCATGCTTCGCGCTTATGTGGAATCGGATACGGATGAGTCTTCATAATAAGAGTGAAGAGCCGGGACGAACGAGTGTCCCGGCTCTTCTTTTTTGGCGCCTGTCTGCATACCTTCTATACAGAAAGGAGCTTGCCAAGTCAACACAGACTCCTCATGAATGTAAAGAGGGGGGAACGCTTTGAGAAGAAAAAGATGGGGAACGAGGCGCTTGACCTTTCCGTCCATTTCGTGGCCCAAAGCGCGCCGGGGGTTCAAGGCGCAGCGACGAAGCTTCAGGACACCAAGGCCTTCCTCGCACCAGCCAAGAACCGTCAAGCCCGGCGGCCGGAAAAAATGGGTGCTCCTCGCGGTGTTTCTTATGATTTTCGCGATGTTTGAATTTTTCATGTATATCGAGCGCAATCTGCGCCCGCCCATTATGCATCTGGCGCAAATCCGGGTGAAGCAGATTGCCACGGAGGCCATTAACAAGGCGATCTCCAGCCAGGTCGCCCAAGGCAAGCAATTTGACAATCTAGTCAACTGGAAAACCGATGCCTCTGGAAAAGTCAGCGGCTTTATGCTGAACTATGACGAGCATTTGAAGATTACGTCCTTCACGACGGAAATTGTGCAGCAGACGCTCGATGACATTCACAAGCGGCAGGAGCATATTCCGCTAGGGCAGGTGCTTAAGAGCCCGATCGTCGCCTCCTTCGGCCCGCAAATTCCCGTCAAGATTGAGCCGCAAGGAGCTGTAAAAGTGCAGTTGTCCACGCGCCAGAAGGAAGCGGGCATCAACAACATCCTGGTGGAGGTGTATGTTCGGATCACGACAGAGGTAGCGGTTGTGGTGCCCTTTGATATGGAGGCCCAGACTGTTCAGACCGATATTCCGATCTCGTATCTGCTGATCGTCGGTGATGTGCCGATGTATTACTATGACGGCCAGGGCAGAGCGGTAGGCGAGAACAGCGCCAGTGCGCCAAGCATTGCCCTTCCGCCGCCGACGGTTTCGGAGGAAGAGTCCAGCACCGGGGGGCTGGAAATGTCGCCATCCGGGACGACGCTTGAGCCGCCGCCACATCCGGAGGGGGCGCCGAATAGCGGCGGCATATCCGGAAGCGACGCAGACTCGGCCGGTACACAGACAAACGCGCCCTGATTTCAATCAGGAGCGCGTTTTCTTCTTCGGCCGGCGCATCTCTTCCCGCTCCCACTGCTTCAGCAGCGGATAAGGATCGAAGGACCACTCGGTCAGGCCGGTATCCCGGTAAATGCCATAGTGCAGATGGGGAGGGAACTTCCCCTGGGTGCCGGGCTTGCCGTAGCCGGAGCTGCCGACCCAGCCGATGGTTTGCCCTGGGCGTACGACGTCGCCGAGCTTGATTCCCTTGTCGAAGCCTTGGAGATGGGCGTAATAATGATACTGGTTGTTCAAGTCCCGGATTCCGATTCGCCATCCGCCATACTTGTTCCAGCCTTTGATCTCGATAACGCCATAGCAGGTGCTGCGGACAGGAACGCCGTAATCGGCGAACAGGTCGGTTCCTTCATGTATTCGCCGGCCGCCCCAGCTTCGGCCCATGCCAAAGGTACTTCTGTACGAATAGTCGCTTTTGATCGGGAGCGGGAAGGCATGCTCAAACAGGTCGAGTTTGCCAAAGGTTTCATATAGCTTCGAATATTGCTCGACGCGCTGAACCGCCCGGCTGTTCTGGTAATAAGCCCATAGCCCAATGCTGAAATCCTCTTGGGAATGTCCGTAAGGGCCCAGCTTGGCAGCAATGGAGTATAGCAGATCCAGATCATTGTTCGGGTCCGCGATGCCGTCGCCATTGCCGTCCCGGCCGATGCCGGAGAACACGCGAATGGATGTCGGATTCGTATCCTCCTTGTCAGGATTGAGCGGTCCTGCCCAGCGCGTCGGAGGGACGAAAATGCCGATCAGGCGGTCCGGATGTTTGCGATCCTTCGGATGCACGCGGGTCATGGTGCGCTCATATTGGTCAATGGCAGCCAGACGGAACCACGGGATATGGGTAACGGCTGAGATTTGGTCATATAACGCTTTACGAGCTGCAAAAATTTCTTCGGCCGTCTCCGCCTTAATCTTGGCTGCCATGGGCTCCTCCTTCGATGAAGGAGATGCTTCGGCGGTTTCGGAGCTGCTCAGGCAGCATACTGCCGTCACGGCGGCAATGAAGGCAGCACTCCACCGTTTGCCGGCAGAGCGGCGGTCTCTGAGATTGACGATCCTCAAGGCGTCTTCTCCTCCTTATATTGAATGAAAGGACTGCAATTTGATGGCTATAGGCAGCCAGCGTTTGGCTGAACGCCGGTCCTATGTCGGGGCGATAGATTCTCGCCTACCCAGTAGCGTGCTTCCAAAGGAGAAATTTTATCCATGCCGGACCTAGATCAATCTCATACCGATGTGAAACAGGTAAATCAACCATTTTCATGATATAATATGGAACAGTTGAAGATAGAGGGGGAACCATATCCCTTAATCCATTCGAAAGAAGGTATTTTCTTTGTCCAAAACTAAACAGCCAAAACCTGACTGGATACGAATCAAACTGACGACTGGCGATAATTATAAGGAAATCAAGAACATGATGCGTTCCAAGACGCTACATACCGTGTGCGAGGAGGCCCGCTGCCCGAACATTTACGAGTGCTGGGCGAACCGGACGGCAACCTTTATGATTCTGGGCGATATTTGTACCCGTGCTTGCCGCTTCTGTGCGGTGAATACGGGACTGCCGACGGAGCTCGATCTTCAGGAGCCAGAGCGGGTAGCGGAAGCTGCCGAGCAGATGAATTTGCAGCACTGCGTCGTGACGAGTGTGGCGCGCGATGATCTGAAGGACGGAGGGGCGTCGATTTTTGCAGCAACGGTCAAAGCGATTCGCAAACGTCTTCCACTCTGCTCGGTCGAAGTGCTGATTCCGGATTTCATGGGCAGCGAAGATGCGCTGAAGATCGTTATGGATGCCAAGCCGGATATTCTGAATCACAATATCGAGACGGTGGAGAGACTGTCGGATCGGGTCCGCGCCAAAGCGAAATATTCCCGTTCCCTGCAGCTGCTGGCCAATGCCAAGAAAATGCAGCCGGACATCCCAACCAAATCCAGCATCATGCTGGGCGTCGGCGAGCAGTGGGACGAGATTTTGCAGGCGATGGACGATCTTCGCGCAGTAGACTGCGACATCATGACGATCGGACAATATTTGCAGCCATCACCGAAGCATCTGAATGTCGAGAAATACTACACGCCGGAGGAGTTTGCACAGCTGAAGGAAGAGGGTATGAAGCGCGGATTCAGCCATGTCGAGTCCGGACCGCTTGTCCGCAGCTCCTACCATGCGCATGAACAGGTGAAATCGGCTCAGCGCCAGAAGGAAGAGCCAGTAAGCTCTTAACCTTGGATGAAAGGCAGGGGAACCGTAAGTGATCGTGATCGGCAACAAAAGTTACGAGGTGCTCAAGGACCACCGCAACGGCTGGAACCCCGAGGCTTTCCGGGAGAGATACAGCGAGGTTCTGGATCGTTATGATTACATCGTGGGCGACTGGGGCTACAACCAGCTCCGTTTGAAGGGCTTCTATCGTGACAACCATCCGAAAGCGCCCAAGGACGCGACGTTTTCCAGCGTATCCGATTATATTAACGAATACTGCAACTTCGGCTGCGCGCATTTTGTGCTGCAGAAGCTGAAGGATGTCAAGGAGCCTAAAGAGGCCAAGGACGTTAAAGACGCCAAAGATTCCAAAGATTCCAAAGATGCGAAGGATGCCGATGCAGCCCGCGAGAGCCGGGGCTCGGCCGAGCCCCGGCCTGAGGGCGAAGCCAAAGGCAAGAAGGAACCGCGCGAGCCGCGTGAAGCCCGGGAATCACGGGAGCGGGAAGGCAAGCGGGAAGCGCGTGCGCACCGGGAATCCAAAGAGAAACGTTCCCACAAGGAAGCTGCCAAGGATGCTTCGAAAGAGGCAGAGACAACGAAAGCATAGAAAAAGCATAGAAAAAGCATAGAGGCCCCCTGCAACCAAGCAGGGGGCCTTATGGTGTATACCTATTCGATTAGCCGAGGAACGCATCCCGCACCCGATTCCAGAACGGAAACGGGCGGTATCTGGCAAAGCTGACCTCTTGTTCGGCAACTTGACAGCGAACAGAGATAAGATCGTCAATCGTAATGTTGATATGGTCCACGGTCAGCAGCAGACGCTGCTCCTTGCGTGAGAAAATGTCGCAATGATGATGCTTCGGCAGCAGCAGCGGGGAGCCTAGCGTACGGAAAATCCGGTTGTTGATCGATGCGATCTCAGCGATTTGGAGCGCTTCAATCGAAGGATGAACCATCGCTCCCCCCACACTTTTGTTATAGGCAGTACTGCCAGAAGGTGTGGATACACATATGCCGTCGCCCCGGAACATTTCAAAGGTCACGTCATTGATGTCGATCTGGGCGACGACTGTGCCGTCAATGCCCTTGAGCGTAAATTCATTTAAGGCGATATAAGAGGACGTTCCGGACTTCTTGTGAATTTCCAGCTGAACCAATGGATATTTAACAATCCGGGGATGCGAGTCGGAACCACGGGCGCCGCTCATGTGGTCGATGAGCTCGTGCAGCTCGTCCGCTTTCCAGTCTGCGTAAAATCCAAGATGCCCGGTGTGAACACCGACAAACGCCAAGTCGGGAATCCGATCTATAAACGTATGAAAAGCATGCAGCATAGTTCCGTCTCCGCCGATGGAGACGACAATTTCAGGCGATTCTGCATCCAGCTCAAATCCCCGCTGTTCCGCAAGCTTGTGAAACTGCTGCGTCAGCTCGACAGACAATGGGTCTCCGCGATCCAGAACATAATATCTCAAGTTGATAGCTCCTTTATAAGGGTATATAACGATGATAACTCAAACCTGAAGGAGAACACAACGCTCACCGGGGAAAATTGCGAAATTTCTGCCGCCACAGGCTGACCCAATGCATCAGTAAAGCAATGCCGAGCAGCATTCCAAACAGCAGGCAGAATGCGGACATCAGGGTAGCATACCCGCCGGAAGCCGAGTAGGCGAAGGATGGCGTAACCGTGCCGGAAGGCTCTGATCCCATCAGCGTGTTCCACAGCAATAGCACAAGGCCGGCAGCGAGTACCCCGTGGATGAATCGCGCCATGGCAAACGGCCAGTATCTGAGCTTGGTAGTGTTCAGAATGCTGACGATCTGGGCATGGACACTGAGGCCTCCCCAGGACAAGATAAACGCAGCGGCAGCTGCCTTATACATAAGCGGGATTGCCGCTGAGGCCTCGCCGGCATAGCGAGCGCCAAGCGTGACCTCAAACAATCCGCCCATCAGCGCCGTCGATAACTCCTCCGGCATGCCCATCACAGCCAGCAGTTCATTCACCCCGCGGGTGAGCAGCGGAATGGCGCCTGCCTGCGTCCACATTTCCAGGAAAACAGAAAAGAATACAACCAGCCCCCCGACGACAATAATAAGCTGGAGGGAGGACTGAATCGCCTGGGCCAGCAAGGTGCCCAGATCCCGCCCGTCACGTGCTCTTGCGGCGTGCATTGCCTGAAGGGCAGCCTTCATGCGGCTTGTCTTCCGTTTATTCTCCGAGCGGGATGTGGTGGCCTCTATTTCCTTACGCCCATGGAATCGCATCAAGAGGCCGACAAGGAGCCCGCTGCCATAATGGGCAAGCGCCAGAATGACGGCCAATTCCGGCTTGTGAAAAAAGCCGACACAGACCGCCCCGATCAGGAAGATCGGGTCTGAAGAAGTGGTGAAGGCCACAAGACGCTCTCCTTCATCCCGGCTCAGCATGTTCTGTTCCCACAGTTTGGCGGTCAGCTTCGCACCGACCGGATAGCCGGATACGTAGCCCATGGCGGCCACAAATCCGCCGCTTCCGGGGATGCGGAACAGCGGCTTCATCAGTGGATCGAGCAGCGTCCCGATCAGATGAACGACACCGAAGCCGAGCAGCACTTCGGATATGACAAAGAAGGGGAAGAGCGAAGGGAACAGCACGTCCCACCAGATCGCCAGTCCTCGCAGCGACGATTCAAGCGCGGCCTCCGGGAAAACAGTCATTAGGGCAACTACGCTTAACAGCGCCCCGGTTATGAGGAGCAAACTCGCGATTTTCTGGGTCATGATTATGATCAACTCCCGGATTCGTTGAAGGTCAGTGTAGGCAACACGTCCATATTGATAAAAATGTATGCCTGAGAGCGGACAAACAGTATAAAAACTTGGGGTAAGCGCTTGCAAAAAAGCTTCCTTTTTAAGAATCTTGTGTTATAATAAAACCACTAATCGTAACGGTTAACGGGATTAAGTGTGGATGGAGTGATGATGATGAGCATAGTCGCGGGTATATTGGTATGCGCCTTCGTTTATGTCATACGTGCTTCTCTCGTCCAGGGTGAAGAGGATTGGCGCAGTTACTAAAGGAGTTCAAGGGGCTAAACTGTCGTTTAGCGCCTTTTTTTGTTGTTTTTTGCTATAATAAGATTGCACATCCAAATTAGATGGGAGAGCATACGACCATGAATCCGAACTTAAGCATTTACGACAATCTGGGCGGAGCTGATGGCATTCGCTCATTGGTTGAGGCTTTTTATCCCAGAGTTCAGAAGAATGCGCTGCTTGCTCCGCTGTTTCCGGAGGATATCGATCCGGTGATGGAGAAGCAGTATATGTTTTTAAGCCAATTTTTTGGAGGGCCGGCCCTGTTCTCGGAAGCTTACGGGCATCCGATGATGCGGGCGAGGCATTTGAAGTTTCCCATCACGCCAAGTCATGCGCAGGAATGGTTGAAATGTATGTCGGCGGCACTTCAGGATATCGGTGTCGATGAAACGCTCCGCGAATTTGTCATTCAGAGACTGTCTGGACCGGCTAATCATTTTGTGAACACACCAGAGTAACGGAGCTGGATGTGCCTGAATACGTTTTGTGGACGTCAAGAGGAGATGGAGATCCTGTGAAACTAGAGCCCTTGTATTCGATTAACGTAACGTGTGTCCAATGCGGTACCGAGTACGCTACATCCCGCGTCCGGCCCAGCTTCAAGAAGCCGATTCGGACGGATACGGATTTCTGTGCTTATTACAAAGCGGAGAATCCGGATTTCTACGTGGTTAGAGTATGTCCGAAATGCGGGTTTGCCTCAACGGAGCATTCTGTCAATAAGCTGACAGACAAGCAGCGGGAGGACTTCAGATCACAGATCGGAAGCCGCTGGGTAGGGCGTGACTTCAGCGGCAAACGAAGTCTGGAAGATGCCATTGAGGTGTACAAGCTGGCGCTGTTGTGCGCGCAGGTGATCGGGGAGCGGGATCGCCTGATTGCGAGCTTGCTGCATCACATTGCCTGGCTGTATAGATACCAGAACAACACCGCACAGGAGCAGCGTTTTCTCGCCTACTCGCTGGATTCCTATATCCGTGTGTTTGAGTATGAAGGCGTCGGTGCGAACGATGCGCGTCTGCTTTACCTGATCGGGGAGATTAACCGGCGGCTGGGACGTTTCAACGAAGCGGTGCAATGGTTCTCCAGAGTGGTCAGGGATGAGAAGATCATGGATGCAGCCATGATTCGGGCTTCGAGAGAACAATGGCAGCTTATTCGTCAGCAGATGGAAGAGCAGGGCAAGGAAGCCGGTCTCTCGTGATGGCGGCCGGATCGCCCGCAAAGCGAAAGAGGCGTTCCCGGGAAGGGACACGCCTCTTGCTACGCTCCGTGTAACCGCCATAGTCGATTTAACGGAGCTTCTGATCCGTGAGGATATAATCCGGATCGCTGTCCAGAACAGTGACCCGGTTATGACAGCAGGGGAAAACGAGCAGCTTCTTTTTCCCTTCGCGGACGCTGACCAGCTCTTTCGGCTTCATGGGCAGCAGTACATTACGGCTTCCGCAAAACGGGCAGTCTTGTACATATACATCATTCTGAACAATGTCATACGGCCAGGTGTTTGAAAAAGGAATCATCAGTTCTCCTGTTGGGACGGCGGTTGCTCATCCTTGCCCGAAGCAGGGGCATTGTCCGATTTGGCAAGTTCGGCGATCTTTTGCATCAGAATGTGCTGCGGCATATGCATCAGCTGCTCAATCGGCACGCCAAGCTGCTTGGACAACGCAATCGCTGTCTCCGCAGATATTTGCAAAGGTCTCATGGATGTGTACCTCCAGCAGTAATTTGTTGTTATATATAGTTATACACTTTTCCCAAAAGCCACACAAATGCTTACTGCTATCCTATCACATTATTATGAAAGGTGTTGACCCCAAGTATGTCACTTCAACAGACCTGGAATTTGGATTCGGTATTCCCTGGAGGCGCGGACTCGGCTGAGCTGTCCTCTTTTCTGGAGGCTCTTCAGCAGGATATTCAGCAGCTTGATCAAGAGGTTAAGGGGGCGAAGGTTCCTGCAAGCCTGGACGAAGTATCCGCCACTCAGAACATAATTGAGCTGTACGGCAGCTGTTTTGCACGTATCCGTGAGGCGTCTGCGTTTGTAAGCTGTTTGACGGCCCAAAACGTAAATGATAAAAAAGCTTCGCAAATTTCAGGACGCGTGATGTCACTGTCTGCCGTCCTGCAGAGCGTAAAGACACAGTTCGACAATCTGCTTCGCGGCATGAATGATGAGCTGTGGGCAGACTGGATCAAGAGCGAGAAGGTTGCGGAGTATAATTTCGTTCTGAATGAAAGCCGCGATCAGGCGAAGGAGAAAATGAGCCCCGAGCTGGAGAGTCTTGCCCTGGCACTGGGGGTTGATGGCTATCATGGATGGTCCGACATGTACGATACGATCGTCAGCAAAATCAAAATTCCTTATGAGGAAAATGGAAAGACCGAGATGCTGTCGGCCGGACAAGCGTTCAACAAGCTGCATGATCCTCGGCGTGAGGTTCGTCAGGAACTGTTTGAGAAGTGGGAGAATGCATGGTCCGCTTCCGCTGATTACTGTGCCGATACGCTGAATCATCTGTCGGGCTTCCGCCTCAAGCTGTATGAGAAGCGCGGCTGGGACGATGTGCTGAAGGAGCCGCTCGCTATCGGAAGAATGACCAAGGAAACGCTGGATACGATGTGGGGGGTTATTCAGGATACGAAGCCGGTGCTGGTTGAGTATTTGAACCGCAAAGCCAAACTGCTGGGTCTGGAAGCGCTGGACTGGACGGATGTAGACGCTCCGATCCGGACATCGGCAGCCAAAATTCCGTATGAAGAAGCGGCAGCAAGCGTGGTTGAGCAGTTCGGAAAATTCAATCCGAAGATGGCCGAGTTCGCCCAGATGGCATTTGACAAAGGCTGGGTGGAGGCTGAAGATCGTTCTGGCAAACGTCCGGGCGCCTTCTGTACTTCCTTCCCGAACAGCAAACAGACTCGCGTGTTCATGACCTTTGGCGGAACGGCTTCAAACGTGTCGACACTCGCCCATGAGCTCGGGCATGCATATCATCAGCATGTGATGGACGGCGTGCCGGTATTAAATCAACGGTATGCGATGAACGTTGCCGAGACGGCCTCGACCTTCGCGGAGATGATTGTGTTTGATGCGCTCGTGAAGGGGGCTGCCGATGAGCAGGAGAAGCTGGCGCTGCTGGAGGAGAAAGTGCAGAGAAACGTTGCTTTCTTCATGAACATTCATGCACGGTTCCTGTTTGAAACCCGGTTCTATGAACAGCGGAAAACAAGTCTGCTCAGCGCGTCGGAAATTTCGGACTTGATGGTAGAGGCACAGAAAGAAGCTTATCTCGGAGCGCTTTCTTCCTATCATCCGCATTTCTGGGCTTCCAAGCTGCATTTCTACATCACCCGGGTTCCGTTCTACAACTTCCCTTATACGTTCGGATATATGTTCAGCACGGGACTGTATGTACGCGCCATGGAGGAAGGCAGCTCGTTTGCGGACAAGTACGATGCGCTGCTGCGCGATACAGGTGTGATGACGGTCGAGAACCTGGCCAAGAAGCATCTGGATGTCGATTTGACCCAGCGTGATTTCTGGCAAAGTGCGGCTGATCTGTGCATCTCGGATGTGAAGCAATTTTTGAAAATGACGGATCATCTGGTTTAATCCCTTGCTTCGGGATGCCTGTATCTTCGTTTATTGAGCCATAAAGCGGGCTGTTCTCTATAGGTTTATACCTTGGGGAACAGCCCTTTTTGTGTGGCAGGAAACCGTAATAACGGCGGGATTTTAGCATACGGCTAATATTACCAATACTACACTTTCGATTGCGCGAATGAGAAAGGCTTCTTTCAACCATAATAACCTCATACAACATCAAAGGAGGTGACATACATGGGATTCGCAGGTCAAGGTCAAGGACGCAACCGTTCTAACAATCTTGTCGTTCCTCAAGCTAGCGCAGCTCTTCAACAACTGAAAGCTGAAGCAGCTCAAGAACTGGGTGTGACTCTTCCTCAAGATGGTTACATGGGGAACTACACTTCCCGTGAAACCGGTTCTTTGGGTGGTTACATTACGAAACGTCTGGTTCAATTGGCTGAGCAGCAATTATCGGGTCGTTCGAACCTGTAATCGCATCTCTTCCCTCCAGCCGGAATAGAAAGAGGCGATCTTCTCCCCAAAGATCGCCTCTTTCACTATGTTATAAATAAGGTATACATAATAAGTTCATGGAATATTAGGATTCTGACACCGTCTCGGCATATGTATGTCGGGGATAACGTATCATTAGATTCGCCATATTATAGTTGGATTCAAGTATAGCATCAACGACAATCGTGCCTTGTCTTACCATAAATTCGTAACTGATTTCACCGTGTGTCCAGCGTCGCTTGTGCTTGAGACTTTCCAGTGCCATGGCTCGAAATGATAATTGCTGAGCTTCATTAAGTCCCGGCTCCTGAGAATCAAGGAAACCGTTGCGCCCTTGTACCGGATTATGTCGAATTCCGAATTTGCCAATGACATTATTTCGTATTTGAACAAATACCGTGCCGGAGTTAAGTCCTGCCAACTCCTCCTCTAATTCTTTAAAAACAATGTCCAATTGTCGGGCTAGCGAAAGCTGGTCCAATTGAATCATTCCAAACACCTCCTCAACAATACTTATTCCCTATATTTACTAGGGCTTGTGACTCATTATATGACAAACATATTGTCTGATCAACAATATTCAACACAATTGGGTAATAATCCCTAATATTGCATGAATGATTAGTTCATGCAAGTTTTTATATGTCATCTTTCGGGTTTTTACGACAAGCTATTCCGTGGTTTATCCATATGAAAAAGCGCGAGTACAGACGGAAATACATCCGTTTACTCGCGCTTTCGTATAGTCCCGCCAGTCGGGGGAAATGACTGTAAGGAGAGCAGCTGACAGTGTCGATTGCGACCTTCTGGCAGGAGCCTTGCAGCTCAGGCCTCCGATTCAGGGCTCGAGATGGTCAGCTTGGTCCGCAGCTCCACCATGCTTTCAGGTTCAAGCCGGATCAAGCCGGTTTCGGAATCTGGCAAATCCAGATTCGGAGCATTCGGAAGCCATGTATATGGCTCAATGCACAGGAACTGATCCGCGATGCCCTTGGTATACAGTACCCAGTGTTTGAAATAGGCACGGTCGGCAGAATAACGGATTTGATAACCGTCATTCCGGGTGAGCACCGCTTCGGCAGGCTGTCCTTCTGGAATTTTCAGAATCGTATCCAGATCGGCCTCCTTCAGATTCATGCCGCTGTTCAGCGGCTGGAGATGCCCCAGGGAAGCGGTGTCGCCTGTAGGAAGCAGCTCGCTGTTCAGCGTGTAGATCGCCTCAACCGGCAGCTGAAGCGTCCAGTTCTGCGGCTGTCCGTCCAGCAAAAACCACGTATGGTACCCAAGGCCGAACGGGACCGGCTGCTTTCCCATATGATGCACACGAAGGGTCTGGATGAACTGGTTGTTCTGGAGTCGAAAATTCATTTCAAGCTTCAAAGGTTCTGGAAACTGCGCGATCCATTTCGGATCGTCCGAGGTGACAAATTCCGTAGTGACGGCACATCCTTCATCGTCTTCTTCAATATCGCTGACGCACCACGCTTGGGTGCGATGCAAACCGTGAATATGATTATCATTGGCAGTGTTCTGTTCGAATTGGTATTCAACGCCGCCGTATTCAAACCGTCCTTTATCAATCCGGCCGGGCGGAATGAGCATCGGAATCCCGAAATGATACGGCTTCTGCAAATAGAAGGCCAGCTCGGTTTCATCCGGCTTCCGTAGAACTTGGCGATGGTTGTCTTTGTCCTTGATTTCAATAACATTGTTGCCTAAACGGGGAAGGAGTGTCACTTCAAGACGGCCGCTGTTAAGAGTATAAGTGTCGTAACCATTCCATTGACCTTTGGTCACTTGATTCATATCGATGCTCCTTTACTAACAGAAATCATTGTCTTGACGATTAACCACATCATAACAGATTTTTGCAGTGTACGTAAAAGAAAAGCTTCGAAACATAAGGACAAGTTCGGTCAAAATGGAATTGACAAGGGAAGTTCGGGGATTTATCATTTGCTTGTAACAAGTTCTCAATGACTTTAAACACGATGACAAGGACAAGTAGGCAGGCGCGGTCATTCTTCAGAAAGCCGATGGGTGATGCGAATCGGTGAAGCCGCTTTGCTGAATGGACCTTGGAGTGCCTTGGGCAGAACAGGAAGAAGCCTCGTGCTCCCTCCTTACTATGCGGGCCGGTTATTCTCCGTTATAAGAATCCAAGGCTGCGGCAATGATGTGCGACATCATGGTCCTGTTGCAGCGAATTAGGGTGGCACCACGGTCTCTCGTCCCTTTAGCGGATGAGGGCCTTTTTGTATTTCATGGATATTCAATAGGGAGGTTAAACGATATGAAAAAGGTACTTTCCGGCATTCAACCAAGCGGAAGCCTGACACTCGGCAACTATATCGGCGCGATGAAAAATTTCGTCAAGCTGCAGCATGAATCACAGTGCTATTTCATGGTGGTGGACCTGCATGCGATCACGGTTCCTCAGGAGCCGGCCGCGCTCAGGGAGCAATCGGAGGCGGTCGCTTCCCTGTTCGTGGCGGCGGGCATCGACCCGTCCAGCTCCAATGTCTTCCTTCAGTCCCATGTACCGGAGCATGCGGAGCTCGGATGGCTCATGACCACGCTTGTTCACATGGGAGAGCTGGAGCGGATGACGCAGTTCAAGGACAAGTCGGCGGGCAAAGAGTCCGTGGGTGCCGGCCTGTTTACTTATCCGGCGCTGATGGCGGCAGATATTCTGCTGTACAACGCCGATCTTGTGCCGGTAGGCGATGATCAGAAGCAGCATCTGGAGCTGACCCGCGACCTGGCGGCGCGCTTTAATCACCGCTTCGGTGAATATTTCACCATCCCGGAGCCATACATTCCGGAAGTGGGCGCACGAATCATGTCGCTGGACGATGCATCGAAAAAAATGAGCAAAAGCAGTCCGGTTGAAGGCAGTTATATTAAGCTGCTCGACTCTCCCGATCAGATTCGCAAAAAAATAAGCCGGGCGACAACGGATTCCGGCACAGAAGTGGTTTATGATCCGAAAGCGAAGCCTGAGATCAGCAATCTGATGAGCATCTATTCCGAATGCGCGGGAGTCTCGCTCCGAGAGGTTCAGGATCGTTTCGAAGGAAAGATGTACGGAGCTTTCAAAAAGGAGCTTGGCGAAGTCGTTGTGGCTGCGCTGGAGCCGCTCCAAACTAGATACTTCGAAATCCGCCAAACCGGGGAAATTCATGATATTCTGGCCCGGGGCCGAGAGCAGGCTCGTCAAACCGCCGCTGCAACGCTTCGCGATGTGAAGGAGAAGATGGGATTTCTGGCTCCGAAATAAATCCGCTTGCGGCCTGCAGCTGGGTCAGGAGCGCCTGCGTTTGGATTTAATGACGAATCCCCAGCCGATGTTCAGAATGGACAGCACGCCAAGCATGGCAGCAAGCCATCCGTTATAACTGATCGTCATGGCTGAAGCGCTAAGCAGGGCAATGGACGAGATTGCAAACCATAAGGATAAGCCTTTGCTCATATCAAGATTACCTCCCGGGAAGTGTAAACTAAAAAAATACGAATAACGTTGCGATAAAGAGCCATAATAAGTTTGCAAGCTTGCACTGGAACATCAGACATTCAGTGAAGGGAGACAATAATATGGCAAGAGGACGTTCTAGCAACAATCTGGTAGTGCCGCAAGCAACAGCCGCTCTTCAGCAACTGAAAATGGAGGCTGCCCGTGAGCTTGGAGTGACGATTCCGCAGGATGGTTACTACGGTAACTATACTTCTCGGGAAACCGGCTCCCTGGGTGGATATATTACTAAACGTCTGGTTCAACTGGCCGAGCAGTCCCTCTCCGGGTCTGGCCGTACACTGTAAATTTGTTTCTTAACCAATAAGCGATCACAGGCCTGGTGCTTCTATGCACCGGGCTTTTTATGCTGTGGATCGAGGTCAGAACGTCTAACTGAAATTGTGCCTTAAAGAAAGGTCTGGCGTCAAGATTGAGGCCTGGCAAAATTCACCGAATTGTCATACAGATCCGAACAATTGCGCGGGATTGCTCAACACTTTTTTGGAATGATATGATAAACTTTATAGCGGAGGCGGCACTTCCTCCATCATCGAAAGAACAAGGAGGAATATTGTACACGTGGACAATCGCTTGAGATACCAGTCTCCTTCAGAATCGGCGGCCCTCGCGTCCGCTGCACCCGCAGATCAGCCAGCGGGAACATGGAAAGATTTTATCACTGTGACGAAACCCGGAATTCTCCGGTCTAATTTAATAGCAGCTTTTGCCGGATTTTGGCTTGCTTCCAAGTGGGACATCCAGTTCGGACTGTTGGTCTCCACACTGCTGGGAACCGTACTTGTCATGGCATCCTCCTGCGTGTTCAATAACTACTTCGACCGGGAGCTTGACATGAAGATGGAGCGGACCCGGGATCGCTCGCTGCCAACGGGACGTTTGAGCCCGAAGGTCGTGCTGTGGTATGCGATCATACTGGGCATCGCCGGCCTCTCGATATTGTTCCTGTTCTCAGGGCTGCTCGCAGGCATCTTCGGCGTTGTCGGGATGTTTGTGTACGTGGTCATTTACACGTTGTGGCTTAAGCGCTCATCGACCTGGAGCACGTCGGTCGGGGCGATCTCGGGAGCGATGCCGCCCGTCATCGGTTATGTAGCTGTTACCCATCGCGTCGATATGGGGGCTATTCTGCTGTTTGCGATGCTGTTTCTGTGGCAGCCGCCGCATTTCTGGGCGCTTGGCATCCGGCGTGTGGAAGAATATCGGGCGGCCGGTTTTCCGTTGCTGCCGGTAGTGAAGGGCATTCGGCGCACGAAGTTTCAAATGATTCCGTATCTGGTGTTGTTGGTACCGCTGCCAATATTGATGTACACCTACGGATATGCAGGCGTGTTTTTCCTGGTCATCGGCCTTCTGCTGGCGATCGGATGGCTCTATACGGCGTTGCAAGGCTTTCGAGCCAAGGATGACGAAGCTTGGTCCAAAAAAGTGTTCCTATTCTCGATCAACTATTTGACCTTGAGCCTGATCGTTCTCATCCTGAACACGTCTTTCTAAGACGGTGCTCGAAGCTGGCTAGCGGCGAGTCATGCAAGGCTGATGAGATGAAGGGAGACTTATAAGATGAACGGATTGAAACAACATAAATGGAGCTGGCTGCTGCTGGTTGTCTGTATGATCGCGGCAGTCTATCTGGTATATAATGCGCTTGATTTCGGCAAGGAGAAGCTGCCGGTCATTCGCGAAGTCGGGGACTTCACCATGGAGAATGTAGACGGTGCTACGGTCTCGCGGGATGATACGGCCGGTCAAGTCCGGCTGATGTATTTCTACTTTACGAGCTGCCCGGATGTGTGTCCGGTGACGACCTTCCTGCTGTCCCAAATTCAGGACGAGCTGAAGAAGGAGGAAGGTGTTTTCGGCGAGAAGGTATCCTTCGTATCCATCTCGTTTGATCCGGAAACGGATACCCGGGAGAAGATCAAGGAGTTTGGCGACCGGTTCTATGCGGATTACGACGGCTGGTACTTCCTTCGGGGGGATCAAGAGGAGACGCGGACACTGATGCGGGATTCGTTCAAAATCCCTCTGCTCGGAAACGATGCCACCAACTATACCCACGGCAATTACATCGCGCTCGTGGACAGGGACAACAACATCCGCAAGATGTATAATGCGGCTATTCCGCAGGATGTGGAGATCGATGAAGTGGTGAAAGATATATACAACTTGATCAACGAATAGATGCGCATGACAGCAAAGCGCCTGTCCACTTGTGTGGCGGGCGCTTTGTTGTGTCTATTGGCGGAGGCGTGGCGGAGAATGCGCAGCTGGTGGTTGGTGGTTGCTGGATGGGGCAGCCTATCGGTCAGGGCCTTCTTGGAAGGCGGTGCTCAATTGTACCGCTGTAACCGGAAAGGCCCGGTTCGTGCTCCGGGGGAGGATATATAATGAACTCTTCAAGTCCGGCTTTTTCCAGTTGAGCGATCAAATATTCATCGGGCGTTCCTTCAACGCCCGCATAGCCGCGCCGGGTGTACAATTGAACAGCGTCTGGAAACGCATCGCGCAGAATGGCCCGGATTTTCTTGCCGGAGCTGTCGTTGTCCATAAACAGGTAGACTTCATGATCCCTGACCTGTTTGCGAAGCGATTCCAGCTTGGCGGTGTTCAGGGTGCCGAACGTACATAGAATGGTAATGTCGGACGTTAGCAGCCTGCGAAGGCGGCTGCGGTCATTTTTTCCTTCCACGATCATATAAATCGACATCAACTCACCTCGGTCAGGTTACAGACGTTTTGGGTATGTCACTAGTGTAACTTGGATTCCCTGATTCATGCAAAAAACCGAAGCGATAGTACAAGAGGGACAGCCGAGCTGCTACACAGGCTTGAGCATGTGAAAAAGCCCCCATCGGTCTATAGGACCTGCGGGAGCCATGAGGGAAGGATACGAACTGGGGATTAATAATAGTAGCCGCTAAGAATGATAACGAGCAATATATACAGCACCAGAATCGCGCCTACAGAATATCCTCCGCCTACCGGAGATTTATGGTGATGATGCTTATGCACATGACTCATCCATGTTCACCCCTTAGGTCTGATGTCCGTGGTCATTTGCCACACTGTATCTTATGTCAAATGTCCCGCAACGATTGTGCATCGGCCCAAATCAGGCGTTTTGGGCACATGTTCAGGATGCTGCGCTTGAAGTTATGGTCTGTCTGCGGGCGAAGCTCCGAAATATGGTCCGCTGCCTAGGTCGAAATCGGCTGATCAGCCGGGCGAATGCGCTCTACCGGGCGCCGCTGGTTCGGCAGCAGCATCAGCACAACCATAAGCAGGACGAAGGCGATGAAATAAGGAGAGATGAATGCGCGCAGCTGACCGGCTGCAATCGGACCGGCAAACGATCCAAGTGACATCGCAATCGATTGATACGAGAAGACACGGCCGAGCCTCGTCCCGCCGCTAAGCTCAATAAAGAGTGAGGATAGTGCCGGAAACAAGATGCCTTTGCAAAGGCCGAGAATGAACAGGATAGCTGTAAGCGGGATCTGCCCGATACCGGCCAAGGCATAGAAGCACAGCGCGAACCCAAGCATGCCGAAAGCGACACGGGGATAAGGCTCATACCGGTTCAGAAACAGCATGCACAGCGTGATCAGCGCTCCGAGGCTGACAACCGAGAACAGAAGGCCGGTGGACAGAATGCTCGCTTTCCCGCTCTCTCGCAGCGGAATTTCAAAAAAGAGGATGCCCTGAGAGCAAGCGATGGCAAAAGGGAGCAAATATAGACGAAGACTGAAGGGAAGACGCGCATCAGTCTCCTTCTTGTCCCCGGTTTCGGGGCTGGCCGAGTTGGCTGGAACGGGGGCTCTCTTCGGCAGGCTTAGATAAGCCATAAGTCCGGTGAGGATCAGCAGCCAGCCGAGGCTTTGAAAGGTGCCGGAGAAGCCGGTGTTGGCTACGATAAAGGCGCCTGCAGCAGGGGAGAGCACAGAGGCCAGCGTATGGATGACGCCGTGGCCGGACATGTACTTGCCCTGCGTTACCGGATCCCGGGACAGGGAGGCCAGGAGCGCAAGACAGGCCGGCGACAGGAAGGCGAGCACAAAGCCGCTGATGGAACGCAGGACGAGGAGCTGCCAGGGCCACTGGACATGTGCCTGCAGCAGAAGCACAATGCCGGCCGCTGTCAGGCTGAAGATGATGTAGCGTCTGCTGCCATGGCGGTCAATGAGGCCGCCGGCAATCAGATTGCCCGGCAGATGGGTGAGTGCATAGATGCCCATCATCCATCCGATAAAGGCCGGCGCTGCGCCAAGGGATATGGCGAACGGCGTCAATACGGGATACTGTGCGTGAAGATCAAAAAAGGCCAGGAACAAAAACATATAGAGCCATAATGCAGTTTTCAAGACGGCACCTCCAACCCGGCAAAAGATGTTATGTTACTACTTGTACGTTGGAATGGGCAAGCTTATACCTTTTCAATGTCCGGGAGGGTTGGCTGACAGAGCAACTGGGAATCATGTATAATTAACAAGGGCGGCCCGTGTGAGCTGTCTGAAGAGTCTACGGGAGTGAAGGATTATGAATACGGAAGTGTGGATAGAGTTTCTGAAGCAAAACTGGCTCGTCATTGTCATCGCCCTGATCGTATTGTTTGTTGTTCTCAATGTGGTGAGGACGGTTGTCAAATGGGCCCTCGCTGTGCTGATCATTGCAGGTTTGCTGATTTACAGCGGCATTTCGCTTGATCAGATCAAGGATGTCGTGTCTACGGTGACCGATGAGACCATCGACACCGTGAAGACGGAGGCACTGAATATGATGATGAAAGAAGCGCAAGAAGCTACGTATGTTAGCAACGGCGACGGCAGCTTCTCCATTACGGCCCCGAATTTGCAGCTTAAGGGGGAGTCCGGCTCCAATGAAGTTGAAGTGACTTTCAGAGGGGTTCCTGTGGGCAAATGGGAAATGAATGACACCATTCGCAGCTATATTGACAGCGCCAGAAATAACACCGGGTCCAATCAAGGCTGACAGAAATACGGAAGATGGTTCGTCTCGGCTTGAATGGCAACGATCGACTAGGTGCAGAACTCTTCCTCGTATACCAACAATGACATCATCCGGGAGGGGAGGATTATGCCCATGATGACAGAATGGTTGAATAGTTTGAAAGAGGGCAACGGGATTACGGTTCTGTTGCTCCTGGTTATATTGTTCTCGATATTTCAGGGCTGGAATCGCGGCGCTTCGCGATCAGCCGGAAAGCTCGTTCATTTTGTGGGGGATGCGCTTCTTCGTTTGATTGCGCTCGCTATCTCTGTGCCGTTTACGTTGTGGCTGTCCCCGAAAGCCGGGGACTGGCTTACGAAGCTTGGCAGCTCGCTACCAGACCGGGAGTTGAAGCTGTGGGAGCAGATGTACTATACGGCAGTAAGATCGATCGCGGACTTCCCGCTGCTTCGGTTTGCACTGCTGTTCATCATCGGTTACGGGCTGGTCGGCTTCATGCTCCGTCTGCTGGCTGCGATGACGCTTGGCAGCCGGATCAGCTTGTTCGGCCCGGGACGGGATTCTTCCGCATCGCTGCTCAGCCGATTGGCCGGAGCGGGCATCGGGGGCGTCATCGGAGCCGCTCGCAGCATCATCCTGATTGCGATTTTGTTCATTTGGGTCAGCTTGAATCCCGACAACGGCTTCAGCCGTTATGTCGAGGCCTCCCCGGTCTACAAGCAGGGAGCGCAAGCGGTGATTGAGCCTCTGTCAGGGACGATCGTCCGCGAGAGATTGCCGGTCTTCACGCAATCGGTTCAGGAAGAGCTGAACGGAATCATTCAGCGGAAGTATGAGGTCATCGATCACCAGATACCGGAGGGCATTGAGCAAACGGCTTCCCATATCGTGGAGGGAGCTGAGACCGATGAGGAGAAAGCGCGCAGGCTGTATGACTGGGTCGGCACCCGCATCGCTTATGATCATGAGAAGGTGCGCTTGTACGAAGAGCATCGCATCTGGAAGGAACAGACACCGGAGGATACCTACAATACCCGGCTTGGTGTCTGCATCGATTATGCCCGCCTGTACGCCATGATGGCCCGCTCGCAGGATTTGGATGTGCGAGTTGTGACCGGGCGGGGGTATAATGGTCAGGGCGGCTATGGCCCGCACGCCTGGAATGAAGTATACCTCAGCGAGGAAGGACGATGGGTTCCGCTTGATCCTACCTGGGCACAGAGCGGTGACTGGTTCAACCCGCCGCGCTTCAACGAAACGCATATCAAGGAGCAGGTCTTCTAGAGGGCCGAGGCTTCGTTAATCATTAAGCTTTAGAGGCGGGCTTTCGGGTGAAAGTCCGCCTTTCCTAGGTTCTCCGGATGAAGCGGCTTATCATTTTGTGTTAATATGAATTTATGTGATTGGGATAAAGGGGAGAAGCTTAAAGTGAAAGGGTTTAAGCCGGACAACAAACAGAACGAAGGGGAATCCAGCAATCAGTTTAATTTGCGGATCAATGTGTTTTTCTTCAGTACATTCATTCTATTTTGTATCATTATCGTTCGATTGGCGATTCTCCAATTTGTAGAGGGGCCTCAGCTTCAGGGACAGGAAACCGGCGGCCAGTCAAGAAGCTTCCCGCTTCAGCCGATCCGGGGAAGCATCGTGGATGCCTCCGGTACGCCGCTTGCTTATTCGACAGCTTCTCAATCGCTGTATATTACGCTGCTGAAGGATTACAGTTCTTCGGAGAGAGGGCAGCAGAATCGGCCTGAGATCGAAGAAGTGGCCGAGCAAATGGTCAAGGTATTTGATGAGTACGGGGACCCGGATGGGGAGCAGATGACCGTTGATGATGTCATCAAAGCGATGGACCTGGAGTTTAACAAGCAGCCCGGGTATGAGCCGCGACGGATCAAGAGCAATCTGACGCCTGAGGAAGTGGCGTATTTTCTGGAGCACAAAAATATATTTGCTGGCGTAGAGGTAGTGGAAGAAAGCTCGCGCCATTACAATACGGACCGCATTGCGGTACAGACCATCGGTTATTTACGGGAGTTTAAAGGGACTAAGGATCTGAACAAATATAAGGAGATCGATGAGCAGAACCGAACCCAGGAGGATCCGGGGCTGATCTATACCGAGCAGGAGAAGGTCGGTGTAGATGGACTCGAAATGATGTTCCAGGAGGAGCTTCGCGGTAAGAATGGCTACATCAGCATTCCGATCAATCCGCAAAATATGGCGGAAGGCGTGCCAACGATGGTGCCGCCGGAGAAAGGCTACAATGTCCACTCTACGATCCACAAGGATATTCAGCTGGCAGCACAGGAGGCGATCCTGGAGCAGCTGCAATGGCTGCACACCAATCCGGTCTCCGGCAAGCTTCACAGGGATGCGCTGACCGGTTACGCAGTCGCTATGGAGGTCGATACCGGAAACATCGTGGCGATGGCAAGCATGCCGGACTATGATCCGAACGTGTGGGAGAACGGATCGGACGATTGGGAGTCGGTCATGAAGTATTACCGCAACGGTACGATTTCGCCATACAGCTCCGGCAGATCAGGCAATAATCTGGAATCTGTGCTGCTGCTCGGTTCCACCGTCAAGCCGCTCAGCGTGCTGATTGGATTGAACGAGAATCTGTTTGGCGTGAATGAATACTATCCGGACATCGGATATGCCCAGATCGGGAAAGACCCGCGTCAAATCCGAAACTCGGGAAGCCGGGCGTTCGGTTCGCTGAATGCAATAACCGCCATTCAGAACTCCTCTAATGCCTATATGATCGATATGGTGGCAGAACGGCTGTTTGGCAAATACGGTTCCAAAGGTCTTGATGTATGGAATGACTATATGGAAGCCTTTGGCCTTGGCGTCTCGACAGGCTCTGGTCTTCCGAATGAGTTCCTGGGCCGGAAGGAATACAACAATGTAGAGCAGATGGGTAGCTCGCTGGCGTCGCTGGCCTTCTCATCCTTCGGTCAAGGGGGCAAGTATACCACGCTGCAGCTGGCTCAATACGCCGCAACTCTGGCAAACCGAGGCGAGCGGATCAAGCCGCAGCTGGCGACGGAGATTGTTGACCATAACGGCAATGTCGTGAAGAAGTTCGAACGGGAAGTTCTGAACAAGATGGAATTTTCGAAGGAACACTGGGATGCGGTCATTAAAGGCATGAACACGCAGGGTCTGCGGGCATTTGATGATTTCAGGTACGATTTTGCCAGAAAAACCGGTACGTCCGAGCAGGATATTTACATTAATGGAACGCGCAAACGGGTGGATAACGGTGTGTTTATCGCTTTTGCACCGCGTGAGAATCCGAAGCTGGCGGTAGCTGTAGTTATACCGGAGGGCGGATTCGGCTCCCAGAGCGCTGCGCCGATCGCGCGCAAAATATTCGACGCCTATGATGAAATCTACGGGCTCGACGGAACACCGCATCCGAAGCAAGACCTAGAAACGGAGCAGGAGGATGGAGAGCAGGGTGAGGGCGGGGAGAACCAGTAAGCCATAATCGGGGGAGCTCCCGCCGCCTCTGTGCTGAATAGACAGGCCGTGGGGAGCCTATCCCTGTGGCCTGTCTTTTGTTATGGTGAAACGAAATACACCTCCGGAACGTATATGCACAAGGTATGACTGAGACTGCCTGCTGGGGATGTCTGCCGATCTTTTTTGCTTCCTATTTATTTGTGGTAAAATGTCGTTATGTTTATGCGTGAGCTATAAAAGGTGTGGGATCGAACGCACCAGATCATGTTTGGAGAAACCAAGGGGGATGAACCATGGATTATAAATACCGGCTGCTGGCCTTGGACATGGATGGAACACTGCTTCAGGACAATCATGAAATCTCTGACGAGACGGTGAAATGGATCAAGGAGGCGGTCCGCCGCGGCATCTATGTATGCCTGTCCACCGGCCGGCCGTTCAAGGATGCATATCCTTACGCGAAACAGCTGGAGCTGATGACGCCGATGGTGACGGTGAACGGGAGCGAAGTATGGCGGGCGCCGTATGAGCTTCACCGCCGTGCGCTGCTCGACAGCAAGCTGGTGAAGCAGATGCATGAGCTGGCAGTGGAGACGGGCGCATGGTTCTGGGCCTACACCGTTGACCGGCTTTACAATGACACTCACTGGATTGATGATGTGGAGGGCCAGGAATGGCTGAAGTTTGGGTATACGACCGAGGATGATGAGGTCCGGCATCGGATTCTGATGTCCTTGCAGGATATGGGCGGACTGGAAATCACCAATTCCTCGCCGTATAACCTGGAGATTAACCCGATGGGCGTCAACAAAGCGACGGGCATCAGGCAGGTGTGCGAGCTGCTGGGCATTGAGATGTCCCAGGTCGTTGCCGTTGGCGACAGCTTGAACGATCTGGCGGTGATACAGCAGGCCGGACTCGGTGTGGCGATGGGCAATGCCCAACAGACCGTGAAGGATGAGGCGGATCTGGTCGTGTCCAGCAACAACGAGGACGGCATTGTCGAGGTGATCCGGGATCATATTTTGATCGAAGGGTGAGGTTATGGACATATTAGGCTGGTTTATCGTGATCGCTCTGTTTGTCATCGGTATGGCCGGAGCGATCTATCCAATATTGCCCGGGGTGCTCGCCATCTATTTTGCACTGTTTGTGTACGGGTGGTTCTTCTCGTTTGCAGATTACACGTTATGGTTCTGGATCATCCAGACCTTGATTCTGGTCGTGCTGTTTATCGCTGATTATGCGGTGAATGCCTGGGGTGTCAAGAAGCTTGGCGGCTCGAAGGCCTCCATATGGGGCAGTACGATCGGACTCATTATCGGGCCGTTTGTCATTCCGGCGTTCGGTCTGATCATCGGCCCGTTTCTGGGGGCGCTGATCGGGGAGATGCTGACCGGTTCCTCGCCGGGCAAGTCGCTCAAGGTTGGAATGGGCTCTGTACTGGGACTGTTCAGCAGCGTGCTGGTGAAGGTGATCTTGCAGCTGGCGATGATTATTATTTTCTTTATCTGGGTTTTCTAAATAACAGTCCCTTAGGGCCGGCAATTGATTGAAGAACGGCATGGTCACACTTTGCTTTAGAACGGGTGGCAGATGATCGGCGCATGGTTGCTGAGCTGACGGGATGCTTTTTTGGGGAAAGAAGGGTAGACACTTGTCGAAGAAGGAAACGTTTATTAAAGGAACCATCATTCTGGCCGTGGCTGCTCTGGTGGCGCGCGTGCTGGGCATCGCGCAGCGCGTGCCGCTTGAGCACATGCTGAACGATGTGGGACAGGCCTCATTCAATTTTGCCAATACGTTATATTTGATGCTGTTAACTGTAGCTACAGCGGGCATACCGAGCACGCTCAGCAAAATGATCTCCGAGCGCCACGCCTTGAACAAGCCTGCCGAGGCCCGGCGGGTATATCAGGCTGCGCTTTTGTTCGCAGCCGCAGCAGGCGTGATCATCACGGTGCTGCTCTATTTCGCAGCGCCGTATTACGCCACTTATGTGGCCGAGCTTCCGGAAGCGGCCCCGGCGATTCAGGCGCTGGCGCCGGCGCTGCTGCTGTTCCCGGCGATCGCGATGATGCGCGGCTACTTCCAGGGCCGCAACAATATGACGGCCGGCGGGCTGTCGCAGATCGTGGAGCAGATTGCGCGGGTCGTTACCGCTATCGGTCTGGCTTACATTTTGCTTCGCATGGGGTATGATGACAAGTGGGTTGCGGCTGGGGCATCCTTCGGGGGCGTGCTGGGCAGCATCGGGGCGTTTGCGGTCATGTTGTATTTTGCAGCCAAGCTCCGCCGCACGGACCGGGAGGCCCATATGCCGCCGGCTGACCGCTCGATCCCGCTGAGGGGAATCTACAAGGCGATATTCACCTTGTCCATTCCGATTGTGCTGTCATCGATGGCGGTGCCAGCGGTCAATTTCATCGACAATTCCATCGTCAAGCCGCTGCTTACCGGGCCGATTGGTGCGGAAGCGGCAACGGCAGCGCTGGCGGTGCTCGGCACGCGGGCACAGAGCGTGGCCGGCATTCCGCCGATTCTGGCCATCGCCCTAAGCACCTCGCTCATTCCGATCATCTCCGCAGCGTATGCGCGAAAGGATCAGGAGCATCTGGAGCAGCAGGTGACGATGGCGATGCGGGTCGCGATCATGACCGGCATGCCGGTTGTGATTGCGCTGTGTACGGCAGCATACTCCATTAACGGTCTTCTGTTCAGTAATCTGGAGGGAACCGGTATCATTGCGTTCCTGACATTTGGCACCATCCTTCAGATCACGATGATGACCACGAACTCGATTCTGCTTGGCATCGGCAAAGCGAAGCTATCCATGGTCCATGTCATGATTGGAGTGGTGGTCAAGCTGGCCGCAAGCTTCCTGCTGGCCCCGCTGTTTGGCATTTACGGCATTATCGGCGGCACCGCGATATGCTTCCTCGTGATCACAGCACTTAATCTTCGCTCGATCAAAGCGATTGTTGCGTTCTCCATGCTCGGAAAACGCTGGGTCGGCTTCGCGCTGACGGTGCTGGCCTCCGGGCTGGTCGGCTACGGCCTCAACCAGGCGGGCATTCAGCTGGTGCATGTGATGCCGAGCCGCTTGGCATTCCTGATAACCTGCCTCATCGTCGGCGTAGCCGTGGTGGTGGTGTATTTGGTGCTCATGGTGATGTTTGGCGTGCTGCGTCAATCCGAGCTTGCCAGCTATCCGCGTCCGTTGCAGAAGCTGTTCCGTCCGCTGATGAGACTGCAGCCTGCACGTCTTCGCGAGCGGGGATAACAGGCTGTCCACATCGTTTGATGTGAGGGGTGAAGACAAGCCCCGTGTGTTATGTGTCCAGGCATGTCCGATCGTGTCCGATCTTATTCGATCGGAGTCGCTTGCCGAAAGCTTCATGCAGGTCGGATGGCGTACCAGGAAAGTGCGCTGCGAGTATCTCCGGCTACAGGAAGTGTGTATGAAGCGCCAGGCTCGTCTCCCTTGGTATGGGAGGTGGCCTGGCTTTTTTTATGATTCTAGGTGACTAGAACTGTTCTTCGGCATCGTGAGCGAAGGCAATTCGCTCCAGTACAAACCGGTGAGCATGGGTCATGTCGATCAGGAGCGGGCGGGAAGGCCGCTTCAGGTGGCTAAGCCGCTCTGTGGACTGAAACCAGTCGTACCTCGGAATCGGCTCGTACTCGTTATCGTACCAAACATCTTCGAGCCGTGGGCTGTATAGCCGATCACCGTAAGTTCTCCATTCGGATTCGAGCAGCTCCAGGCTGGCATCCTCACCCGCCATGGCCGCCTGCTTCCGGGATGTAAACAGCGCTGGCCAATATTCGGAGCGCGAGCCGTGATGATCCGTGCAGCGGGCAAAATGCATCACTCCCTCGTAAATATCCTTATAGCCGAACAGCATGGCGTATAACGCCTTCCCTGTCCTGATCCGTGCAGCAACGTCCTTGAACTGCCGCATGGTCAATCCGGCCAGCGGACGCAGAGGCAGGATGGATTCACGAAACAGATCGTGGCGGCAGTTCGGGCTCCCGAGCGGAAACAGAACCTGGTTCAGCCTGGCGATGTCAAATAATTTCATCGAGGGATGATCCAGTACATTTTGGCGAAACATCGGGTTCTGGACGACCCGCCCTTCAATATAGTTCTGCTCATTGATAATGAGTGCAACCGTTAATACCGGGCTGCTGCTCCGGTCCAACCAGAATCGTTCCCAGAACGGAGTCATGAACGATGAGATATGAAAGTGGGGAAGCAAATGAAAGCAGCTTCTCCCCTGTTCGCGGCTGTATTGATACAGCAGCAGCTGCGGATAAGCGTCCTGAAAAATGAGCGCATTGCAGCGTTCCAGAAAGCGATACAGCCGGTCCTTAAACGGATCCTTTACAAGATCGGACATAAGCCCGCTCTTCAGATCGGTCATATTCCAGCCGGCATTGCGCGATACCATATGGGCGAGCAGCGCCCAGTGCACCTCGGGGAACGCCTCATAAAATTGTAAGTAAGCCCGGGTCCGGGTAATGTTGCTTTTGTTGGCATCCTGAACATTTTCACGGATGCGCTGCAGCAGCAGGTGGTCCCGGCTGGAAAGCTCCGACGGTGCCGGAGCAGAGCCCTGGATGGGGGGAATATGGGAGGCGCCTGTCGGCCCCGGATGGCCCCCGGTGTGCTCCATGCGTCGAATCGCGGCGGTTTTGTTTAATATTTCTAAAATGCTCTGGACTGCACTCTCGTTCCAATGGAGATCTTGCGGGGAGCGTCTGAGCTCGCTGGAATCCAGCCAGGCTGCTGTAAAACCGCTCAAGGCTGCCCCCGCCGCTCTCGGCAACGAGGCCAGCCTGGACCACAGATGCCGGGTGCCGGCCTTGAAGCCGTGAGAATCGCCCATGTGATGAACACCTTCCTTATCCTTGACTGTCGGACGTTCACATCGTTTATTGTCAGTATGGCTCGAAAATTTGACTTCCACTCTTCAATTTGATTCACTAAGGGTGACAGATTCGTCAGAAAGGGGAGATACCCACATGCAAAAGATTACATCTGAAGCGGAATTCCAGGTTGCGATCCAGTCGCCACGACTGACGGTCGCTGTTTTTAAAGCGGACTGGTGCGGAGATTGCAAGTTCATCGATCCGTTCATGCCGGAAGTGGAGACCAAGTTCTCCAATCAGCTCACTCTGGTTGAAGTGGATGTGGACGCAGTCGGGGATGTCAGCCAGCAGCAGAACATTTTGGGCATTCCGAGCTTTGTGGCCTATTCAGATGGGCGCGAGCTCGTTCGCTTCGTGAATAAATATCGCAAATCGCGCGAGGAGATTGAAGATTTCCTGCAGCGTGCCGTGGACGTATACGAGACGATCCACAAGTAAGGCTGGTGTTCGGGAAGGTGAACAGCGACCGAAGAGCAACAGGCAGTGCAGATGCCGCCGAATTGGGAAGCGCCGATTCGGCGGTATTTTTGTAGCGAATGCTCGGTCGTGCTACTATTGAACGCGTTTTCATCTATTTTGTCACAAACGCTTCATGACCTTGACAGCGGAATCAGGTATAATGGAATGTGGATTGTACATAGAAGGTAATGTTCGGCTTGTGGGATAGATCATTACGGGGCAGCAGGTGAGATTAGTGAATGATAAACAATTGAAATGGCTTAGCTACGCAACATGTGTGATCATGTTCTGCGCAACCTTCGGCGGCATGGTCGTGACCAAGACAGGGTCAGGACTTGGGTGCGGGGAAGAGTGGCCGCTGTGTAACGGCAGATTTGTTCCCGCTTACACCGTGGCGTCGATGATTGAATACTCGCATCGGGCGGTGAGCGGACTTGCAGGTCTGGCTGCGCTCGCATCCTTGATCGCCTTCTGGAAATATAAGCGGGATCGCCGGGACTTGATGGCGTATGTCATCATGACCTCCATCTTTGTCATCGTACAAGCCATTATGGGAGCTTTTGCGGTGGTGAACCGGCAGTCGGCAGCTGTCATGGCCCTGCATTTCGGCTTTTCGCTTATTGCGTTTGCCAGCTCGGCCATGCTTGCGCTGGGCATGCGAAGAGTGGAGAAGTCGGGGGGCATGGCCAACGACAAGCCCCAGCCCCGGGTTACGCCAGCGTTTCGTTGGCTCGTCTGGGCGACGGCTATTTATACCTATATCGTCGTTTACATCGGGGCGTTTGTCAGTCATACCGATTCCAGGGAAGGCTGTTCAGGCTGGCCGCTGTGTAACGGCGAGGTGATTCCGGAGCTGAGCGGAGGCGTAGGCATCGCCTTTATGCACAGGGTGGCGGCGCTGCTGCTACTGGTACTGGTGGCCGTTATGGGACATTTTGCATACTGGCGCAACCGGAACAACCGGGAGATTCAGATGCTGGGCGTTGCTGCAACGATTCTGTGCGTGCTGCAGGTGATCAGCGGCGGGATTATTATGGCAACGATCCACAACGAGGAAGTCTATGTGTTCTCGGCATTGGGACATACCTTGCTGATCTCCATATTGTTCGGCGTCCTTAGTTATATGAGTGTCAGAGTGTGGCAGCTGAGCAGACCAGCCTCGCTGCAGCAGACATCCGACCAGGCCCGGGATCAGAAACATATCGTTTAGAGGCAGCCGTCAGGCTGTGGAAGTCCAACGATGAGCATCATATGGAAACGCAGGCATAGTCCCCGGACAATTGTACGAGGACTATGCTGCTATTGAAGGAGTGGGCTCGTTGATCTATCAAAACTTACGCCAATGGCTGGAAACGCTTCGTAAGGAAAATGATCTGACCGTCATCGAAGCACCGGTGGATCCGTACCTGGAGCTTGCTGAAATTCATCGCCGTGTCATTGAGGAGGGAGGGCCTGCGCTGCTCTTTACGAATGTAAAGGGCACGCCGTTCCCGGTAGCAACGAATCTGTTCGGCACGCCGCGGCGGGTGGATATGGCTTTTGGTCCTCGGCCTGAGCAGCTGATGAAGTCGCTGGTTGAAGCGACGGGAACGCTGATTCCGCCGACATTGCCGGCCATTTGGAACGAGCGCGGACTGATCAAGGATATGCTCAAGCTTGGCATGAAGCGTGTCGTCCCGCAGGAAGCCCCGATCATGGGCGTAAAGGTGACGGAGGAGCCGCTGAAACATTTGCCAAGACTGACAAGCTGGCAGGAGGACGGAGGTCCGTTCATTACGCTTCCGCTCGTCTACACAGAGAGCCCTTCCAGGTCAAAGCACCACAATTTGGGTATGTATCGCATCCAGATCTACGACAATAACACGACCGGGATTCACTGGCAGATTCATAAGGGCGGCGGATTCCATTACTTTGAAGCGGAGCAGCAGAACCAGCCGCTGCCGGTGTCGATCTTTATCGGCGGCCCTCCGGCGCTGATCGCTGCAGCGATCGCTCCCGTTCCGGAGCATCTGCCTGAGCTGCTTCTGGCCTCGCTGATCATGGGCGGGCGTCTGCCGATGACGGACAACCCGCTGGGCGGACATCGCATTCCGGCGGAGGCCGAATTTGCGATCAGCGGTTATGTGCCGCCGCATGAGCGCCGTCTTGAAGGGCCGTTTGGCGATCATTACGGCTATTATTCTCTGGCGCACGAGTATCCGGTGCTGCATGTGAACCATATGTGGCATCGCAAGGATGCCATCTATCCGGCTACAATTGTAGGCAAACCGAGACAGGAGGATTATTATCTGGGCGATTTCCTGCAGCGCCTGCTGTCGCCGGCGTTTCCGATGGTAATGCCATCGGTCCGCTCGCTCTGGACTTATGCTGAGACCGGATTCCATGCACTGACGGCCGCGGTGGTTCGGGAAAGCTATTCGCGTGAAGCGCTCGTATCGGCCTTCCGCATCTTGGGAGAAGGGCAGCTGTCGCTGACGAAGTTTCTGATGCTGACAAGCCGCCCGGTGGATCTGACCGATTTCAACGAGACGCTGGAGGCGGTGCTTGAGCGCTTCGACCCGTCCACAGACCTGTATATTTTCAACAAAACATCCCAGGATACGCTCGATTATACAGGTGAAAAACTGAATCATGGCAGCAAGGCTGTGCTCATCGGCGTTGGCCATCCAATTCGCGAGCTTCCGCGCAGCTATGAGGAAGGCGACATCCCGGGCATTGACAACGTTGTTGCGTATTGCGGCGGTTGTCTTGTCGTTTCCGGGGCATCCTATGACAAAGATTCCGATCTCGCCCTGCGCGTGATGGAGCATCTGAAATCGCGGGACACGTCGTGGCCGCTCGTTATCGTTGTGGATAATGCACAGCAGGCGGCAGCGACCCAAACCTCCTTCCTGTGGACGGTATTTACCCGCTTCAATCCAGCGACCGACCTGTTCGCTGCGGCGAATGTTCAGCATCATCACCTGTCGTACCGGCTGCCGATTGTTATAGACGCGCGCATGAAGCCGGATTATCCTGCTGAGCTGTTCCCGCGTGAGGATATCGTCAACATGGTGGATGAGCGCTGGAATGAGTATTTTGGCAAGTAATCGGGACATTCGCGTCAGCTGTATTCGGTTGCTCTGGAGATGTTGAAGTAGAAGTATGCGGGAAACTATGGCGGCGAATGGCGGACAACTTGTGAACAGGGAGGGATGGCATGCTTCGGACCTTGTTAGGGGAGCAGCCCCGACATAATGATGGATATCTTAAAGCTGCGGTGGAATCGATGACGAAGACCGTACAGCTGCTGCGGGAGGAGATCAAGAAACATCCGGATCCGACCCATGACCACCGCAAGCTGGAAATCTGGATACGCGGGCTGATTGTATCGCTGGATGAACTGGAGCAGAGCTGGTATGCAGCCTGCCATTTTCGCAAATCGGTGACGTCCGGCTTCATTGATGATATGTCGCTTCAGGAGAAGGAAGAGTACGCCAGGTATGTGTATTTTTATAAGAATGGATTCATCCGTGTGTTTGCCATTCTGGATAAGCTGGGCACTGTGCTTGATGAGCTGTTCAATTTGCACACATCCAAGGTAAAAGTGCATTTTTCCTATTTTACCGTACTGCGGCAGTTTAAATTTCTGAAAATTCATGATTCGCTGTCCGAGGAGCTTGAAGGGATCAAAGCCAAGTACAAGGTGCCGATGGGGACGCTGCGCAAACGGCGTAATGCCGAGATTCATTACATGAACGCTGAAATGCAGGATGATCTGTGGCAGAGGATGCAGGGGCATGATACGAAGCTTGAGCTGGAGGATCTGGATGCGCATCTGGATGATCTGAAGCAAGGACTGGATATGGTATGCCAGACGCTCGCAGCGTCGTTCCGGTATACGAATCAGATCTGGACGACCCAAGGAATTCAGCTTGAAAACTGACCTGATGGGGAAGCTACTATGAAATTCCTTTTGACAAAAAGCTGAAAAAAAACTATACTAACAATTGCATTCGATGAAATTCCTCATGAAAACGATAATTTCATAACACATTTATTTCTTATCGAGAGCGGCGGAGGGACAGGCCCGATGAAGCCCGGCAACCGATTCCTGACGTTAAGCGGATCACCGCAGACGTCTGGAGTGTCATGGTGCTAATTCCTTCAAGACTTTGGAATCTATCCGAAGTTTTGACAGATGAGAAAAGGCATTGACTTTACGTAAAGAGAGCCCTTTTTGATTCTGACAAAGAGAGGCTCTTTTCTTTATGGACAATAGATGTGCCAAAGGCTAGGGAAAGGGAGGCTCAAGATTTGATACAGATCAAACAATTGACGAAGCAGTACGGCACGGGCGGCAATGTAACTACCGCTTTGTCCGGATTGAATCTGTCAATTGACAAAGGAGAAATATTTGGCGTTATCGGACATTCCGGAGCCGGGAAGAGTACCTTGATCCGCTGCATCAATCTGCTGGAGCGGCCGACGTCGGGCGAGGTATGGGTTGGCGGCGTCAACCTGACGCGCCTCGGCAAGACCGAGCTGCAGGCCCAGCGGCGCAAGATCGGTATGATTTTTCAGCATTTCAATCTGCTGTCCTCGGCGACCGTGTTTGACAATATCGCGTATCCGCTGCGACTGACGAAGACGCCCAAGGCGGAAATCGAGCGCAAGGTGAAGGAGATGCTGAGCCTGGTCGGACTTGAGGCGCACAGCCATAAATATCCTGCACAGCTGTCCGGCGGACAGAAGCAGCGGGTTGGCATAGCAAGAGCGCTCGCAAGCGACCCGGAGGTGCTGCTGTGCGACGAAGCAACTTCGGCGCTCGATCCGCAGACGACGGATTCCATCCTGAAGCTGCTTCTGGATATCAACAAGCGGTTCAACTTGACGATTGTGCTGATTACGCATGAGATGCACGTCATCCAAAGCATCTGCGACAAGGTTGCTGTCATTCACCAGGGCGGCATCGTGGAGCAGGGGCCGGTAGCGGAGGTGTTCCTCAAGCCGCAGCATGAGGTTACAAAGGAATTCATCCGCCAGGAAACCGATAGCGGCGAAGCGCTGCGTCTGGCGATTGCAGGTGCTGCTTCCGGTCCATCGCGCGCGGTGAAGATTACGTTCCTTGGCACCAAGACGTATGAGTCGATTCTGTCCCGCATTGTGCATGAGACCGGCGTGAATTTTGCTATTCTGCAGGGGACAATTTCAACGATCAAGGAAACGCCGTACGGTCAGCTGATCGTCCGGTTCGAAGGTGACGAAATTGCCACGGACGAGACAATAAAGAAGCTGCTTGAGCAAGGGCTCGACGTGGAGGTGATTCGTTGATGCTGGGTTTGGACTTTTCTCAGGTAAACTGGAATGAAATCGGGACCGCTTCGCTTGATACACTGCGGATGCTGGGGCTATCGGCATTATTCAGCTTTATTCTCGGTTTGCCGATCGGGGTAATACTGTATATGGCCGCCAGGTCGACGTCGGGCTGGGTTAGATTCGGATATGGAATTCTTTCCTTTATCGTTAATATTCTGCGTTCTATTCCGTACATCATTCTGATCGTGGCGATGATTCCGATTACGAAATCGATTGTCGGTGTATCCTACGGAGTGATTGGAACGATTCCGCCGCTGGTTGTCGGGGCGGCCCCGTTCTTTGCAAGGCTGGTGGAAACTGCGCTGAATGAAGTGGATAAGGGCGTGATTGAAGCGGCTCAGGCGATGGGCTCCTCGACACGGCACATTATCTTTCGGGTACTGCTGCCGGAGGCGCGGCCGGGTCTGCTCGCAGCGATGACCATCACTATCGTTACGCTGGTCTCCTATACGGCGATGTCCGGCCAGGTCGGCGGCGGCGGTCTTGGTAACTTGGCGATCCAATACGGCTATTATCGTTATGATACCGAGATTATGATTATTGCCGTTATTGCCATGATTGTATTGGTACAGTTGTTGCAGATGGCCGGTGACCGGCTGGTGCGGCGTTTTACGAGAAAGTAAGTTTTTGAAGAAGGCAGCAAGGGATTTCACATATAGAGATGATATTACATTTGTGGAGGGGTTAAGAAATGAAAAAATGGTTATCCGGATTCATCAGTTTAGCATTGGTTGGGGCTCTCGCGGCTTGCGGCGGCGGAGGCACAGACAACAATAATGCATCCCAGCCGGAGGGTGGAAGCGAGTCTGCTCCTGAAGCAGTTACCATCAAGGTTGGCGCAACACCGGTACCGCATGCCCAAATTCTGGAGCATATCAAGCCGGCTCTTGCCGAAGAGGGCGTTAACCTGGAAATTGTCGAGTTCACCGATTATCAAATGCCGAATACACAAGTAGATTCCAAAGAGCTGGATGCGAACTTCTTCCAGCATCAGCCTTACTTGGACGGAGAAATCAATGCACGCGGTCTGGAACTTGAACCGGTTATTGCCGTTCACATTGAGCCGCTTGGCGTATATTCCAGAACGATTACTTCCATTGACGAGCTTAAAGATGGCGCGGTCGTGGCGATTCCAAACGACCCAACCAACCTGGGCCGTGCGCTGTCCCTGCTGTCCAAGAACGGCGTGATCAAGCTGGAGGATGAGAACAAGCTGGAAGCGACCACCCGGGATATCGTGGAAAATCCGAAAAATCTGAAATTCCAGGATGTAGATGCAGCGATGCTGCCGCGCATGCTGGATGAAATGGATCTTGCGGTGATCAACACGAACTACGCACTTGAAGCAGACCTGGATCCAACCAAGGACTCCCTGCTGCTTGAGGATAAAGACAACCCGTATGCCAACCTGCTGGTGGCTCGTCCGGACAACAAAGATTCCGACGCCATTCAGAAACTGGCTAAAGCGTTGACTACGGAAGATGTGAGAAGCTTTATCGAACAGGAATTCGGAGGCGCGGTCGTTCCAGCATTCTAATATTGCAGCGGAACAGACAGCATACTGTGACAGAATAAGCGAACAGGTGCGAATTTATCGCACCTGTTCGCTTTTTTAGTACGGCTAGAATCGGTGTTATAAGGGCAAACGAAGACAGAGGCGATGAGAATAGTAACGGACGGAGGAAGGCCAGCCTAGCATGGCTGCGGTCGGCGGTGTGACGTCTCAGGTTGTTTGAAGGCCATCCCATCCATTATACTGAGGACAGGACATCCACTTGGAGGAGGGAAAGCCTTGAAGGGGAAGGTGGCGCTGATTACAGGCAGTGCGACGGGACTCGGCAAGATGACTGCATTGTCGCTTGCACGTCAGGGATGCCATATTGCCGTTAACTATGTGAACAGTCAAGCGCAGGCAGAGTCGCTTTGCCGAGAGATACAGAAGTTTGGCGTGTCATCGATATCGGTTCAGGCGGATATAACCGATGAGCAGCAGTTGTACTCGCTTGTGGATACAACGGAGCAGCAGCTTGGAACGGTGGATATTCTTGTTAACAATGCAGGGCCATATATTCATGAGCGGCGGTTGTTTGCCGACTATTCCAGAGATGAGATTGTTCGTCTCGTCAACGGGAATCTAACCGGGGTTATGCTTCTGGATCATCGCGTGCTGCCGGCTATGCGGGAGAAGAAGTGGGGACGAATTATTCATTTCGGCTTCGGGCATGCAGTGGAGGCGCGGGCCTGGCCGCATCGGGCCGTATATGCCGCGGCCAAGGTCGGGCTGGTGTCGTTCACGAAGACGCTTGCGATTGAGGAAGCGCCGCACGGGATTACGGTCAATATGGTGTGTCCCGGTGATATTCGGGGAGCGAACAAGGAGAAGACGATTGAAGAAGTGACCGGCGTCGATGACGGGCTGACACCGCGAGGGCGCTCCGGAAGCGGGGAAGATGTAGCCCGGGTGATTGAGTTTCTGTGCCAGGATCGATCGGATTTCCTAACCGGCAACATGATCAATGTGTCCGGCGGGCTTGATCCGATCCGTTCACGGATTAAACCGGAATGACTCGACTGCTTGAAGTGAACGATTCTGTATGGAATGACAGCAAAAAAAAGAGTCTTGGTTCGGAGAAGAACCAAGACTTTCTTTTATAATAAACCATGATTAGAATACTTGTACTACTTCTTGAACGCCTTCCACTTCTTCAACGAGGGCGCGTTCAATTCCTGCCTTCAGTGTAATGGTGGAGCTTGGGCAGCTTCCGCAAGCACCCATCAGCTTCAGCTTAACGATGCCGTCTTCAACGTCGACCAATTCCACGTCACCGCCGTCGCGCTGCAGGAACGGACGAAGCTTATCAAGCACTTCAGCCACTTCATCATACATGGTGATTTGTGCGTTATCGCTCATCTTGTTCAACTCCTTTCCTTTCTTTATTATAGTACATAAACCGCCAAAATAAAATGGCAAACTTATAAGGCAGGTTCTTGACTTATGTCCATTATGATTGAATTTTGCACGAGTAACAGCTATTTCGGAACGGATCAGGCGCTTCAGCCGCTTGCCGAGCGGTTTGATTGCCAAATTATTGAATATGGCTGCTTGACCGACTGCGGGCAATGTTACCTGGCGCCTTTTGCCTATGTGGATGGCGACCGGGTGGAAGCCGTCACGTCCGAAGAACTGTTCGCCCTTATTTCACAGAAGCTTGAGCTTCTAGAGCAGGAGAATGAGAAGGGCTAATAATTCCGCTTCGACTTCCACAGGACACCGCTTTTCAGGATGCGCGGTACGCGTCCGATGACCGAAGTGCTCCCCATCAATCCGAAGCCGGCATGCTTGCCAAGGGAACCGAGCGTCCCTTTCAGCTTCAACGGATGGACTTTAGGGGTATCATTTCTCCACAGCGCCTTCAGCACGTTGCCGACCTGCTCCGCCTGCGCGCCTGCAGCCTGGGCACTCGGCACGAACGGAAGGCTGGCGCAATCGCCGATGACGTATACCTCAGGGTGAGAGGGCACCTGATACCATTCATTCAGCAGGATACGGCCGCTGCGGTCTTTGGGCAGATCGAGCTCCTGAACGACCTTGACCGGCTGAATGCCGGCCGTCCAGACCGCGATGTCGGTTTCGATAGGTTCTTCAAGGTTGAATACCGCATCCTGCTCCACCCGGGAGACAGACACGCCGTTATGGATTTCCACATTGTGATCCTCAAACCAGCGGTGAATATAAGCAGACAAACGATTCGGAAAAGAAGAAAGGACCCGTTGTCCCCGATCGAGGATGGCGATATTCAAGTCAGGCCGGCTCTCCCGCAGATCGGCTGCAAGCTCGATCCCGCTCAAGCCGCCGCCGATAATATGAACCCGGCTGTACGGTCTGAGGTTGTTCAGACGGACGTACGTTTCTCTGGCCGCTGCAAATGACTGCAGACTGCAAGTGTATTCTTCGGCTCCCGGAACGCCGTGGTACCGGTCTGTACACCCGAGCGCGATGGCCAGCTGGTCATATTCTATCGGATCATCGTTCAGCATAAGCACCCGCTTGTTCTCCAGATCAATCTCTGTCACCTCGCCGTACAGGATGCGCAATCCTTCATATTGAGGGAATTTCACGCGTACCGATACATCGGAGACGGTTCCGGCAGCCAGAGCGTAATATTCGGTCTTCAAGCCCTGGTAGGGCATGCGGTCGACGAGAATAACTTCTACATCTGGAGGAAGATAGCCGCTGAACAATTCTTGAATCAAAGCGAGGCCGCCATAGCCTCCACCGAGAATGACGAGCTTTTTCATAGATTTCTTCCTTTCTTGAGAGAAAATGCGTATGAATGTGATTCTTGAATCCGCTTTCGCAAGAAAAACGCCGCTATAAGCGGCTTATGGATTTCCACCCTATATGATCACTTTAACCGAATTTCCGCTATCGGGAACATTCTGTATCTGTATAGGCTTGATTCGGTCTGGTCTAGGCTGGCTTGTTATACTTCTTATTCGTATACTTTAATTTCGTTATAGAACGTATCGCGCTCCACAGGAATGCGTCCTGCACCCTTGATCAGCCAGACGAGCTCTTTACGCGTCAGTCCTTCCGGTGTCAATGCTCCGGCAGCATGGCTGATTCTTTCCTTCAGAATGGTGCCGTGCACATCAGAGGCTCCGAAGCTCAGAGCAACCTGGGTCAGCTGTGGACCGATATTAATGAAATAGGCCTTGATATGGTCAAAATTGTCCAGCATCAAACGGCTGATGGCGATGGTCTTCAGGTCTTCATAAGCCGAGTTGCGGCGCATAATGCTGGCATTCTTGCTCTTCGGCTGCATCGACAGCGGAATGAAGACGAGGAAGCCTCCGGTTTCATCTTGCAGATCCCGGATTTGGATCATATGGCGAATCCGGTCTTCATGACTTTCGATCGCGCCGTACAGCATGGTCGTATGCGTCTTCATGCCGAGCTGATGCGCGGTGCGGTGCACGTCCAGGTATTGATCGACATTGGCTTTATCGACTTTCATTTTCTGACGGTATTGATCCGACAGAATTTCAGCCCCGCCGCCGGTGAGCGTCTTCAGGCCCGCTTTGCGCAGCTCCTCTAGCACTTCCTTCGTGCTGAGACCGCTGATGCGGGTGAAGAATTCGATTTCTGCCGCTGTGTAAGCCTTCAGTGTAACATCAGGGAAGCGCTCGTTCAGCGCCTTCAGCGAGTCCACATAATATTGAAACGGCACATGATTATTATGTCCGCCGACAATATGAAATTCCCGAACACCCGGATGGATATGCTGCTCAACATATTCAATCATTTCCTGACCGGAAAGGGTGTACGCGCCTTCCTCGCCCTGATCTTTTCTAAAATTACAAAAAGCGCAGTGGGATTCACATACATTGGTGAAATAAAGGCTCATATTTTCAATAAAATAAACCTTTTTCCCGTTCTTGCGCAGATTCACTTCATTGGCCAGCTGCCCCAGGGTCAGCAGGTCATCGGTTTCGTACAGATATACACCGTCTTCAAGAGAAAGACGAACGCCATTGCGTACCTTATCGGCGATTTCCGCCATTCTATGGTCGGTGTAGGGGGTAACGATTGTGGACATGCTCCATCCTCCTCTTCACACCTTCCATTCTCTGTATCAGAGAATCGAGGTGCTAAAATGGATCATTCCCAAGCGGGAACGGTCCTCTTGTTTGCGTGCCGAGGCACGATCGTTTTGTGAAAAAATATACAATAATAATCCCATCGCTTCCGGCGGCTGCGAGGCCGGCGGAACAAACGATCCATCCGGTGCGTTGCCGCCCGGGTTCCTTCCCTATTATAAACCTCACATTTCGGAGGGGCAATACTATTGGGGAAAAGCGATAACGCAAAGAAGACCGTCAAAACGTACTTTAACGGGGCGATCGCCATATTTTCCCCGCCTGAAGGGAAATATATGGCGGCGGGCAGGGGGAATGATGCTTGAGGGATTGAGAAGAGAGGAGTATACTAAAAGATGAGCGAAAGGAGGATGACCTATGATCACAATCAGTGAAACGGCAGCAGAACGTTTAAAAGAAATGCTGTCCGAACAGGAAGCACCAAATATGTTCCTTCGTTTGGGGGTAACTGCCGGCGGCTGCAGCGGTTTTTCGTATGCCATGGGCTTTGACGACCAAGAGACGGAAGCTGATGTATATATGGATGTTCAGGATTTGAGAATTGTTGTGGAGAAGGATGACATCAAATACCTGAACGGTTTGGAAATTGATTTTGAGGAATCGGGCATGACCGGAGGGTTTACAATCCACAACCCGAATGCGACCGTTACTTGCGGCTGCGGGGCTTCCTTCCGTACGGCTACCGATGCCGGCAAGCCAAGCGAGGAGCCGTGCTAAGCGGATAATGCTCATACAAGCTTAGATTCCTGTAATATGAACGATAATCCCATACCAGCCATTCTGGTACCGTTAAGGATTGTCGGTTAGAGCCTCTATAGCGTGTTTTTCGCTGTAGAGGCTTTTTTATATGTTTGCGTTTGAGCAGTTGAAGTACACGGTGCTGAAGACGCCGGGGCTGATCAAGCAATTGGATTGGCTATATGGGACAAGGACCGCTAGAGAAGGATAAAAAAATGAGCCCTCGCAGGATTGCTCCATTGAGGGCTAGGTATTAAGGATTCGTGGCGGTTATGAGTTCATACGCATCCAACACGTTTTTTAACGCTCTTTTTTCCGAATTGGTGATGGTGCGGTCATTGTAGTATTGCGATCCTTCGTGCCGGAGCGTCGTCTGTTCGGATTCAATAATAGATCGAATCATCTCGATTTCGTTCGAGGTAGGGCTGGTATCGTACCACTCCCATATCTCCCCGCCGCTGTTATCGCGCTGGACATTTCGGAGGAGCGTTTGATTGGGGGCTTTTTATATGTGAGCAAAACGCGGTTCAAACAAAAAATGCAGTTGCCTCCTCTGGTATAGAGTGGACAGCTGCATGGCTGATCGCAATCGCATGGGATATGGCAACATCAGGCAGGGAAGAAAAAGGTGTCATTAAGCATGAGCACAATCATCCCGGCTGCGACAAGGGAGAACGCAATGCAGCCCACGCCGAGTCCCTTGCGGTTGCTCTTAATAAATTTGAAGCCGATGGCAAATATAAGGACCGTGACCGCTGCAAGAGCGACAGACATCCCCACGATTGCCACCCAGTACAATATTTCAAATAATTGTTCCAAGGTAAGAATCCTCCTCATTATACTCCGTTTAGCTTGTGTACGTCGTTGTATGCCTTGTACTTACTATACGACATGTCGGCTTGATTTGGAATAGCGCTTCAGAACGGGCGGTGCCCGCCAATTATTAGGCATCCCATACCGGACAATCATCCAAGAGGGACAGTGCGTTAGAGAGTACTATATGATATGTCATGAATAAAGGAGGCGAAAGCAGCTATGGCGGGAAGACAATTGGCCAGCAAATGGCTCAAAACCGAGGCATTGCTGTCTGATCCGCAGGTTGCTCCCTACATTCCGGCCACCCAGGCTTTTGGGACCGAGGCTCTGACCTCGATGCTGGAGGAGCATGGCATGGTTGTCATCAAGCCGATTATCGGGACTGGCGGCAATGGTGTCATACGCATTCTCAAAAGCGGTACGGGTTACATGGTTACCTACAAAAGACGCACGGTTCATGTGGAAACGATGGATGCCCTTATGAGGGTACTTGCACGCATGAAATTAAAAAGGGAATACATGATTCAGCAAGGGATACATTTGGCCAAAATACGAGGCCGTCCGCTGGATTATCGGGTGAAGGTGGTCAAGGAAAGAGGCGCTTGGCGGTTTAAGGCTATGGTCGGCCGGCTTGCCAGTCCGGGACTGATTGTCACGAATATTTGCAAAGGCGGAAGTCTGCTGAGAGGAACCCAGGCGATGGTGTTATCCCTGCCGCGTGTGAAAGTAAGGGAGAAACGACGGGAGATGCGCGGCCTCACCCGGCACTGCATTGCGCTCCTGGAATCCAAATTCCCGGGAATCGCACAGCTCGGTTTTGATTACGGCATCGATCAAGAAGGGAAGATCTGGATTCTGGAAGTTAATACGCGTCCGAGCTGATCTCTTATAGGATGCCCTTCCTCCCTAAGATTATCCAATGAGACCAAATCTAAGCGTTTATATGAAAATTTAATAGGGTATTTAATAATTGACACAAAAAAACCGATATAATAGGTGATTAATTTTTTTTATAGTAGATTTGGCTTCTCACCTGTGTATAACATTTATCCCCATAATCCACGTTGATACGAGCACATTTTTAATACTTACCAACAAATTATACACAGGATTTCCACAGTTGGGTGTGGATAAGCGAACAGTTGTTCCACTATTTAATGTTTGCTATGATAGACCCAGGAAAAAAGAGGAAGGGGTGTATAAGAGATGGCTATGTTGTCGGATGAGATGCTGCTCGATTCCTATCATATGGCTGTAGAGTTAAAGTTGGAACGAGAGTTTATCACTCTCCTGCTGGCCGAAATTCAAAAACGGAACTTGGACACCAATTCCGGCAATGTTTTGCACTAGTATAGGCTGATGAACGATAGATGAGATAAATGTCCAAGGAACAGCATGACGAAGCATTGGATCTGTTAGCAATTACCGTATTTGAAACTTGCTGCTCTACACAAATAGAAAAGGTATCTGCCAACCCCACCGGACAGCGGGATGGAGATACCTTTTTTTGTTTGTATTATTCTGGCAGATGCGAGCGGATCTACAGCTTCATGTTGCTGCTGTGTCCAGGAGCCAGACGCGCATCCGGATCGATGTACACCTTGGCGTTGTTCACAGCTGTCGGGGCTTCACCGAAGCCGACGGCGATCAGCTTGACCTTGCCTGGATAGGTTGTGATGTCGCCTGCTGCGAAAATCCCCGGAATGCTGGTTTCCATTCGGGAATCTACGACAATCGAATTGCTTTCGATGTTGATGCCCCACTCGGAAATCGGTCCGAGCGATGATACAAAACCGAAGTTGACAATTACATCGTCCACTTCAATCTCTTGGGTTTCTTGGGTCTTGATGTGGGAGAGCGTCACTTTGGTAATCGTCTCCTCGCCATGAAGTGCGCTAATCTCCGTCGGGGTGATAATGTTCACCTTGGACGCCATCAATTGCTCGACACTGTGCTCATGAGCACGGAATTTGTCGCGACGGTGCACGAGTGTCACCTGTTCGGCGATCGGCTCCAGCATCAGCGCCCAGTCGACTGCAGAGTCGCCCCCGCCGCTGATCAGCACTTTTTTGCCTTTAAACTGGCTTAAATCGTTCACGAAGTAGTGCAGATTGCGTTTTTCAAACTTCTCGGCTTCTTCAAGCTCGAGACGGCGCGGCTGGAATGCTCCAACGCCGGCTGTAATAATGATTGCCTTGGCATGATGCTCGCCCAGGTTTGTTGTCACAACAAAATGGCGTTCCTCCAGCTTCTTGACCGAAAGGACCTTCTCTTCCAGCCGGATGTCGGTGTTGAAGAGCTCCATCTGCTTGGACAGGTTGTTCACCAGCTCTTGAGCGGTTACTTTAGGGAAACCGGCCACATCATAAATGTATTTTTCAGGATATAGCGCGGCCAGCTGGCCACCAAGCTGAGGCATGCTCTCAATGAGCTTGACCGAAGCTTGACGCATTCCTCCGTAAAAAGCGGCAAACATACCTGCAGGGCCGCCCCCGATAATGATCAGATCGGTCATGCCGTTCTCTTGTTGCACCGTGGTCATGCGGTAAGCACCTCCATCATTGAATTTATATTCGAATCAGACAGACGAATGCTCGCCTCTGGGATCGGACTGATTCATTTCGATATACCTTAACTATTATAATCCTCCGGGACGACACTGAAAAGACAAGATATATGCTGAAGGTCCAAGCAAGGTCAGATGATGTCGTTTTAATGACGGAGGACATCGGAACTATCCGTACTTTTCCTGTGGACAATACCTCAAAAAAAACTTGATATTTGTAAGGTTTATGCATATTATTAACGTTGATAACTTGTGTTCATTGAGTGTTAGCTTCATGTTGAATATGTACTGCACGCTTATCATTCTTGACGTGTGGACAGCATAAAGACAATCGGGTCAAAACCGTGTGAGTGGGCTCTGATGAAGGGGCTCATCTCTTTTTCTGCACGTTTTTCACAAATTGTTAACATCTTTATACCATACTGTACAGATAACAGATAAAGAGTAAGCTGGAAGGAGCAGTAGAATGAGCAGCATACCGAAGATCGTAATCCTCGGCGCGGGTTACGGTGGCATATTGACAGCGCAGCGGCTGCAAAAAGAGCTGAATTATAACGAGGCGGACGTTACCTTGGTCAATCGCCATGACTACCATTATATAACGACCCATTTGCATATGCCGGCAGCGGGAACAGACAGCATCGAAAATACGCGGGTATCGATTTCCAAACTGATTGATGAATTCAAAATCGATTTGGTCAAATCCTCAGTGCAGGAAATTCGTCTTCACGATAAAAAGGTCATCCTTGAGGACGGCACCTTGTCCTACGACTACCTGGTCATTGGACTCGGCGGCGAGCCGGAAACATTCGGCATCCCGGGATTGGCGGAGCATGCGATGACGATCCGGAGCATCAACTCGGTTCGTCTGATCCGGGAGCATATCGAATACCAGTTTGCATTATTCAAGAACGAGCGCAGACCGCAGGAACGAATCAACTTCATTGTCGGCGGCGCAGGCTTTAGCGGCATCGAATTTGTGGCCGAGCTGGCTGACCGGATTCCGAAGCTGTGCAAAGAGTTTGATGTGGACCCTACACTTGTCAACATCTACAACATCGAGGCGGCTCCATCTGCACTGCCGGGCTTCGCCCCGGAGCTTGTGGATTATGCCATCAAGACGCTGGAGAAGAAGGGCGTCACCTTCAAGTTCGGAACTGCGATCCAGGAATGTCTGCCGGGCGGCGTCATACTGAGTAGCGGCGAAGAGATTAAAGCCGCAACGATCGTATGGACAGGCGGTATTCGCGGCAATCGTCTGGTTGAAGCCGCAGGATTCGAAACGATGCGCGGCCGTGTTAAGGTAGATGAATATTTGCGTGCGCCTGGATATGAGAACATTTATATTATCGGCGATAACTCGCTTATTTTTAATGATGAGGGACGACCTTATCCGCCAACCGCCCAAATTGCGATGCAGCAGGGTGTATGCTGTGCCCAGAATATCGTAGCTTCCATCCGGAACAAACCGATGAAGACGTTTGAGTTCCACAATAAAGGAACCGTGGCTTCTCTCGGCAAGGGTGAAGGCATTGCGGTTGTGGGGGACAAGAAATATCAGGGCTGGAAAGCCGCACAATTGAAGAAACTAGTTGACTTGCGGTATCTCTTCATTATTGGAGGCATTCCGCTCGTGCTCAAAAAAGGAAGGTTTCTGTAATGAGACATTGCAGCGTTCAAGTCCGCGGACTGCTGACCCGGGATGAGCTGGACCGTTACAATGCATTGATGGAGGTTGGCGCTTATCTGGAATCGCAGGAAAAGTATGACCTGGCCTATACGGTTCAGAAGGAAGTGGACATTCTCATCATGCCGGCAATTGAGCGGCTGAAGGATAAAGGGCGGGCGCGCGATCGCGCTACAGCGGAGTTTCTGGAATCCTTGAACAAGCAGGAGGACGACGAGCAAGTCTGACCTCGATAAGCAAAAAAAGGTATGCTCTTCCGGATAGCTTAACCGGGAGCATACCTTTTTGTACAAGGGGATCGTTATAGTTATACCTTCATCAATTCCGTGAACGAGGTCTTGTCCAGCAGATTGCCGACGTAGAACGGGCCGAATTCCCCGAAACGGGCGCTCACTTCATCAAAGCGCATTTCATACACCAACTTCTTGAATTGAAGGGCATCGTCGGAGAACAGGGTAACACCCCATTCCCAATCATCAAAGCCGACCGAGCCGGTAATGATCTGCTTCACTTTGCCGGCATAGCCGCGGCCGATCAGACCATGACTCTTCATCATGTTGCGGCGCTCTTCCATGCTGAGCATATACCAGTTATCCGACAGATCGCGCTTTTTGTTCATCGGATAGAAGCAGATGTGCTTCGATTTCGGCAGCGAAGGCTTGAGCCGTGCGATCACATGCGGATTTTGCATCGGATCTTCATCGGAGGAGCCGGCAAGGTAATTGCTGAGCTCTACGATGCTGACATAGGAATAGGCTTTGATTGTATATTGGGCGAACGCTGTTTTGTTAAAAGCATTCTCGATGGCGTTCAATTCCTCCAGCGTTTCACGCAGGTGCATAAATACAAAATCGGCTTTTTGGCCTACAATGGTGTATACAGCCGTGCTTCCTTGCTTGGAGGCATCGACCGCTTCCCATTCTGCCAGAAAAGCATTCAGCTCTTCAAGCGCGAAGGCGCGCTTTTCATCGTCTGCCGCTTTCCAGGCCGACCAATCAATGGTGCGAAAATCGTGTAGAGCATACCAGCCTTCCAGCGTCATGGCGGCTTCGTTCATGAGATCACTCCTAAACATCATATGTCGTAATGCTTGCCGCGCCTTAAGGGCGCCGCACTCTTCATCCATTGTACTGCAAGCGATGGACACAGGGCAAACGATTCGGATATAGATTCATGGAATGTTCGTTGATCTGTCATCATTTTTTTAGTAAACTAACAACGGGCTGAAGCGCGGGCGACATACACTTCTTACCTATTAGAGTGGAGAACGTCCAGCTGAAGCGATAAAGTCGAGGTGAAACAGCGATTATGCTTTCCATTATTCCTGTACTAGTGCTGATGATTTTGTTCTTTGTTATGATGTTTGGAATCGGCTTCATCTTGAATATGCTGATGAAGACAACCTGGTTCCCGTGCTTTTTATTTGTGATTGTCATCCTGCCGGTTGTTGTATACAGCCTGTGGGATCGGGGAGAAGTTCCGTTCTGGACCCACGTGGGCTCGTTCCAGCTGGTTGATTATTTGACCGGTGTGGCTGGGCTTATAGGAGCTTATATGAGCGGGTGGACAATCCGCACGCTTCGCATCAAAGGCTTTAAAATGTTCTAATCGCTTGGCTGAAATCTCTACCCTGAGCGGATGGAGATCAGAGAACCGCGGCGGCTCTTCCGGTTTGGAAGGCCGTTTTTCTTTTGACCAGGCGGGGATGAAAATGCCAGAAATTTTTGATGCGAGGAACTGGCTTGCAGGGACATGATTTATGATAGAATAGAGGCAGTCTATTTTTGTGAGGCAGGGGGAGCAGATAACGATGCGCATGACAAATTTCTTACATTTTACCGAGAATCACCGTTACTGCGTATACCGTGACTTCTGTGTGAGCGTCCTGGACGACAAAATGCTCAGTTCGATCTATCAGCCGATGGTCGGTGCGTTTGCCATCAGTTTATACCGTCTGCTTGTCTCGCATATTCCGCTAGAGAAGGTAGGATATTCGGCCATTGAGCAGCAGCGCAGATTGTTCCTGACACTCGGGCTTGAGCCAAGCGAGAAGGGGCGGCGGTATCTAATTGAGCAGACCTCGAAGCTGGAAGCGGTTGGACTGCTCCAGACGAGCCGCATGGTAGTGGCCGAGACCGATGATTACATCTATGAATATGAGCTGCAGGCACCGCTGTCGCCGGCCGAGTTCTTCAAGACACAGCACTTGACGCTGCTGCTTCGGGACAAGGTGGGCAAGTTCGCTGTGCTCTCGCTGCGCGAGGAGCTGTGGAGCAAGGAGCCGCAGGAGTGGTCTGGGATATCCTTGAACAAGGAGAATATTTCGGTACCCTTTTACGATATATTTGAGCTGAACACCCATGTCATCGATTATGAGCTGGAACAGGCGCTGGAAGAGGTGTCTGCCGGGAGCAAGCCAGTCCGGTCCCTTTCTTCTGACCAGGATAGCGGCGGGCTGAATTATGCGGACATTATCCTTCGCTTCCCGCGCGAGTCGCGCAACCGGGTGTTTGTCGAGCGGCTTCGCTATGATCATGAACAGATGGGGATCGTCAATTATGTCGTTCGGAAATACAACCTCAGCGTGCAGGATTTATGCCGTTTGCTCGATGAGGATGGTATATTTACCTCCCAGGGAGAGATTGTGCTTGATGATCTGCAACATAAGGCCAGCCTTCATTTCCGGCAGGGCATGAAGCTGCAGGAGAAGCGCGAGATCACGGCAGGCAAGGTCGTGGCGCTGCGGCAGGAGCTGGAAGGCGAGCCGGACGAGCCGGCACAGGAGCATCCGGTGCAGATGGAATATTATGTGGAAGTTCCGCTACAGTTTCAATCGAAATGTGATATTCACCAATATAATATGATGCTTCGCAATGAGCCGTATACGAAGCTGCTGCAGACATTTTTTCCGGGGACGATTCCGTCGCCGTTTATGGATATGTTCGAGAAGATCGACTTGAGCTACAAGCTGCCTGAAGAGGTAATCAATGTGCTCATTCATTATTTGATGACCTTGATCGCCGAGGATGGAGAGCAGCGGATCAATCGCAATTTCGTGGAGGCGATCGCCTCCAACATGCTGCTGAAGCAGGTGGATACCTATGAGAAGGCGGTTCAATACATTCGCGATCAGGCCAAAATGAAAGGCAAACAGAAGGCGGCTTCGCGGGCGCGTACATACGCCAAGGGCGGCAAGGTGAAGCCGGACATTCCGGTGGCCCAGGGGAATGCGTCAGGACAGGCCGTGTCCGATGAAGAATTTGAAGAGATGTTAAGGTTTGCCGCCGAGATGCAGGCCAGCAAGAAGAAGGGCGGGTAATGCCCGCTATGTTAACGAATGAATGATCGGATGAATGATGGTAGCAGGCAATGATGCCTGCACGAATCGTTGAACATATCAAGAGGGAGGGGGAGATCGCGATGGAATCGCTGGGTCAGCTGCTGGACCATTTGAAGAATCCGGATATTCGCCGCCGGACGGAGAGCATTACAGAGGAACTGCTGCAGAATCCGTTAATTCGCGCACTCCGCAGCGAATACCCCGAGATCGATGATCGGGTGATCCGGCTGAATCTGAGCAAGCTGTATCAGTATGCCGGAGACCATAAGCACTGTGAGCAATGCCCGGGGCTGGAGCATTGCCCAAATGATTTCCAGGGACATTTCAGCAAGCTTGATATCGAGCGTGTGAACGGGACCGTGGAGATCTATGAACGGAAAGCGCCTTGTCATCTGCAGGTGGCTAAGACCAACGCAGAGATGATCCGCAAACGGATCCGCAGCTTCTACGTGGATGATCACGCGCTTAACGAAGGTTATAACAACATGGAGATTATGGCCAAGGACAGGCTGCGCGCTCCCGCTGTTCATCAGATCTTCCGTTATATTCAGGACGTCAAGGAGAATGGTCTGTCACCGCGCGGCCTGTATTTAACTGGGGCATTCGGGACGGGAAAGACATATTTGATGTGCTATCTGCTGCATGAGCTGGCGATGGTTGGCTATACCGGCGTCATCGTGTACATGCCGGACTTCGTCGAGGATCTGAAATCGATGATGCAGGAAGGGCAGAAGCTGAAGGAAATGACGGAGACGATGAAGGAATGCGACCTGCTCATCTTTGATGATATCGGTGCTGAGAACCTGAATCCCTGGGTTCGGGATCACGTCCTCGGCTCGATTCTGAACTACCGGATGAATCGCAAACCGACCTTCTATACCTCCAATTATCCGCTGGACGGGCTGGAGCGCCATCTGAGCTTTACGAGCAAGGATGGGGAGGAGCTTCACAAGGGGCAGCGGCTGATGAACCGGATTGCGCCTTTTGTCGATGTGGTGCAGCTGTTCGGGGAGAATCAGCGGGGCAAGTTCTGATTAGTGAAACGGAAGATGACAATAGAAAAAGTCTGATCCCGATCGCAGCTTAAGCTGTGAACAGGATCAGACTTTTCATGTTAGAGCTCAAGGAGCCGCCGATTAACCGACCAGATACTTGATAATGACAAAGCCGAAGAAAATGATGGTCATGAAACCGAACATGCCGATAAAGCCAGCCATCAAATCGCCAAAGTCATTCCGCGGTTCTTCATTCACGTGCTCCCGTGGATCGTTAACGTGAACGTTTACATCCATGGTGCTAGCCTCCTAAAAGGTGAACATGCCTGTGATCCATTTCCTTGACATTCACCGGACTTGTTATTAGTAGTATACCCAATTGGCAAATCATTTGTAAAGAATAAGGGAGGTGAATTACTACCTTTCTTTAGGTGAGTATATTTCACTTTTTCCTGAAAAATGTGGTATACTATTTTCGTCGACATTAAAATCGGCATCTTTGTTAAAGATATACTTATCCTGTAAGGAGGAGAATACAATATGGCAATTGTAAATGTTACCGACCAAACCTTTGCTAACGAAGTGGAAAGCACAGGAACGGTTGTTGTTGATTTCTGGGCGCCTTGGTGCGGACCTTGCAAAATGCTTGCGCCAATCCTGGACGAACTGGCTCAGGAAGTGGGCGATGATGTGAAAATCGCTAAGGTGAATGTGGACGAGAATCCTGAGTCTGCAGCTCGTTTCGGCGTTATGAGCATCCCGACAATGATCTTCTTTAAAGACGGCCAGCCTGTCGACAAAGTGGTTGGTTTGAATTCCAAAGAAGCCTTGAAGGGCATCATTGCGAAACATCAATAATTCAAGCTTGACGCTCCAAGCAGCAAGCAACGTTATAAGCGCCTTCGGAATAATCCGGGGGCGCTTTGTGCGGTTTATTCGTAGTATAATGTCTCCTAGGAGAGGGGGAAGGGTATGAACGATTTCGCCAAGCGGGTTCAGGAGCAGGAGAAGGCTCTGGAGAATATCCGGCACAAGCTGGCGCTGCTGCCTGATCAGCCGGGCTGCTACCTGATGAAGAACGGGGAAGGCACCATCATCTACGTCGGCAAGGCCAAGGTGCTGAAGAACCGGGTACGCTCTTACTTTACGGGAAGCCACAATGGCAAGACCCAGCTGATGGTTTCCGAAATCCGTGATTTTGAATATATTGTGACCGGCAGCAATATGGAGGCGCTCATTCTGGAGTGCAACCTGATCAAAACCCATCAGCCTCGCTTCAATGTATTGCTGAAAGACGATAAAACGTATCCATATATAAAAATAACGAATGAAGAGCATCCCCGGCTGGAAGTGACCCGGCGGGTGCTGAAAGATAAAGCGAAATACTTTGGCCCGTATCCGAACGCCTCGGCCGCCCAGCAAACGAAGAAGCTGCTGGATCGCATGTATCCGCTGCGCAAATGCGGTGTCATGCCGAAGGAGGTCTGCCTCTATTATCACATCGGGCAATGTCTGGCCCCTTGTGTGAAGGAGGTTCCCCGGGAGGATTATGAGCAGATTACGAGCGAAATCCAGTCATTCCTCAGCGGCGGGCATGAGGAGATCCGGAAGGAGCTCGAGCGGAAAATGCACGAGGCTGCGGAGGAACTCTATTTTGAGCGGGCCAAGGAGCTGCGTGATCAGATCATGCATATTGACGCTCTGATGGAGAAGCAGAAGATCACGACTACCGACAAGAAGGACCGGGACGTGTTCGGTTATGCGGTGGACAAGGGCTGGATGTGCGTGCAGATTCTATATATGCGCCAGGGAAAAATGGTGCAGCGCAACGCCTCCGTATTTCCGTTCTACGGCGACCCCCACAGCGACTTTCTGTCCTTTGTCGCACAGTATTACAGCAGCAATCCGGCGCTGCCGCAGGAAATTCTGCTGCCGGGCCCGCAGTTGTCCGGCGCAGCAGCAGCCGATGCGGACAGCGAGGAAGCTGGTGAAACAGCAGCCAAGCCGCCTGCTGGTGCAGATGTGGCAACGACCGAGCCAACTGTTCTGACAGACAGTGCCGAACCTACTGCGGCTGAGGCGAAGGCCGAAGCAGCGGCTGAAGCGGCCGGGCTCGTTGATGCGGCAGGCGGAGCGGAGGCGCTGCAGGAGTGGCTCGGTATCAAGGTTCTGGTTCCGCGTCGGGGCTTGAAGCGTCAGATGGTTGGCATGGCTTCCGATAATGCCAAAGTGTCGCTTGATGAGAAGTTCCGCCTGATTGAACGCGATGAAGAGCGCACCTCGATTGCGGCAGCTAATCTGGGCGAGATTATCGGTCTGGAGTCTTTGCACCGGATTGAGGCATTTGACAACTCCAACATTCAAGGAAGCAACCCGGTATCGGCAATGGTGGTATTTACCGATGGCAAGCCGGACAAGAAGGAATACCGCAAATATAAAATCCGGTCCGTATCGGGACCGGATGATTATGAGACGATGCGCGAGGTTATTCGCCGCCGGTATGAGCGGGTGCTCAAGGAGAACCTGCCGCTGCCGGATCTGATCGTGGTCGACGGCGGACGCGGCCAAATCTCGGCAGCGGTCGATGTGCTGGAGAACGAGCTGGGACTGTTCATCCCGGTCTGCGGCCTGGTGAAGGACGCCAAGCACCGGACGGCGCAGCTCATGGTGGGCGATCCGCCTGAGCCGGTGGCGCTGCCAAGGGACAGCCAGGAATTCTACCTGCTTCAGCGCATACAGGATGAAGTGCACCGGTTCGCCATTTCGTTCCACCGCGAGCAGCGGGGCAAATCGATGGTTTCCTCCAAGCTGGACGCTATTCCGGGCATCGGGGAGAAGCGCCGGAAGATGCTGCTCAAGCATTTTGGCTCGGTCAAAAAAATAAAAGAGGCCAGTGTCGAAGACTTCCGGCCCCTTTCTATCGGTGAAAAATTAGCGAATGATATTCTTAAAGCGCTTCGGGAGGAGTCGTAGTATACGGCTTCTCCTTTTTTTGCGGGTTAAATCGGTAAATGACGTAAGCGACCAGTGCTGGAAGCGCGATATAGAAGGCCCCCATCACCACGTTGGTTGCGTCTCTCAGCAGGATCAGGCTGATTCCCATCAGGGTGCTGTTGAAGATGACGTGGGCGAACATGGCGGTCAAATAACCGTATCGCAGGAAGATATAACTGAACAGCAGGCCGATGATTACCAGCTCGATGGGTCGGGAAATAATCGGATAGATCGGATACAGCGTATGTCCGAGAGCCCAAATGATCGAAGTGATCAAGCTGGCGACAAAGGTGCTGCGCACGATTTTTTTGACCATTTTAATCCCGAACAGCCGGTAAACGGCCTCTTCCGATATGCCAGCGAACCAGGCCATCAAAGGAAACAGCCACGGATACAGCATGTTGTATGGCGATTGCTCCGAATCCGTCGTTGCCCAGGTATTCAGCGTAAGGCTCAGTATGATGAAGATGATCGACTGAATGCCAAGCAAGATGAATGCCCACAGATAGCCGAGCTTCATGCTGTCGAGCACATACGGCCCATAACCCGGTTCCTTCGCCCGCGGCCACACATTGAGCCCGTCCTCCTTACGCCACAGCCCGTCTCCGCCCACCAGCGAGAAGTACAGAAGGGCCGAGAAGACGAGGGAATATATTACATAAAAGATCATCATGAATGCAATTCCGAAACTGGACATCCCCTGGGCTTTGAACACAGGCATCAAATTGTAGGTGTTCAGCATCTGGATGACAAACAGCAGCAGCGCCAGAAACACTCCGCGTTTAAAAGAAGTGTGGGCACGTGTTTTCACGCTGTATACAATCGCGAGAATTCCGAGCACGAGGGTGAACAAACCGTACCCGATCAGCGTAAGCATAAGCGCGTTTTGCGTTTGCTTCTCCACATAGGCGGTATGCTGCTCCGGAACATCGAAGGCCTGCTGATACGAGCGCAGCTGGCGGTCTTCGAACGTGAACTCCAGTTTCAGCTGAGCATCCAGAACGGATTTTGACGGATCGGCATATTCCAGCTTGGGCTCGCCCTCCTGCGTAAGCAGTTCCAGGCTGGCTGGATCATAGCCGGACCTTTGGAGCCAGGGCTCTGCCAGTGCCTGTTTCTCGGACAAGGTCATGTTGCCTTCGGCTAGCAGCAGCATTTCCCGCCGTACCGCGCCGGTATTCAGCTCAATCCGGTCATAGCTCGAGTGCGCGGCATCAAGGGTATAGCTGATAACCGCCGCGGTCTGCATATGTACATCCACCAGCAGCGCGTCCAAGCCCGGAAGCGTGAAGCGAACACGGAATACGTCATAGGGATATTGTTGCTCATAGGTTTTATTGTACTCGTCGAGCTTCTTCTCTTTGGTCAAATATCCATACAACGCAGAATTCGACTGATAAGTCACCAGCGTTTCTGTCGCTTCTTCTACAGGGAAGCCTAACTGGTCCTTGGCAAATTCCGAGGCAGCCTGTGAGGCTTCCTCCTTGGTGATCACAACAGACGTCTGAAGCTCCGGATCGGCGGCGGTGGGCAGCACGATCTGCAGAAGCAGAAACAAGACGAGGCCGACGATGGCTGGAATCATTAATGTTCTGAAATTAGCTTTGAGTTTCAGCGGTTCTTGAATTCGATTCATGAAATTCCTCCTCGAGATGGATAACTGCTGCAAATTAGATACCTATCGTCAGTATGAAAGTATCGGATGTGGAAGAGTTTAAACAACTATAAGTCAATATAACATAGATATGTGCCCTTCACGGAGCTTATCCCTCTGTCATTTTTTTAAATAATCGATGAAAACGAATGAAAGCTTACGAAAATGCAAGAGAAGCAGGTGCTCGTATTCTTGAATATGCCCAAATCGGACGTTTTTAAAGATATTTTGCAGCAAAAACAGCATTGGGTTCGTGAGGCGATTGCGTTATAATCACATCATGCTTTCAGCAAAGAAAATAAGACAGCCGAATTTCGACCAGAAAATGGGGGAACCATGTAATTGGGGTGAATTTCCTAAGTCATTCATGATTCATCATGAATGAGGAGGAATAGGGCAACCTGTGAAAGCCCGAACCCGTCAGCTAACCTCGTAGGCTGCAGCACAGGAACCAGAACAGAAAGGGGCATTGGATTTCCAGTGTCTTTTTTTCTTTGACTTTTATCAACAGAAGGTGAACAAGTTGAACCCGAAATTATTTTGGCTCAAGTTGTCCCCGCCGCAAATCCTGACGCTTGGCTTCGCAGCGCTCATCGGGATCGGGACAATGCTGCTGATGTTGCCGGTGGCAACAACCAGCAGGGAGCCGCTTGGAGCGATTGACGCCTTGTTTACCGCGACATCGGCTGTATGTCTGACAGGTCTAGTCGTCGTTGATACGGCGACAACTTACAGCACCTTTGGCGAGCTTGTGATCATGCTGCTCATCCAGATTAGCGGATTAGGCTTTATGACGATGGCAACGCTGTTCGCGCTGATGTTCAAGCGGCGCATCTCGTTCAAGGACCGGCTGGTGCTGCAGGAGGCCATGAACCAGACATCAGTGGAAGGGATTGTACGGCTGATCAGGAGGGTAATTATTTATACATTTGTTATTGAAGCCGTATGTGCCACGTTGTTCTCGATACGCTGGGCGTTTGACATGCCGGCCGGGCAGGCCGTTTATTTCGGGATTTTTCATGCCATATCGCTGTTTAATAACGCGGGCTTTGATCTGTTTGGACAATTTCACAGCTTTACGGGGTACGTGAGTGACCCGCTGATCAACATCGTTTCCATATTTTTAATCGTTTCCGGGGGACTTGGATTTGTGGTATTGTCGGATCTGATTGATTTTCGCCAGAAACGGAAGCTGTCCCTGCATTCGAAGGTCGTTCTGTCCATGAGCGGAGCGCTCATATTGGTCGGAGCCGTTGTCATTATGGTGTTCGAGTTCACGAATCCGAGAACGCTCGGTGCCCTGGATGGCGGCGGCAAAACGCTGGCGGCCCTGCTCCAGTCGGTCACGCCCCGAACGGCCGGAGTGAACACGATTGACATTACGGGAATGAGGCAGGCGACACAATTTTTCATCGTCATTCTGATGTTTATCGGCGCCTCTCCGGGATCGACCGGGGGCGGGATCAAAACGACGACTTTTACGGTGATGATCGGGGCGGTGGTCGCCATGATGCGCGGACGTCAGGACATTGTGCTGTTCCACTACCGGCTGGCTCAGGAGCGGATTCTGAAGGCATTGACGATTGCTTTGCTCGCGGTGCTGCTTGTGCTGACCGTTGCGATGATTTTATCCTACGGAGGATGGACATTTTCTGGAGATCTTGTTTGAGGCGACATCGGCCTTCGGCACCGTTGGGCTGTCGATGGGGCTGACACCTCATTTGACGGCCTTCGGCAAGGTGCTGATCTGTTTCACGATGTTTGCGGGACGGCTTGGACTGCTGACGCTCGTGTATGCGCTGGGTCCGAATAAAAACAAAGAATTGTACCGTTATCCGGAAGGCAAAATGATTATTGGGTAAGGAGCATGACGGGAAACATGAAACCAAAACAGTTTGTAGTGATCGGTCTAGGGCGGTTCGGATCGAGCCTCGCCATTGAACTGATGGAGCAGGGGTATGAAGTTCTGGGCATCGACCGGGACGAAGAGGTTGTGGAGGATATGAGCGAGCTGCTGACGCATACCGTCGTGGCGGATGCTACGGATGAGGGAGTGCTGAAGTCGCTTGGCGTCCGCAACTTCGACTGCGGCATTGTGGCGATCGGCGACGATATCCAGATGAGCATTCTTTCAGCTATATTGCTGAAGGAGCTTGGTGTGGGCACGGTCGTGGCCAAAGCGATATCGGTGCTGCACGGCAGAGCGCTGGAGAAGCTGGGCGTAGACCGGGTGATCTTCCCGGAAAGAGATATGGGCATTCGTGTGGCTCATCAGCTCGTTACCCCTAACCTTCTCGATTATATCGAGCTGTCCAAAGACTATCTGGTCGTTGAGCTGACGGTGACGGACTGCATGGATGGAAAAACATTAAGCGAGCTTAACACGCGGGTTCGTTATGGGGTTACCGTCGTGGCGGTCAACAAGCCTTCCGGCATCATTGTGGCGCCAACGGCGATGGATGTGCTGCATGCCGGTGACATTATGGTGGTTATCGGTTCGAATGAGAACGTGGAACGATTTGAGAATGAGGTTGTCAACTCGCAGGAAGGTTAATCCGCACTTATATAATAGGAAGAAGCGATCATGCGTACACGGAACATGCGGTGTATAGATGATCGCTTTGTTGTCATAAGGCTAGGCGGCTACTGTGGGTTGCAAGCCTGCCCCTATGCCTTCAGCTTGCGCAGCTCAGTGAACAGCACCTCGGTCTCGGCGATCCAGCGTCTGGCCGCACTGCTCAAATCCGAGGACTCGTCATAGACGAGCGAAGTGGTCCGCCGGGTCTCTATCAAAGCGGGGATATGGATGTCGAGCAGACCGTTATCGGACAGCAGCTGCGGGCGCAAATAGGATTTGGGCAGCAGCGCCGCCGCTTTGCAGGTTGGAATGAGGCGGACGATCGCCTCGAAGGAATCGATCTCCATCCGGATGTCGGGCATAATGCCCCAGCGATGAAACAGATCATCGGTCAGCTTGCGGTACCAGGTGCCGGTGGAGAAAATAATCATCGGCAGTCCTTGCAGATGCTCGATGCTGACCGCTTCAAGCTCCGCCAGCGGATGGCCGAGCGGGATGACCAGCTCAAGATGATCGTCAAAGAGCGGAATGCACTTTAGCCCCGGCTGATTGATGGAGGAAGCAACGATGCCGATATCCACGCGTCGTTCCCTTACATAAGAAACGATTTCATGAGTCTTGCCAGTGACCAGTTTAATTTCCGCCGCCGGATGCTTCTCCATAAAAGCATTCACAAGCGGAGGCAGCGTCGTCTGCAGCGTGGTCAGACTGGCGCCAAGCGTAATGGAGATTTGCTCGCCTTCGCGGTAATGCGCCAGCGTCTGCATAAACTTCAACTGCTGCTGCCGCTGCTCCAGGGCGAAGGTATAAACGATCTGTCCGATCGAGGTCAGCTCCAGTCGCTTGCCCCGACGGTTGAACAGCTGCAGCCCAAGCTCGTCCTCCAGCTTGGCGATTTTGCGGGAGACCGCCGGCTGGGACAGGTTGAGCAGCTTGGAAGCTTTGTTGATGCTGGATTGCTCAACGACGACGGCAAAGACGTCCAGCTCTTCGAACATGGCTACATCCTCCTGTTATATGGTAGTGTATATTAGGTAGTGAACATGAAGATTTGCTGAAGAAACGCAAGTTTGCGGCTATGCGCCAAGCCTGTCCGGCTCGTAAGGTGAGACCGCTTCCGCGAAGCTGCGGCCGATCTGCACAGGCAACCATACCGGACATTTTGCTTATGCGTATAAATTATAACGTTTAATAATTATATTGCAATTCCATTATAAGAAAAAAAGGAGTAACATGAAATGTGACACAGGTTGTTCACAGATTAGGGAAATAGAGAACAATTTGTCGTTGAAAAAACGCGAGTTTCAATGTATTGCGTAAGCAGTTCCAAATGAAATGAATTCGTTCGAAAGTATGAAATTGAAAACGCTGTACATCGGAAAGGGGAACGTCAACTGATGAAAGGGTATTATTCCAGAAAGCTGCATTCATTACTTGGTGTCATACCGCTTGGAGGATTCCTGATCAGCCATATGATATCCAACTATAAGGCTTTCGAGGGTGGAAAGGAAGGCTTTATGGGGGCGGTGCATTTCCTGAACAGCATGCCGCTCGTCTTCTTCCTGGAGCTGTTCCTGATCTGGCTGCCGCTGTTGTACCACGGCGTCTATGGACTGTATATCGCTTACCAGGCGAACAATAACGTAGGCAATTTCAATTATGAGCGCAACATTCGCTTCATGATTCAGCGGATCACCGGCGTCATTACGTTTGTATTCGTAATCTGGCATATGTACGATACGCGCTTCCAGATCATGATCGGCAAGATCACGCATGATGAGCTGGGAGCCGTTATGCACGGGATCGTCAGCAATCCAGTACTGTTCGCGCTGTATGTGGTCGGCGTGTTATCCGCTACGTTCCACTTTGCAAACGGTCTGTGGGCATTCCTGGTCAGCTGGGGCATCACCGTCGGTCCGCGTGCTCAACGCATATCGACGTACATCTGCATGGGCTTGTTCGTTGTAATGAGCGTCATGTTCATTCTGGCTATGACCGGATTCAGAGACGCCGAGTTCCAAGCGGCAAACGCCGTGATCGATATAGCTAAGACAGTCTTGAGTTAAAGGGAGTGAACTTATTATGGCATCTAATATTATTGTAGTGGGCGGCGGTCTTGCAGGCTTGATGGCAACCATCAAGGCGGCGGAAGCAGGAGCCCATGTTCATCTGTTCTCACTTGTACCCGTAAAACGTTCTCACTCCGTCTGCGCACAAGGCGGCATTAACGGAGCAGTAAATACCAAAGGGGAGGGCGACTCTCCTTGGGAGCACTTTGACGATACCGTGTACGGCGGGGACTTCCTGGCGAATCAGCCGCCGGTGAAAGCGATGTGTGAAGCGGCTCCGGGCATTATCCACCTGATGGACCGCATGGGCGTTATGTTTAACCGGACGCCTGAGGGGCTGCTTGACTTCCGTCGTTTCGGCGGTACGAAGCGTCACCGTACGGCGTTTGCCGGAGCAACGACAGGCCAGCAGCTGCTGTATGCACTCGATGAGCAGGTGCGCCGGTGGGAAACGGCAGGTCTCGTTACCAAATACGAGAACTGGGAATTCCTTCAGGCCATCATCGATGATGAGGGCGTGTGCCGGGGCATTACTGCCCAGGATCTGCGCACGATGGAGATTCGCGCGTTCAAGGCCGAGGCGGTCATTCTGGCCAGCGGCGGCCCGGGCATTATTTTTGGCAAAACGACCAACTCCGTTATTAATACAGGAACGGCAGCCAGCGCCGTATACCAGCAAGGGGTACACTACGCCAACGGCGAGTTCATCCAGATTCACCCTACTGCCATTCCGGGTGACGACAAGCTGCGTCTGATGTCTGAATCGGCACGCGGTGAAGGCGGACGGATCTGGACTTATAAAGACGGCAAGCCTTGGTATTTCCTTGAGGAGAAATATCCGGCTTACGGAAACCTTGTTCCACGCGATATCGCGACGCGAGAAATCTTCTCCGTCTGCGTCGATATGGGGCTTGGCATTAACGGTGAGAACATGGTATACCTCGACCTGTCCCACAAGGATCCGAAGGAGCTGGACGTCAAGCTCGGCGGCATCATCGAAATTTACGAGAAGTTCATGGGCGATGACCCGCGCAAAATTCCGATGAAAATCTTCCCGGCGGTCCATTACTCCATGGGCGGCATGTGGGTAGATTACAATCAGATGACGAACATTCCGGGGCTGTTTGCAGCCGGCGAGTGTGAGTACCAATATCATGGTGCGAACCGTCTGGGCGCGAACTCGCTTGTATCCGCCATCTATGGCGGCATGGTCGCTGGACCGAAAGCGATTGAATATGTGAAGGGATTGAAGAAATCCTCCGAGGACATTTCCTCCTCCGTATTCGATCGGTTCGCGAAAGAGCAAACCACCAAGTATGAGGATCTGCTCAAGATGGAAGGCACCGAAAATGCCTATGTGATTCACAAGGAGCTCGGCGAGTGGATGACCAACAACATGACCGTTGTTCGCTACAATGACAAGCTCCAGGCTACGATTGACAAAATTAAAGAGCTGAAGCAGCGCTACCGCAACATCAACATGACCGATACATCCCGCTGGAACAACCAGGGTGTGGCGTTTACGAGACAGCTGTGGAACATGCTGGAGCTCGCTGAGGCCATGACGCTGGGCGCACTGCTCCGCGATGAAAGCCGCGGCGCTCATTATAAACCAGAGTTCCCGAACCGGGATGACGAGAATTTCCTGAAAACAACGAAGGCGAAATGGACGCCGGACGGACCGGAAATCTCATATGAAGAAGTGGATGTTTCCCTAATCCCGCCGCGTGTTCGCGACTATTCGAAAGATAAGTAAAGGGGGATTTAACATGGCTCAAACAGCAACCGCGTCTAAAAGCGTGAAGTTTATTATAACCCGCCAGGACAGCCCGGAATCCAAATCGTACACCGAGGAGTTTGAGGTTCCCTACCGTCCGGGTATGAACGTAATCAGCGCGCTGATGGAAATTCAGCGCAATCCGAAAAATGCGCAAGGCCAGACAACGGCTCCGGTATGCTGGGACTCCAACTGTCTGGAGGAAGTATGCGGCGCGTGCTCGATGGTCATCAACGGCAAGCCGCGTCAAGCGTGCGCTGCCTTGATTGACAAGCTGGAGCAGCCGATTCGCATTCAGCCGATGAAGACGTTCCCGGTTGTGCGCGACCTGATCATCGACCGCAGCCGCATGTTCACGGCGTTGAAGCGCGTAAAAGCATGGATTCCGATCGACGGCACCTATGACCTTGGTCCGGGGCCGAGGATGGCTGAGAGCAAGCGTCAGTGGGCCTACGAGCTATCCAAGTGCATGACCTGCGGGGTGTGCCTGGAGGCTTGCCCGAACGTTAACGAAAAGACGGATTTCATCGGTCCGGCAGCAATCTCCCAGGTGCGTTTGTTCAACGCGCACCCAACAGGCGAGATGAACAAGGAAGAGCGTCTGGAGGCGTTGATGCAGGATGGCGGCATCGAGGGCTGCGGCAACTCGCAGAACTGTGTGCGTGCCTGCCCGAAAGGCATTCCGCTGACCACCTCCATCGCCGAGATGAACAAGGAAACAACCAAGCACATGTTCAAACGCTGGCTCAGCGTATAACGAGGCTGTCAGCCCGCGAACCAATAATCGCTGCTATAGCAGCGTATTCTTCAAGCACCCGACCGGGCTTCTGACTGGTCGGGTGCTTGTCGCATGAAGAGGGAGGAGGAATCGGATTGATTATCGAGAGACCCATTACTATGAACGATATGGTGCGTGATCTGAAGGTGCTCGGGGTGACGGAGGGAATGACGCTATTGGTGCATTCTTCTCTGAAAAGCATAGGGGGTTGGATTCCGGGCGGCCCCGAGGCGGTCATTCTGGCGCTGGAGGAGGCGATCGGCAGGGAGGGCACATTGGTAATGCCGACTCAATCGTCCAACTTGACGGACCCGGCAACGTGGAGAAACCCGCCGGCTGCCGAGGCGTGGTGGCAGCTCATCCGGGATGAAATGCCGCCATATGATCCCGATTTAACGGTGACAACTGGCATGGGTGTCATTGCGGAGACGTTTCGTAAACAGGCTGGCGTTGTTCGCAGCAGCCATCCGCAACTATCCTTTGCCGCGCGCGGCCCTCTGGCTAAGCAGCTCATGTGTCCACATGAGCTGGATTTCGGGCTGGGGGATCCGTCCCCGCTTGCCCGGCTATATGAAACAGGCGCTTACGTGCTTCATCTCGGAACGGGGCATGCCACGAATACATCGTTCCACCTGGCTGAATACAGAGCCGACTGGGAGGGCAAGAAGGTCATTACCTCCTGCGCTCCGATCCGAAGAGCAGGGGAAAGGACGGAATGGGTCACATTTGAAGATATCAACTTTTATTCCGATGATTTTGAGCAGCTGGGTATGGCTTTCGAGGCCGCATATCCGGATGCCTGGTCCCGGGGTCAGATTGGAAACGCCCCGAGTTTGCTGGCTGCGCAGCCGAAGATGGTTGATTATGCCGTGAATTGGTTGAAGGCGCATCGGAAGGCCGAGCGGCCTACACCGTAGCTGGGAGTACCCCCGCATGTCTCTCTGTTCGCAAGCTGCATGTCCGGGAGCCGGGGCATTCCCGCCGCCGATGCTGGTGCATCAAGCCTTCGCATCACCGTGCTATCATCTGTCCGGTGGGAGGATTTGATTGGTTAGCGTGGCTCCCGATATCGAATCTAGGAATATCTCCCGGTTACATCATCCCCCGTCAACGGGTAATAACCCCGTAAGGAGTGGGCCCGGGATGGCCCGCTTGAGGAGGGAATCAATGTGACTTGGTGGATGTGGTGCCTTAATATCGCCGGGCTGGCAGTGCTGGTATATCTTTTTTACAAAGCGGATAAAGCGTGGTCCAGCAGACCTCTACTGCTTGCACCGCTGCTGATTTATGTGCTCATATCGGTGGAGGATTTGCTGGAATGGATTGATCTGACAGCTGTATTTCACGGGCCAGGAGGACTTCGGGCAACGATTGTATTGTTCTCGCTCGGCTCGGTGGTGTTCTATGTCCTGTACATATTCAAGAAGATTTCCGAATCTGCCCACCAGGAGGTCCGGCTCAGAACGGTCGTGGAGCGGATCAGCATGGCAGCGGTGATGTGCGTTTTGTTTTTTGCCGTCGTCTATACGTCGATCTATAAATTGTTTGGCAGCAGCTCGTTCTCAGGCTCACCGATCGGTGATGACCTGCTGAGCCAGGGGGTTGCCTTTCTGTATTTCAGTGTGGCCACATTTGTGATGGTGGGCTACGGCGACATTGTAGCGGTGGATAATACGGCGCGGCTCGTAGTCATCATGCAGATGGCTTTCAGTTTTATTACAGTTGGCTATGCCTTGTCCATGCTGGGTACGCTGCGGCTGATGATGAGTCCCGGCTCCGATGAAGAGCTGGAAACTCGCGGAGAGGACCAGGTGAACAAGCGAGCGGAAGAGGAATCCGAGTCAGGCAACGAGAAGAAATCTTCATCTGAAGAACACAGCTAGGTAAAAAAAAAGAGGACCCGAGCTTCCGGGTCCCAACACCATATATATATTCTCAAAAGGGGGTCATGTGATAAGTGTAACCTGCCGCTGTTAGAGTTTCATAACAGATATATTTCATTTTTGTAACAAAATCCTCCCTGCAAAAACGATCAGAGAGGGACCGCCACTTTTTGCTTCTGTTCAAAGTATACCCACTCGGTGTAACCGATCTCCTTCAGCACTCGGGACACTTCCTCAAACTCGTCACCCACACGTGACGGCGTATGAGCATCCGAGCCAAAGGTAACCTGGACGCCGTGGAAATGCGCTACTTCCAGTATGGCGTTGGACGGGTACCAGCCTCCGCACAGCTTCGTTTTGCCTGAAGTGTTAATCTCGATGGCCACCCCACACTCGGCAATGACCTTCAAGGTCTCCTCGATTGCTTCATCGGCGATAATCTCCGAAAAGGCAGGATAATTTCCCTTCATGGCGTCCATATGTCCGATAATCTGGAACATTCCGCTTCTGGCAGACTGCCGGATTAAATCGAAGTAGGCTTCCTTATCCGCTACCTTCTGCGCCGGGGACAGTTTGTTCCAGCGGTTCTTGTTGAAGATGCTGACACCGTTCACCTGATGGACCGAGCCGATTATATAATCGAACGGATAGGCGGCCAGCGCTTTCCGGTACACCTCGGCGACTTCGGGGAAGAAATCGGACTCGATGCCGAGCAGCACCTTGATCTTTCCTTCATATTCTTTTTTCAGGCGGAGAACTTCGTCCACATAACCTGTGATCTCCGATTTGGCCATGGCGATCCCCGGGAAAGGCTGTTCCTCCGGGATGCCAAAGTATGGCGTATGATCGGAGATGCCGATCACCTGCAGGCCCGCATCAATGCCGGCTTCGATGTAGTCCCGGATCGTGCCGTCGGCATGCCCGCAGCGGAAATGGTGAGTGTGCATATCGAATTTCATGTGTTCCTCCTTAAATCGTATGGTTTTCTCTTTCTCTGATCTATCGGATGCGCCGGACAACCCCCGAGGGGATGGTCTAATGCTCATTCACTGCTGATAAACTGGGTTTCCGGCATTCCCTTCAGGTCACTGATAAATTGTCTCATGGCTGAGCTGACATAGCGGCTGTTCTTGTATATGACGCCCACCGGATGGCTGACCTCCAGCTCCGGAAGCGGGACGATCTGCAGCGTGCCATTGCGCAGCTCGGGGGCGACCGACTGCTTGGAGATAATGGCCGCGCCCAGATTGATCTCGACCATTCGTTTGATCTCCTCGCTGCTCGACAGCTCCATCACCACTTGCGGCTCGATGCCGTGCGCCCGCATGACGTCATCGGCGAATCTTCGGCCGACCGTATCCCGGGTCAGCAGGATGAGCGGAATGCCGCCCAGTGAGTTGATGTTTACCTTCGGCATGCTGGCCAGCGGATGCTGCGGAGATACCACGAGTTCAAAGGTGTCGTAGTACAGTATGGATGTGCTCAGGTTAGGGTTTCGTTCAATGAGATAGCCGATGCCGATATCGATCAGGCCGTTCTCTACACTGTGATAAATTTGCGAAGAAGCCATGGACTGGATAGTGGTTTTGATATGTGGGAACTGATCTTGAAAATAGGATAGAACCCGAGGCAAAATTTGAATCGCAATCGAAGTGGTTGTTCCTAATTGAATATGTCCCTGCGGCGTCTGGTCGAGGTCTGACAGCCGCTGCTTCAGCTCATCCACGATGCTCAGAATTTGTTCGGCATGTTCCACAAACACCTGGCCCCGATCTGTGAGGGTGACCGGCTGGCTGCGGTCGACGAGCACGGTCTTGAACTCATCCTCCAGACTTTTGATCTGTGCGGATACGGCCGGCTGCGTCAGATTAAGGAGCTCCCCCGCTTTGCGAAAGCTCATCGTTTTGGAGATGGTGATAAGCGTTTCCAACTGGCTGATATTCATAGCCTTCCTCCTGACATGATTTCGTTCTTCCGCGCTATGGTTGTGTGCCTCTTATTGTTTAAATTATAGGTTATTCTTCCGAAGGGGGCAATCAATCGCCTGAAACCGAGGATTTTGCAGCAAAATGAGCAAAAACATCACGATTTCCAAATAATTATTATTAAAAGATTGCGAATGCATCCGATAATAGTAAAGTAGACATGGAAATGAATAAGACTAAAGGCCTGAATTATTCGACCATATGAAATGAAGGACCTTATAAATCTTACCTATCATGATGTCTGGATAATAAGCAAGCATACAAGTTATTTTACGATGATTCAGTGCGGGGTATCCATAAGTGGGGATGAACTTCTCAGGCTTTAAGGAACCCTTGCCCAATAACCCGGCGAAAGGGGCGCGATTAGACAATGAAGGCGGAGGTTATTAATCCTTTCATAGAGTCCGCAAGAAACGTGATTCAACAAGTGGTACAGGTTTCACCTTCTACAGGCAATCTGGGCGTCAAGGAGATCGGCTATCTGGAGAATCATATCTGGATTCTGATCGGCATGACCGGACAGATGAACGGTGAAATTGTATTCGGTATCCAAGAGGAGGTTGCCCTGCGGCTGGTGTCCGTCATGATGGGAGGCTACGTGCTCACTGAAATGAATGAAATGGGGCAGAGCGCCATCTCCGAGCTGGGCAATATGATCAGCGGCAATGCAAGCACGATTTTGGCCGGACAAGGTGTCAGTGTTGATATTACGCCGCCGAAGGTCGTGAAGGCCGACAGTGCATCGGATCTCATTCAGAAAAAAGCGCTGAGCATTCCACTCCACATGGATGGCATCGGAGAACTGGATATTCAAGTCATGATTTCATAAAATAGATACATACGATCTATTTATCCGTTCAGCGGCCCTTGATCTGGTGGTGCCTGGTACAAGAAGGAATCAGATCGAACACCGATGAAGGGGAACCATGGAGGGAGTCCGAATCATGTTACAACACAAAATCGTTGCCGTTACGGGCGCTTCAAGCGGAATCGGAGCGTTGATTGCGCAACGGTTGTCGGCGGAAGGCGCGTATGTGATCCTTATCGGACGCTCGGAGGAGCGGCTGCAGGAGGTAAGCAAGCGCATGCCCGGGCCGCACGAGATTGCGATGATGGATGTCCGGGATGATGAACAGGTCCAGGCGATATTTAAGGCGGCTCTAGCCAAGCACGGCAAAATCGACGTACTGATTAACAATGCCGGCTACGGCAAGTTCAGCCCTTTTTTGGATATGTCGTTAACCGAGTTCGAAGATATGATGAATGTCAATTATCTAGGGGTTGTACGCTGCACGCAGGCCGTTCTTCGAAGCATGCTCGAGCAGGGAGACGGGCAAATCGTCAACGTCGCTTCAATGGCCGGTAAAATCGGAACCGCCAAGTCCACGGCGTATTCCGCGACCAAGCATGCCCTGCTGGGCTTCAGCAATTCGCTGAGGCAGGAGCTCCACCGCACCGGAATTACGATTTCGACGGTAAATCCGGGCCCGATAGACACCCCGTTTCTGGAGATTGCCGATCCGTCAGGCGGATACATGAAAAATCTGGGTGCGCTGATGCTGAAGCCGGATGATGTGGCCCGGCGGGTGGTGACCCTTGTGCTTAAACGCAAGGAGGAGCTGAACCTGCCGCGTCTGGCCGCATTTGGCATCAAGCTCTATCAGCTGTGCCCACGGTTTCTGGATCGGGCATTGCACAGATGGATGAACAAAAAGTAACAGCGGAGGCGTGTGACATCAGCCGATTCCTCGGCGAAGGAATCACCTGTACGAGACGCGCCAAATGTACCGAGACGTGAACAGGTTCTCTCGTTCGGTCCGTTTGGCGCGGGCAGCCTCAGCTTCCACAAACCGATAGATGTATAAGATGAATACATCCTTCATACCTCTCTCCACACACTGTAACATTCCCAATTTTAATCCCCTGAATATCGTAAGGTTATGTAACCCGGTCATCGTTCTCCAGGTTGTATTTGGTGAGGGCTCCTGTTTTCGCATATAATGGGAAGAGTGAACCATACACGAATAACAAAGGATGGACGAAATCTATGAACGCAACCAATTTCCATACATTAGGAATCGCACAGGACTTCACCGAAAGGTTGGCTGAATTTGGCATCGAGTCTCCGTCACCAGTTCAGAGCGAAGCCATCCCCCATATCCTTGAGGGCAGGGATGTGCTGGCCACTTCCCAGACCGGAACGGGAAAAACGCTGGCTTATTTGCTGCCTGTTCTCCAAACGATTGATCCGGAGGTGAAAGGGACGCAGAAGGTCATTCTGGCACCGACCCAGGAGCTGGCGCTGCAGATCGTTCGCGAGGCGGAGCGATACGGAGAGCCTCGGGGCATCGGCGTTCTCGGACTGATCGGGGGGGCTGCGGTTAAGCGCCAGATCGAGAAGCTGAAGCAGCATCCGGAGCTGGTGATCGGTACGCCAGGCCGCATCCGGGAACTGATCGAGGTCCGCAAGCTGAAAATGCATTTGGTAAAAACGATTGTCATTGACGAAGTGGATCAGGTGTTCCAGCTTGGCGCGGGCGGTGATGTTGACCGGATACTGAAAAGCGCCCTGCGCGACCGGCAGCTTGTCTTTCTATCGGCCACCGTCAGCCAGCAGACGGCGGATCTCGTCAAGCAGGAGATGGATCGCCCGGTTGAGGTGGGCATTGATCCGGACATGAAAACGCCGTCCTCACTGGAGCACTATTATTTTGTGTCCGAGGAACGTGACAAGCTGGACATGCTCCGCCGAGTCGTTCGCCACTATAACCCGGAACGGGCTATCGTATTTGTGAACAATACGGACGATCTTGGCGAGGTGGAGGCGAAGCTGAACTATCTGGGCCTGAATGCTGCCGCTATCTACGGCGATGCGGACAAGCTGACACGCAGCCGGGTGCTGAATGCTTTCCGCGAAGGCCGGACGCGCCTGCTTGTGGCCAGTGACGTAGCCGCACGGGGACTTGATATCGAGGGGCTGGGCATGGTGATCAACTTCGACCCGCCGCTGGATGCGGAACATTACACGCACCGGGCTGGACGGACAGGACGGATGGGACGAAGCGGGATGGTCATCTCACTGATTACAGATCGCCAGACCTTTATTATGCGCAAGTTCAATCGGGAGCTTGGAATTACGATTGAGGAGCGGGCTTTCTACGCCGGGAAGGTAAGAGCGCCCAGAACTGCATCAGGTTCACCGCAGCGTTCAGGAGGCAGCGGCTCGGGTTCAGGGAAAGCCCGCCAGGCTCGCAAGCCGGCAGCGGTCAGCGGCAAGGGCCGGGCGAGCACCGGCAAGGCGACCGCAGAGCGGCAAAGTGAACGGGAGCGCACGAGAAAGAATAAGGGTGCGCCGCGGTGGTTAAAGGACAAGTCGCGCGAATAGGCGGCATTTCATTCGATGTTTCCAGGTCTATAAGCCCGGCACGGCCCGGGCATACCGCAGGAATGAAGACAAGAGGTGAAGATAATGAGTGAACAACCGGTACTTTCTGTTCAGGACTTGAGCGGCGGTTACAGCATTAACCGGCCGGTGCTGCACGATATCTCCTTTCAGGTTCAGCCTGGCGAGCTGGTCGGTCTGATCGGCCTGAACGGGGCAGGGAAGAGTACGACTATGAAGCATATTCTGGGGCTGATGCATCCCCAGAAAGGGGAAATCAAGGTGCAGGGCAAACGCCGGGAGGAGGATACAGAGCTGTATCACAGCTCCCTGGCGTTTGTGCCCGAGTCGCCGCTGCTCTATGACGAGATGACCGTCCGCGAGCATGTGGAGTTTGCCGCCCGCTCCTACGGCGTGTCCCGAGAAGATTATGAGGCGAGAGCTGCTCATCTATCCCGTCTGTTCCGGATGGAGGAGAAGATGGACAGCCTGTCCATCCATCTGTCCAAGGGGATGCGGCAAAAGGTGATGATCATGTGTGCTTTTGTAGCCAGACCGGGGCTGTATATCATTGACGAGCCGTTCTTGGGGCTCGACCCGCTCGGCATTCGCTCCCTGCTGGATTTCATGCTGGAGGTCAAGGCAGCCGGTTCTTCGGTGCTGCTCAGCTCTCATATTCTGTCGACGATCGAGAATTACTGTGACCGCTTTATTGTGATGAATCGCGGCAGGGTGGTAGCTCAAGGGACGCTGCAGCAGATTGGAGAACAGGCCGGGCAACCGGGCAAATCGCTGGAGGAGCTGTTTAATATCCTGATCCAAGGCGGGAATCAGGCATGAATTTACGGGAGCTGTATCTCAAGAGGCGCAATCAATTTTGGGGAGAGGTTGTCCCTTATTTTGGCTATGTGATCCAGAGCGGCGTAGCGTTTGTGTTTCTGTTTTTATTAATTGTGTTTGCCGCCTGGTACACAAGCTTCATCATGAATCTGCCGCCGGATCTGCCGATTCGCTGGATCATGCTGGCCGTGCTCGCGCCGCTGGTTATCAACAGCAGTGTTCGCACTTATCTAAGGCCAGCGGATACCGTGTTTCTGCTTCCACAGGAAGCAAGGATGAGCCGTTACTTCGCTCAGGGCTGGATTCGCGGCGTCATTTACAAAATCATCGGCTTAATGATCGCCTTGATGATTTTGTGGCCGCTATATGTACGCAGCGATGCTGCTGCGAAACCGCTCTTGCTCACCATCGTGGTGCTGGCGGGGCTGAAGCTGCTGGCCAGCTATGGCAGCTGGAGAGAGCAGGAGATGGTGTCCAGGAGCATGGCGGCATGCTTCCGGTGCCTTCGCTGGGGCGTGGCCGCACTCGCGCTTGCCGCATGGCTGTGGCAGCCGTCAGGCCGCGGTCTCATATTCATCGCCCTGATTGGACTGACCTACGCTGCAGCAGCGGCTTATCCGGTCAGACATCTTGTTCCCTGGGAGCGGCTCATCGCTGTCGAGCGCCGTCAGGCAAGCCGCGTAATGCAGATCCTGAGCTGGTTCGTCAATGTGCCGCAGCTTGAACAGCGGGTTCATGCACGGAAATGGTTATCAAGCTGGGGCAAAGGAGTTCCGTGGAGGAAAGACGCAGCCTACCGCTACTTGCTGATCAAAAGTCTGGCTCGAAGTGATATGCTCGGCATTCTGATGCGGGTGGGTGTACTTGGGACGTTCCTTGTATGGATCAGCCGAGACAGTCCGGTCGGCACGGTCGTATATTTAGCCAGTCTGATGATCGTGGGGCTGCAGCTTTCCTCGCTCCGGAAAATGCATCGGGAATCGTTCTGGCTTCATGTATATCCGCTTCCGGAAGGAACCCGGCGCCTGAATGAAGCATATCTGCTGTTTCGGGTTCAACTGCTGTGGGCGCTCGTGATGTGGCTCCCTATGCTCGCTTCCGTTGCGGCGGCCCCGGGTCTGACACTCGGTACGGCCGTGGCCGGGTTCGCGCTCGTGTGGATGTTTCGTCATGCTGCGCTGCGAAGGGACCGCCGGGAAGACGAAGATGAAGATTGATCGTTACATTATGGTATCGACAGGCCGGGACGTTAGCGTTCCGGCCTTACCTTTGCAGGCAGCCGTCTGCATCCGCTGTACGTCAGTCGCGTGACCGTGATGCCATCGCGATGCATCTGCCGGCAAAGGCCGGATGGGCAGATTCAATTACACCCAGAAAGAACGAGTGATGATAACGAGCAGGATAAACAGAACCAGAATGGCTCCTACGCCATGACCGTATCCGAAGCCGCCACCGTATCCACCGCAACCTCTTACTTCTTCAACTGCACCCATTGTTCATTCCCCTTTCACTTGTTGGTTGGTACACGGTATTGTATGTATGCAATGGTTTTTAGGTATGGGCGAGCGTTGATTTTTGACGGAAGAAATTAGGTGAAATGCCTGAGCCTGTCCCAGGTATACAAGAAAGCCGCTCTCTACAAGGCTTGTAGAGAGCGGCTTCTCCTATCGATCATCACCGCATGTGTCCGGTCACTGCGTAATTACGTCTGCTGCAGATCCTGAACACCCTGGTGAATCAAATCAAACAGATCCTCCAAATATGGCTCCTCAATGCATGAGAATGCGATCCGCAGATCATGTTCGCCCAAAGCAATGGTGCCGATCCCGTACTCGTGAATTAGATGGGAGCGGAGCGCTTCAGCCTGGACCGTCTTGAGCTTCAGGCACATGAAATATCCGGAGTTGAACGGGTAGTAGTCCCATGCTTCGCTATATTTGCCGCTGTCCAGAATGTCCTTCACTTTATTGGCGCGGCCTTTCATAATCTGAAGCTTCTCTTCCTTCTGCTCCTTGAATCCCGGTGCCTTCAACGCATCCAGCACAAAGGTCTGCGAAGGGTGGGGACCGCTGGAGATGGTTGCGCGGATGATGCCGAGCGTCTTCTGCTCCAGGGCATCCAGCACGTCCTTGTTCTCCGAAGCATAGGTAATGAAGCCGACACGGAATCCCCAGACGAATTCCTCCTTCGTGGCTCCATCCACCTTCACCGCCAGTACGCGCGGATGCAGATCGGCCAGGCGGCCAAACAGCGATTCCTTGAGCGAATCTTCAAAGAACAGGCCGAAATACGCATCATCCGTAACCACAACGACATTGATTCCCGCTTCGGCCGCATCCTTGATCGCTGCGACGATGGCGTCTCCCTCGGCTGCCCCAGGTGTGTAGCCTGTCGGGTTGTTCGGGAAGTTGAGGATAACCACGGCTTTCCCCTTATCCTTCTGGGCCAGAAGGGCGTCGCGCAAACCTGCGGCATTAAAGGTCATCTCCGATGTGAAAAGAGGGAAATTCACGTTCACCCCATGGCGGCGGACGCCGAATGTCAGGTCATAGTTTTCCCAGTTCTTGTCGGGATAGATGACGGCATCGCCTTCATCTACGAACAGGTCAGCGACGATGCTGAGACCGTGGGTCAGTGCATTGGTTGCAATCGGATTGCCGAAGCTCTTCCCTTGCAGCGAAGGGTTCTCTTCCAGCATCTTGTCCCGCCATAGAGAGCGCAGCTCCGGCTTGCCGGCTGGAGGGGCGTACGGGTACAGGTCCTTCGGCGCGAAAGCCGACAGCTTCTCCTGAATGACCCCCAGATGCATAGGAATGCCGCCTTCGGTTGCGATTCCAATCGTTGCATTATATTTTTTCGCATGGGCTGCTGCCTCAGCGGATTGGCTCAGAATGCCTTCCTTCGGGAAATAGAGCTCCTTGCCGAGTGTGGAGAGCATGTCAAATACATGCGGGTTACCGGCTTGCAGCTTCTCATTCAATTGTCCGGCCAATGGGTTCATGAATTGGCTCCTTCCTTCCGCAATTCTATTGGATATTATGACGACATTGGATGTAATGTCTCCGATTCATTGCCTAACATTATACCACCTTGCACATCAACCGTCACGATCAATTCGCGTCGCTTTAATGCGATCCCGTGAAATATTTTCGCATTAGTTTTGCGGTTTCGCGATCCTGCTCCTGATCCCGGCTTTCGAGCGCCTGCGCGATGCTCTCCAGACGCTCCGGTGTCAGATTTTGCCCGAATTTGAATTTTGCGCTCAGCCGATGGGGCACCAGCTTGATGACGGCGACCCCTTTCAGCCTTTTGGCATACTTCGGGTCCTGTGCATCAATCGTGGCATAGCCGCCTTCCGGCTGAAGCTTACGCATCAGCGCTTCCATTGCCAGCGCTTTTTCTTCGAGGTCATCTACGAGCACCGCTTCCCCGACAGCGGTTACGCTTTTGAAATATGCGGTTGCGGGACAGGCCAGGACCGGATCGGAATAATAGGACGGAATCAGAGAATATTCATCCGCCACAGTAAAGCAGACCGCGGGGGTGCGCCGAAGATGCTCCATCTTCTCGCCCATGCGGCTGCCATGAAAATAAAAGGCCTGGTTCGCATACACAAAGTTCAGCGGGGTCACCCGTGGAATGCCGTCTTCACCTACCGTGCCGAGAAAGCCGAAGCTCGCCTGATGCATAAAGGCTTCAATCTCCGCCGGGTCGTCCATCATAAATTCATCTCTTCTCATTCGTATCACCTCATATATGATTTCATCCCATGTGAACAGCATACGCTTCAGATTGACACATCAAAAGCGCCAATTTACAGTGATTTATATAGGCCAATTTCAGTTGTGGATACAGGAGGGGTTCGATGGAACTGGGGCTGCCGTTTGAAACCTATGTAGCAAAATATAAATACAAGTACCTGGCGCTCTACCAGGCTCTATGCAAAGCCATTCTGAGCGGAAATCTGCCGGCAGGTGTCCGCCTTCCGGCTACGCGCGAGCTCGCCAGGATGTACGGCATATCGAGGGGAGCGGCCGCCCAGAGCTACGACATGCTGCTGTCAGAAGGCTATGTGGAGACCCGGGTTGGCAGCGGAACGTATGTCGCCCAAGGGATGACGAAACGCCCTGACATGCTGCCCACCTCCCGGGAGCCGGTGCTATCGGTCTGGGGGAAGCGGCTTATGGATGCCATCCCTGCAGGGGACAATGAGAATGAGAGCGGGGATGCTGACCGGCTTGAAGAAGGAACGATCTCATTTTCAAGTGTGAATATTCCGATGGAGCTGTTTCCTTATGCGGAGTGGCGCAGCGCATTAGCCTTTGCAGGCGGCATCGGCGGCCGATTGCTGGAAAGCGGGCCACCTCCTGCCGGAGACATGGAACTGCGAAAGGCGATCGCCGGTCATCTGCGATTCAAACGCGGCATTGAGGCCGACCCGGAGCAGATCGTTGTGTTCAGCGGCTCGATGCAGGGTCTGATGCTGTTATTCCAGCTTCTGGTTGATGAGGGGGAGCCTGTTGTGCTTGAGGATCCCGGATTCCCGGGCATCTATCAAGCGGTATCTGCCAGCGGCGGCATTCCGCTGCCTTCGCCTGTGGATGCACAGGGCCTCGTGCCTTCGGAATGGGAGGCTAAACTGCTTGTCGTATCGCCCAGCCGCCAGTACCCCACGGGAAAGGTGCTGCCGCTTGAACGAAGAAGGGCGCTCCTGAACTGGGCTGGCAGACGCAATGCCTGGGTCATCGAGGATGACTATGACAGCGAATTCCGCTGGAGAGGGCGGCCGATTGAGCCGCTGAAGGTGCTGGATCACGAGCAGAGGGTCATCTACATCGGTTCGTTCTCGAAAACGATGTTTAACGGCCTTCGGCTAGGCTATGCCGTGCTGCCGCCAGCCTTGGTATCGCCCGTCGTGGCGGCTAAAGCGATCTATGAGCCGATATCCCCGGCTTCTCTGGAGCAGCGGGCGCTGGCCAGGTTTATGCAGACGGGCGGGTATGCGCGTCATCTGCGGCGAATGACCAAGGTGTTCGGTGCGAGGTACGAAGCCTTTTGCGAGCATATGAACCGGCAGGTTCCGGAAGTGTTTCGTCTCGAACGAGGAGATTCCGGATTGCTCGTATACGCGAGCTGGCTGAAATCCGGCGAGGCCTATGACAGGTTCAGACAGGCGGCGCGCGACCGCGGGGTTGTGTTCCGCAATGCGTCCGTGTATCATTATAGTTTCGCTCCTCCGGCGGCCTGCTTTGCATTTGCCCATCTGAACGACGGCCAGATTGAAGAGGGGGTTCGCCGGCTGGCTGCTGCGTGGACAGACATGCTGAAAAACAGGTATGATGGTGGAGGATCAATTTTTTGACATAGATGAGGGGGAATGAGTGATGCTGAACGCATCGCCGTCTTCTTTTGTAATCAAGCCCGCGCTGGCGAAGATCGTCTGCGAACCGGGATGGAAGTGGCAAAAGCGTGAAAAACCGATGCAGAATTACGATTTGTTTTATGTCTGGAGCGGGGAAGGGATTGTCGAGCTGAATGATGAGCCATATACGGTCGGGAAAGGGAGCTGCTTCCTGTTTCGTCCGGGCGATCATACGAGCGCGACGCATAATCCGCAAAAGCCGTTGGTTTTGACATATATCCATTTTGACGTTACGGAGCCGGTAACGGAGGTTCCCGCTCCATACCGGCAGCTCTCCGAGACGATGGAGTTCGAGAATTTGCTGGCAAGGTACGTCAGGCTGTATCTGGACAAGCCCTTCGGGGGGGAGGAAGAGGGACAGCTGATTCTGAAACAGCTAATGATTTATCTTCTGCGTGCCGATCTGGCTGAGCCGATTGTCAAAAAAGTGAGCAATCAGCTATCGGAAGCCATCCACGAAATCGCCAATTATGTCCGCCAGCATCCAGGCATCCCGCATCGGGTGGAGGATTTGGCTGCCAGAGCCGGATTATCACCGCGCTACTTCTCCATCAAGTTCAAAGAACTGATCGGGACGCCAGTGCAGTCGTATATTATCCGGATGCGCATTGAGCGGGCGCAGCATTTGCTGCTGCATCAGGGGATGAATGTGACCGAGGTGGCTGATGCGCTGGGCTACCGGGACATCTTTTTCTTCAGTCGGCAGTTTAAGCAGTACACGGGGAAAAGCCCTTCCGAAATCCGTTGATGCGTCAATTTCGAACATTCCGATTGGGTCATTTCGCCATGAGGCGGCGAAGTGCGGATCCCGCGCGCTGGGGCGTCCTTGTGCAGCTGGGTGGAGCAGGGGCCCTGCTGGTATTGCGGGCTCCGCTCCGCTTGAACCGCTTAAACGAAGCGCCGACACCGTTCGCTGTCAGAGATTCATGGCATCAGAAAGCGCAGATTACACCCTGCTCCGGACTGAACCCGGTTGCGGGATCATCTGCGCTTTTTTTGGCTGTAACCAAAAGGAGGAAGGGGAATGACAAAGATAGAGGAACAGCGGGTGGCCCTGGTCACAGGTGCTTCCAGCGGCTTCGGCATGCTGATCAGCCTGGCGCTGGCCCAAGCCGGATACATTGTAGTTGCGGGTGTCCGGAGGCCGGAGGCAGAAGATGAGCTGCGTTTGCGTGCGGAACAGGAAGGGGCTCGAGGGTTGATTCATCCGCTTCGGCTGGACATTTGCCGCCCGGAGCACATTGAGCAGGCCTCGGCATACATCGAAGATACCTACGGCCGTCTCGACGTGCTGGTGAACAACGCCGGTGAAGCGGTCGGGGGCATGGTGGAGGAAGTGCCGCTTGCGGATTGGAGAAGACAGATGGAGACGAACTTCTTCGGCACGCTGGCGGTGACACAGGCGATGCTTCCTCTGCTGCGTACAACCGGGCGCGCCAAAATCATCATGCTGAGCAGCATCAGCGGTGTGGTTGGCTTTCCGGGATACGGGCCGTATGCCGCATCCAAATTCGCGGTAGAAGGGTTCAGTGAAAGCCTGTCGATGGAGCTGGCCCCTTGGGGTGTCGATGTGGTGCTGGTCCAGCCGGGCGCTTATGGCACCCCGATCTGGCGCAAGAGCTTCGGGGCGATCCAGAGCGGGGAGCATTCCCCGTACCGCGAGGTATTAACCGGCGTGCTGGCCTATTCCAAGCGGACAGCCGAGCAGGCCGGAGACCCGATGGAGGTCGCCAGGCTGGTGGCACGGATTGCCACTATGCGTAAACCGAAATTTCGTTATCGGCTGCCCCGTTCGACCCAGTGGTCGGCCTGGATGAAGCTTCTGCTGCCGGACCGGCTGTTCCAGCGCATCGTCATGAGGCTGCTGCGTCAGAAGGACGCAGGCAGGGAATAACGCTGACGCAAGAACAGGGGACTAGTTTGCTTTTTCATTCGGATGAAGGACTCCCAGAAGCTCGCCCATTTTGACCCTTGAGCCGGTCTCTAAATCTCCGCGTGGCGTGAATGTGCCGCTTTCGGTCAGAAGCACGACGGTGGAGCCGAATTCGAAGTAAGCCAGCTCATCGCCGATCTGCCACTGCTTGACCTCGTCGCTCACATATTGAATGCTGCTGACGTTCATCGCGCCAACCTTCACAACAGCGACCTCGCCGAATTCATGCGCAATGTATGTAATCAGCCGTTCGTTCCGGCTCAGCACGGACCGGATATGGGTCATTGCAAAATCATTGACCGGGTACACCTTGCCCTTCAGATGCTCGCTTTCCGTCTGCACGCCGGTAACCGGGGAGTGAATGCGGTGGTAATCCGTCGGACTTAGATACAGCACAAATACATACCCGTTGATATAATGCTCAATTCGCGGGGAGTGGTTCAGCAGCTCGGCTATCGTGTAGTCTTGCCCCTTCACATTGACAATGGTGCCTGCCTGAATCAAACCCTGCGCGGTAATGGTGGCATCGACCGGACTGACCATGGCGCTCTGTGTATCATCGATGGAGCGCATGCCGATTTTCAGTCTGCGGGAGAAGAACTCGTTCAGCGAGCGGTATTCGTGAATTTCCTTCTCCGCTTCGTGGGCGGGAATTTGATATACCCGAATGAATGTCGGTATAAGATAACGGCTGACTCCACTGTGAGAGAAGCGCCCCATCAGCTTGGAAAGCCACTTTCGGGAAGACAGTTCGGTCATTAGCCGCAGCAAATGTTTAGCCATGAAATTCTCCTTTTCCTGCATGTGTCTATAGGATCTTGATGGCGGTTTCATATCACCGGTTGATAGACGCATGGTAAGTACAATCTGATATTGACACAGTTTTGATTCGAAATCAATAAATCGGTCAATTTGTAAAATGGTTCTTGCAAATTTGCGATGGGCTGTGTATTTTTAGATTAGCATAAAACCGAATAGGGAGTACGGGGGCTTGAGTGAATCAGGCTGAGATTGCAGCTGTTATCCCGCTGCTGACCGTTAATCTGAACTGGGTAATGCCAGCGTAGAGAATATCCGACCCTGCCTATACTAGGGCCTATTTTCCGTCTGCGCATTTTTCCAGACGGTTTTTTGTTGTGTGGATTTGGAATGAATGAGCAGCCGGCCGGCGCGAATCTTGCCAATCCTGTTCGCCACGAAATAAAGGTTGAGAGGGGTATGAAGGTTTATGGGAGTTCCAGTTAAAGAAAATTTGGAATTACAGTCCCGGAAAGGACTGCGAGTCAGCGATATTTTGGTTACCGTATTGGTGTCACTGGTGTTTGGGATTGTGTATCACTTTTGGGGATCGGTATATAGCTTGCTCAAGCCGTTTCAGGCGGATGAGCTGCTGTACGGGATGTGGTTTGCAGCGGCAACGCTTGCTTTTCTGCTGATCCGTAAGCCGGGCGTCGCGATTATTGCAGAGTTGGCGGCCGCGCACGTGGAAGTGCTGTTTGGCAGCGGCTGGGGTCTGACCCTGCTTATGTACGGGCTGATTCAAGGACTTGGAGCCGAGCTGGTCTTTGCGGCATTCCGCTACCGGAACTACAGCGTGTGGGTTGCTGCAGCGGCAGGAGCTGTGGCAGCGCTTGGCTCGATGGTGCTCGATTTCTACTACAGCTACACGGATGATTTGGAATCCTGGCTGTTCATTGCCAAATACGGCATGCGTATCCTCAGCGGCGCGGTCATCGCCGGTCTGCTCATGGTGCTGCTGGCGAAGGCGCTTGAGCGTACAGGCGTAACGGCGCTGCTCCGCCCGGCTTCATCGAAGGATTACGAAGCATTGGACGATCCGCGCCATGGCTGATCAGGGAACTGGGCGCAGTGCCGCTTGGGAGCCGATGGCGGCGGAAGGGCTTCGAGAGCCTAGGGAGCAGGCAGTATCCGTGGAGGGGCTCCGGCTGAAATACCCCGGGGAAGAGCGGCTGACGTTCAAGGATGTATCCTTTAAGGCCGCGCCGGGTGAAAAAGTGCTGCTGCTCGGGCCGAGCGGATGCGGAAAATCGACGCTGCTGCAGGTGCTCAGCGGCATGATTCCGAAGGCGACCGAGGTGCCGATGAAATGTGAGAACCGGCAGCTTCCCCGTTCATGGGCTTACGTGTTCCAGGATCCGGACACGCAGTTTTGCATGCCGTATGTGGATGAGGAGCTGGCTTTCGTTCTGGAGAATCTTGCGGTCCCCCGGGACGAGATGAAAGCGAGAATGCGCGAAGCGCTGGATGCGGTCGGCCTGCATCTCAAGGAGCTGCATATGCCGATCAGCCACTTGTCACAAGGAATGAAGCAACGGCTGGCACTGGCATCGGCACTGCTGCTGGAACCGGAGGTGCTGTTCCTGGATGAGCCTTCGGCTCTGCTTGATCCGGAAGGCCGGCGTCAGATCTGGGAAGCGGTGAAGCGAGTGTCCGCCGGACGTACCCTGATCATCGTGGAGCACCGGATCGAAGAGATGGCAGACTATGTGGACCGGATCGTGCTGTTCGGACCGGATGGCGTGATATTGGGCGAAGGCCCGCCGAAGGAAGTGTTCGCTCGTTATGAATCGGAGCTGAAGTCCTACGGCATCTGGTATCCCGGCGTGTGGGAGGACTATGCAGCTTCGCGCGCGGGGCAGCAGTGGTTCCCCCGCATCGCTTCGAGCAGCGCGGCTGGATCGTTATCCTCCCTGGAACCGGTGGTGGCCTCCTCCGGTGAAGGGAGGGGGCGTCCGGATCAGGAGAATGAAGTCGTGAATCCGTACGCGAGCGTAAGCGCGAATCGCTGCAGCCGTGAGCCGCAGATCACGCTGCAGAGCTTCGCTGGCCAGCGGCGCAGTCAGCCTGTGATCGCATTGGATCATGCGGAGGTATTCCCGGGTGATTATGTGGCGATCCTCGGCCCGAACGGAGCTGGCAAAAGCTCGCTTCTGCTAAGCCTGATGGGCTTACTGCCATCTGAAGGGACCTACATTCTTGGCGGCGAGCATGTGGTTAAGGGAAAGCGGAAGAAGCTTCGCAAACGCAGGGAACAGCAGCTTCGCCAGATCGGGTTTGTGTTCCAGAATCCGGAGCTTCAGTTTGTCACGGAGCGTGTGGGAGATGAGGTTGCTTATTCCTTGCTGGTGGACGGTATGCCTGCCAGTGAAGCGGAGGAAGCATCTCGCAGCATTCTGGAGCGCTTCGGTCTGCATGGGCTGGAAGGAAGGCATCCGTATCAGCTGTCAACCGGTCAGAAGCGCAGGCTCAGTGTCGCTACGGCCATGGCGAGACAGCCTTCGGTTCTGCTGCTGGATGAACCCACCTTCGGGCAGGATGCCCGCAATACGTTTGCGATCCTGGAGATGTGCGAGCAGCTTCGGCGCAGCGGAACCGCGATCCTGATGGTGACACATGAGCTGCAGATCGCTGAGATGGCCGCCACGCATATATGGGAGATCCGCGAGGGCAGGGTGGTGTCCCAGAAGGTGTCGCCAAGATTACATGCGGCAGAATCGGACATGGCCTTGGCGGAGGTGAGTTCATGAGCTTCTGGGGACCTGTCCGTCACACCTGGCTGCATCGGACGAATCCGGTTGTGAAGCTGGGTGTCATCTGTCTGTTGTTCTTCATGACCGTGCTCACTCATGATCTTGATGTCATCATCTATCAAGCGATGATCTTCACGGTTTGCTTGCTGCTGCTAAGCGGCATTCAGCCCTGGAAAATGCTGCTGTTTCTCATTCCGTTCATGATGGCGTTCCTCGCTTCTGCTTCATCGATGATGCTGTTTGGTAAAGGGGATACCATCTGGTGGCAATGGGGCCTGTTCAAAATATCGGAGGAAAGCTTCTACCGCGGTCTGCACCTCGGGTTCAAAGGCATCGCCTTTGCAGCCGAAGGCCTGCTGCTTGTAACCACAACGCAATCGGTCGACTTGTTCTATGCGTTAATGCAGAAGCTTAAACTTCGGCCCAAGTATGCGTACAGCTTCATGGCATCCATCCGTCTGCTGCCGATGGTGTGGGAGGAATTCCTTATTCGTCGGCAGGCGCTGAAGGTGCGCGGGGTACAGCCGGCTCGCGGCCCGCGCAGGCTGGTCGTGCGCGCCGGATTATATGTAGTTCCGCTGCTGGCGCAAAGCATTCGCCGGGCTCACCGCGTGGCTGCGGCGATGGAGGCGAAGCAGTTCGACGGGGACCGGAGTCAGGCGCGAACGTACTACTATCCGTCTCAGTATTCCCGGTATGATGTGCTGACGGTCGGCTTGCTGGCTGCGGCCGTCTGCTGTGCATATGCGGGGGCAAGCTATTATCCGTGGTTTGGCATCGGCGATGTCCGGTTCAATTAAGTGAGAAGCAGAAAGCCAGTCCTGTGGGGGCGGGCTTTCTGCTTCTTCTGTTTGGCTCGCGATATGCGGCTCGGATATAATACTAATGGTAAAGACAGATCTAAACGGCAATGGATCAATATTCATCCACTATCAACTAAAGGCAGGTAACGGCAATGGAATACATATATGAATCGGCACAGCGCAGCTACGAGGATTTCGCGAGCGGCCGGGTGCTGTATAATGCGCGCGGAACGACCTCGTTTCCGGTGAGGCTTGCCAGCGAGATTGTGCAGCGATGTTTACGCATGCTTGAAGACAGGGGGAACGAGGGTCCCTATACCTTATTCGATCCATGCTGCGGGGGCGGCTACCTGTTGACGGTCGCGGGGCTGCTGCACGGCCAGCGCTTCAAGCAGGTCATCGGCTCGGATGTGAACGCCGGCGTGCTGGAATTGGCGGGGAACAATCTGTCCTTGCTTACGCCCGAAGGCATGCAGCGACGCGAGAAGCAGATCAAGGAGCTGATCCAGCTCTATGATAAGCCCTCGCACCATGAAGCGCTTCAAAGTGTTGCCCGCCTGGAGCAGCTGCTGGATCGGTCAGCAATTGAGGAGGTCCGCTGCTTTCAAGGGGATATTACGAATTGGCAGGAGCCATTTGACCTTAAGGCAAACCTTGTGCTAACCGACCTTCCTTATGGACAGATCGTCAGCTGGAACGGGGATAGCGCGGATCCTGTGCATGATTTTTTTGAGCATGTCTATCGTTTACTGGAGCCTGGCCGTGCCGTAGTAGCGGTCATCGCCGATAAAAGTCAGAAATTAAGACATGACCGCTTCACCAAAATACAAGGGTTCAAGGTGGGCAAAAGACAGGTGGCGATTCTCGAGCCGAAGGGCTGATACATCCATAGAACAGGCTGGAGACCGCGCCAGCCTTCCAATCCCCAGATTATAACAGCTATACAGGAACGCATGTTCTGTTAATTTCAAAAAAAATATAGCATTTCCTGCGGAACCCCGGCGCGTCGGTAGTACTCATGCAAGGATTCACCCGGTGATGCTGCAAGGTCGGCGGTCAAGAGAGCAATGGCGAAGCGATTGGCCTGCCTCTCCAGCTTGCCTGGACTAAAATAGGAGTGTTCCTCCAAAAAGAATCGGCTGATTCCTTTGTGCAAACGATCATGTCCGAGTTCATGGGCGCACACAAAACGCTGCCATTCCGCTGGAAGCTGATTATGGATCACGATAAATCTCCGTCTCAGCTTGCGAAAATAGAGCCCTTTGGTCGTCTGCCCCAAATCGGCAAAACGGATATGTATTCCCAGAGAGGATGCTAACTCAAACGGGCAGTTGGTATGATATTTTCGGATCAGCTTGCGGATTAAAGCCTGTACATAATCATCCATGCCGGTTCACCTGCAATAATGATATTGGTTGATTGATTCTAATAATCGCTCGGAAAGCTCCTTTAGCATCGGAATTTTGCAATAATGTCATCGGTTTACTTCTTCCGTTTATTCATCTTCTTGGCTTCCCAGAACAGGCCAGTCAGCACATCCTTGATTCGCTGCTTGTCCTCCTGATTGAGTGGAATGCCGTCAAACATCAGCTCTCCGTCATCCTCCAGCATTTTTTTGAAATCCCGCTTGTCCTTGGCCGTTGCCCAGACCGGAACGGACAGTTCCGCTGCAGGGACGGCTTCAGTTTCCAGATATCCCGCCTGGCTCATCAATTCCTCGTAAGGAACGTCCAGCGCATCCGCGATTTTACGAAGGGTTTGCGGCTTGGGCACGCCTCTTAACCCGTTTTCAATTCTGGAAATTTGGGAGCCGCTGATCTCAGCAGCCTGTGCCAGCCTGCTGATGCTCCAGCCCTTCTCTTCCCTGATCTGCTTCAGATATACACCAAATTCCTGGTCCACGGTCCGGCCACTCCTCACCATTTTGTCCGTCTGAAATCCTCTATGCTTCAAGTATAAACAGAATTCCTGTCTTTGCCAACAGGTAAAACAAAAAAGAGTTATATTGCCAAAAGGCAAGGAAATTGAAGCTAGACTCCGAAATATGACCCAAAATTGATGGAGACGGAGTTTTACGGCTTTCACCAAATAGTGGTATATTAATGAAAAATACGAACAAACATACGAACGAAACATGAAAGACAACGATGCCAAATGGGAACAAACACTGCTGTTGGACAAGAATAGGGCTTGGTAGTTACTGCAAATGATGAACAGGAGAGTGAAGTCGTATGAATCATGTGTTGCCAGAACTGGACCGTCGAAAAACCCAGCGTGCCGTTGAAGCGATATTTGAAAAATACCGGATCTACAAAACGATTACCTTCGAGGTTAGGGAGGCCAGCATCACGGCATCCTATACCGAGCGTTTCCATGGTCCGACGAATGTAACCTCGGATCAGACTGCACAGGTGGCTGTCTATAATGTAGACATGCCGGCAGCCAGACAGCGGTACTGCGAGATGATCGAGTCGATTGTAGAGCGGCTCGGGGAGCGCGAGCAGCTGCTCATCCGGGAGCGGTACATGAAGCAGGATGATGTGTTTGACTACAAAGTGTACAATTATATTTTCGATCCGCCGGTAAGCAAGGACACCTATGTGAAAATTCGGAGCAAGGCGTTCTACAAGCTGGCGCTGGTGTTGGCCGAGCTCGGACTGCTGTCTCTTGACACACTCGTTAAACCAATCACCCGCTTGAAAAAGAGTGAGGAAGCCCAGGCAGTAGGGGCAGGTCAATAATGGGGCTGCTCATCATGCCCTTTCATTTCAGTTCCTGTCACTCGGATAAGGCGATAATAGCCTCGGATTGACATAAGCCAGACCTAAATTATATTATATATACGTACTTATTAGTATGTAATTATTACATTGCATCATACAATCAAGGATGGTGGCCCTTATGGATTCCAAATCGAAAATGATGGAGGTGGCGCTAAAACTAGCCGAGCAGATGCCTCTCGATAAAATCAATTACGCTGATATTGCGGACGCGGCGGGTGTGCACTGGACGACGGTCAGACGCCATCTGGGAAGCAAGGAGCGCATGAGAACGCACATTGCAGAATGGATGCGGGATCGGGGGAAGGAGCCGTCCCATGGGGATACCCGCTCCAAAATAATCGAGGCAGCACGTACGGTGTTCGCACGACTCGGTTACAGCGGAGCCTCGCTCGACCAAGTGGCAGCGGAGGCCGGCATGACCAAAGGGGCCGTGTATTGGCACTTTGCCAGCAAGCAGGACCTATATGTGACGCTGCTTGAGTCCAATATGGCGGCCCAGAAGCGGCTCATTCCACAGCAGGCCCAGGCCGTGCTGGAGGCGGATGATCCGGTTCGCGCGCTTTCTTCCTGGCTGCGGGGCCAGTGCGCATCCTGTCTGGAGAATCCCGATGCCGCGCTTCTGTTTCTGGAGTTTCTGGTATCCAGCCGTGAGCCGGGGATCCGGTCCAAGCTGGCGGGGCTGTTCGAGGAGCTGCACCATCAGGTAGCACTGATGCTGGCAGAGCTTCAACGCAGCGGGCGATTGTGGGGCGAGCCGGATGCAAAGGCGATATCGGTGTACATTCAATCGGTCATGCATGGCATGCTGGTGACGTCGGTCATTCATCGGGAGGAGATTAAGCTGGATGTGATGATGGACGATGTGGCAAGCATGCTGTGGAACGGCCTGTATCCTCGTCCTGCAGAGGAACCGAGGGGAGAGTAACGAATGAACGAATATCCTGTAGAAAGTTGCCTATGCTCTGGAGGCTGGGAGAAACGTCGATTGGCGTTTTTCTTTTGTAATTGACATACTAAATAGTACGCGAAAGTAATACCTATTAGAATGGAGGAGTTGTCCCAATGGAGGTTGTGCTGGGGATAGCAGCAGTTGTGTTTCTTCTATATATATGCAGTGATATCGCAGTGCGCCGTGCGGAGAAGAAGTACCCGCCTTCCGGATCGTTTGTCGAGGTGGATGGAATTCGGCTGCATTATCAAGATGAAGGAGAGGGCAAACCGGTTGTATTGCTTCATGGCGGGGTGCTGTGGGGTGGGGATTTTAAAGAAGTCATGACATTGGCAGCCAAGCAAGGCTATCGGGCATTGGCCTTTGATCGGCCGGGATATGGATACAGTGAAAGATTGCCGAGTCGGAACATGTCGCCACGAGACCAGGCAAGACTGCTGCATGGTGCACTGCGGAAGCTTGGCATCGAGCGTTCGATAGTGGTTGCCCACTCATGGAGCGGGGTGTTGGCGCTGACCTATGCGCTGGATTATCCCGAGGACGTGTCAGGCTTGGTTACCGTGGGCGGGGGAATGTACAGGGACAATTATCCTGCTGCCGATGGGGATGGATTGTCGCGTCTGGTAACGATGCCGATCCTCGGAAGCCTGCTTCTGCATACGCTTCTCGTTCCGTTTGCTTATCTAGCCTCCCGAAGCATGATGCACGCGACCTTCACTCCTGAACGGGTTCCCGAGGCTTACGGCCGAGCGGTTCGAGCCTTGTGGTTCAGGCCCGGACAATTCCGGGCGAACCGGGAGGATGTGCTCCAGTTCGCTCCGGCTTGCGATGAAATATCGAGCCGATATGGCGAAGTAGCAGCCCCTGTCGTCATCGCTGCCGGTGAAGCCGATCCCTTCCCGACCCTGGTGCACAGCACATGGCTGCATCGGGACATTCCTCACTCCAGGCTGATTCTCTATCCGGGAGTTGGCCACATGATTCCGCAGCTGCACCCGGAACTTGTCATGGAGAGTATTCAGGCACTGACTGAGATGGAATCACAGGAAATGGCCTCCGGTGACGAATCCGGCTTCGGATCATAGCCATTCGGAAAGAATGTCCCATAGGTAGGGTCAGGAACAATTCGCTTCCTTGTGCAGTCAGCAAGCCCATCACGGCAGTTACTGCACGCTGAAATCAGGCACTCGTCTTTTTACCGCCCATAATCATCCCGAACTTCGCAGAATCCTCTCCCTTTCACCGTCTCCGCTTGGGTTTAAACAAGGTAAGATTATAGCATCGGGAATGAAGCAAGAGGCACCGAACAACACAGTAATGAACTGTCAGCCGGCCAACAGGGCCGGTTTTTTCATGCGGTCAAGCCTGTTGGTCATTCCCGGTTCCAATATCGGAGAGAAAGGAGGGGCCGAGGTTGTATGGGGAAATCGTGGAGGCAACCAACATTCGGCTGCTGGGTCCATGAGACGTGAAATTAGCCAGATGGTATCGAGCATCATCCCGGAGCTTGAAGGGCATGTGTATGATCTGCATCCGCCCGCAGGGACAATGGAGAGCAATTATGCTGTCATCATGCTCGGGGAAGAAGTGTGGAAATCCGCTTGGGCGGGGTATCGGCAAGTGATTCGCTTACTGCTCTATACGGATAGACCGATGCTCGACGAGCTTGATATGTGGTCTGAACAGCTGATCCAAGAGCTGCATCGACGCCGGATCGTTAGCGATGAGGGAAAGGCATTCACACTTCATTATCTGGGGGTGCCGGAGGCAGACAAAGTGGATCCGATGACGGGGAAAACTGCTCGATTGCTCCGTTTTGGCATCTATTTACCGGAGGTAAATGGGGGAGGGGCTGACGAGGAGCCGGATGAATGGCTCAGCCATTTGGCGGCTTGGACAGGACAATTCCTAGGAAGCCGATGGCAGATCTATCAATCCCGCTGGCCATCATCTCGGGAAGAGTATGCGGTAATGTGGCGGTTGACTGACTGTGAAGTGTTAAATTCGTCAGCCTCCATGGTTGAAGTGAGAAAAAGCTTTACTGGCCATGTTGTTTCGCCCACGGCGGATATGGAGCTTCAAACTGCCATAGCGCTCGCCGGGGAGCTTGGTGACAAGGCGATGATTCCGATCGACGCCGGGGAGCGCCGGTATATGACGGTCGTGGACGTGACGGCCAATCTGCAAGCTGATCCTGTCCTGGACGGACAAGTAAAGCTTAAGCTAATGCAGCGAAAAATGCGCGCTGTAGAGGATGCGGCGTGGATTCGCCGTGTACACATTCATCCCAATATGAAGTGAGGTGGACATGGAGTGGCGATCAAGAAAACAGTGAAATCGAAATCGGATACCCTGAATGCCCGTTATGAGGTCGCGGAACTGAAGGCGCATGCAAAGGCGTTGTTTGGCGTTCGGCCGGAGGTTGTAGATGGCGCTCTATATGGGAGCGGCAATGAACGTTATACGGTAGCAGAAGTCAAAGAAAAAATTAATCAATTCATGAAAGTGAAGGTGGTCTAAGCATGGCGGGAGGAACATGGGAAAGCACTAATAAACCGGTACTGCCGGGATTGTATATGAATTTCAAAGCGCAGGCTGCTTCAGCAATTCAAGGAGGCGCGCGCGGTACAGTGATCATACCCGTGAAGGCCGATTGGGGGCCGGTGCGGGAGTTTGTGGAAATTGGAAACGAGCAGGCGATTGACGACAGGTATTCCCTCAGTAGGGAGAATGGTGTTACCGCTTATGACGCTTTGTATCTGGCATTGCTGGGCGGACCTAAGAAGCTGCTTGCTTACCGTCTTGCAGACAGCAGCGCAGCCCCGGCTTCCGTTACGCTTCAGAACAGTGCCAGCCAACCTGAGGATACACTCAAGCTGGAGGCGAAGTACCCTGGAAGAAGAGGAAATCAATTCTCAGTAACCATCCAGCCATCGCTGGCTGATCCATCCGTACAGGAGCTTCGGCTATATGAAGGAGCTAAACTTCTTGGGACCTACACTGGCACGGACGGTACAGCCGCATCGCTTGCCGAACAGGTTAATCGTGACAGCAATAACCAGTGGATTACGGCCTCGGTCGTAGGGGACGGCAACACGTCCCTCGAGGAGGTAAGCGGCGCTGGACTGTCCGGTGGGGAAAGCGGCATTAGCGGATTGACCAATGCTGATTATATTGCCATGCAGGATGCAGCGGAAGGTCAGGAGTTTAACGTGCTTGCACTTGACTATGCTGCCGACATGGCTCTGCTGCAGAGCTTTTCCGCTTGGGTGAAGCGTCTTCGTGGTGAAGGCTGCGGCGTGATGGCTGTTTTTGGCGGAAGCAAAGCGGACGATACAGCCAAGAATGCAGCTGATTTGGCAGCAGCTAGATCCCTGGCACTCAATCATGAAGGAATTATTAATGTCGGCACAGGCGTGCGTCTAGCCGGAAATGATTACAGCTCGGCTCTGACAGCTGCGTATGTTGCAGGACTGATTGCAGGGCAGCGTTTGAATCAATCAGCAACGTATGCCGTGACACCATTCGAGGATGTTACCCGTCGCTGGACTCGCTCGGAGCAGGAGTCGGCCGTGAATAACGGGGTATTCTTGCTCTTCTTTGACGGACGCCAAGTTAAGGCGCTGCGCGGGATCAACACGCTGGTTAGCCCGGCCGAAGGCCAAAACAACGCTTGGAAAAAAATCCGTTCCATTCGCGTCATGGATGCGATTCAGGCTGATCTTCAGCAGGCAGCGGAGCAAACCTATATCGGCAAGGTGAACAATACGGAAGAAGGAAGACTAGCGCTTATTGGTGCTGTCAAGGAGTATTTGGGTCAATTGTCGCTAAGTCAGGTGATTGAAACGGACGGATATGACGTTATTCTTGACCCGGCGTATTATGGCGACTCGGCTGTGAACACACCGGATCCGGATCAGGTATTCCTGCAATGGAATGTGAAGCTGACCGATGTGATGGAGCAGCTGTACGGTACTTTTTACGTTCAATAATATTTAATTTCGTAGAGGAGGAAACAACATGTTGGATGCTTCAAGAGTCATTTCGGGGACATATGGCCAGGCGTATATCGATGGGGTCTGGCAGACGCATATCAATCACTTGGAGGCCAGTGTGGAGCTGGAGAAGCGCGAACTGAAGCTGGTCGGTCAGGAATGGACGGTGCATAAGAACGGCTCCAAAAAGGGAACGGGGACGATGAGCGGTTACAAGGTTACTTCGGATATGATCGCCCGTGGCTTCACGAAATTCGATATTATTTCGAAGCTGGACGACCCGGAAGCATACGGTCATGAACGCGTTCGCCTGATCCGCTGCATGCCGGATAAAATCCAGCTGGCCAATTGGACCGCTGGTGAAGAGATACAGGAGGAAACAACTTTTACTTTTGAAGGGTATGAGCTGCTTGATCCGATTGTAGCGAATTAGGCAGTTCAACGCATAAAATGGGGAACCCTAACTGGCGGTTGTCGTCTCTCTTCAGTCGGATGAGGGACGACAGTCACTCGGGTCTATAGGCAGATAAAAGAACTCTATATTTTTCATAAGGAGCAGTGAGACATGAGTCAACTTGAGCATTTAAGCGAAGAACAAATTCTGGATCAGTTGTTCGAGGCAGCGGAGAAGCTGCCGGAGGAAACCGTTCGCATCCAGCGGCTGGACATGCAGATTACGCTGCATGGATTAACTTCAAGCAAGGTGGACAGCATTCGTGAACGCTGCACGGTCCGCCGGAGCGTGAAGGGCTCGGTAGAGGAGAAGGTGGACACGGAGACGTTTAATGCGCTCCTGATTTCCGAAGCGACGGGCAGCTTGACCGTGAAAGGACTGACGCTGAACGGATGGGGCGATCCGCGCATTACCAGCCGGTTGAAGCTGTCGGGCGGAGAGCAGGCGGTTCGCCGCATGCTGCTGGCAGGGGAACTGGATGCCGTCGGCGATAAAGTGCTAGAGCTGTCCGGTTTCGGTGTTGAGATTTCCGACCTAAAAAACTGATCAACTCCGGGGGAATGACCACGATGCTGTACCACATGTGGGCGCGGCACCATCTCCGTCCCGGAGATTTTTGGCGTCTGCCACGGGGCGAACGACTGCTGCTGCTGGCCTTTTCCGAGACGGAATTGGATCAGCTGGCAGCTGCAGGTCAAACCAGAAGTTGAAAAGGAGGTGAATGATCCATGGCTGAATCATTGAGCTATCGGATGAATCTTGTCATCGATCCGAAAAATGTGGTGAAGGCGAACCGCGAGCTCAGGGCAATGGAGCGATACTTCGAACGCATCGAAGGGCGAGTGATGCGGATCGGCAGAACCCGGATGGCCCCGGAGATCGTGCTGAAGGATAGTGCTTCGAAAGCACTGGATGGCCTGCTGGAGAAAATCAAACGCGTGAAATCTGAGGTGATTAACGCCTCGGCCAGTGTGAAGCTTCATGTTCACAGACAGATTGACACCCTTGTAAATGTGAACGTCCTCCATGTCGTTCAGGGACTGGACTTTAACCCTGTCGTTAATGCTCTTCAGGCGAACACCGATGCCTTGCATGGGCTGTCCGATGCACTTGGGAACCTGCAAATTGGAGGAGGACAGGAGTCCAGCTCATTTATGGATAAAGCGTTGAACGGTGTTGAAAGTGTTTTACTTGCTGCAGTTGCAATGAAAGGGATAGGTGAGATCAAGGATAAAACGAAGTCTCTTCGGGAAGTGCTGCCAGGAAAGAGAAAACCATCGCAGAAAGGCAATACCCCCGATGCTAAGCCTGATTTGAATAATGGCACCGGTGGGCAAGGTAAGTCCAACCCCCAAAAAGCTGCACAAACCCAAAATAAAGCCGCACAAACTGAAAGCAAAGCCGCGCAAACCCAAAGCAAAGGTACCCCAACCAATGACAAAGTCCCTAGTACCACGCCGAAGAAACCCGTTGGGAAAGGAAAAACTTTGCGCAGAATGGCGGTTGGCGGGGACTTCCTTGAAACTGTAGGCAATCTGACAAAGGCAGGTCTCACCGTGGCTAAAAAAACGTGGGAGATTGGCTCCAATCTCTTTGGTGGCGGCGGCGGTGGACTTGGCGTAGTTGCCGGTAATACGGGTGCCGCTAAGACAGCGGTCAATCCGGCAAAGACCGCGGTCAAAAGCGGGGGAGCTTCTGGTCTATTGAAAGGTGCCAGCAAACGCCTCCTGGGTCCGTTGAGCTTTTTGGCGGACGCCAAAGCGATTGCACAGGCAGAGCCTGGCATAGAGCGTAATAAGGCGATTGGCTCCGCAATCGGTGGAGGCATTGGCGCAACCATCGGCGGGATGGTCGGTTCCGTTATTCCAGGCGCAGGCACTTTGGTTGGCTCGGTTGCAGGCGGTGCCGTTGGAAGCTATGTAGGCGAAAAAATTGGCGGGGCTGTCACCGGGATAACGGAGACGTTCAAGGCAGGCAAGGAGAATGTAACGAAATGGTTCTCCAAAACCTTCTCCTTTGGCAAAAAAGAAAAGGATATCGCCCAGCCTCCTCCTGTTCCGAAGCCCGTGGTACCGGCACCTCCACCGAGCTATGCGCTCGCCAGTCCCGGCGCTCCAACATACGGGAATGCCACGCCTGGCGGCCATTCGTATTCCGGAAGCAGGGGATCGTTCGGTCCTCCGGCCTTCAGCGATCCTGCCCGCACCCAGGCGTATTCCGGCAATCAGCTGTCTCCGCAGGTCGTTCAGATTAGTCCAGAGCAGATGAATGTATTGTCGGGATATTTCAGGGATATCCAAATGGAGACAACCACCAACTATAATCTGCCGTCGGGAGCCGTTCAGGTAACGGTGCATGAACATCACCCGGTCGATGTGGAAGGATTAATATTACAGATCGGGCAGCGACTGAGGACTGAATTCCATAGAGCGGCTCAGAACCGGAAGCCGAATCAAGCAATGCCGTATTAATACTTGGAAATATTAAAACTTCTAGAGCTTTACCGTATTTTAAACGGAAAGGAGGGGCCGGCGATGGAATTTGTGTTGAAAAGCGGCAAAGGGAAGGAGTTTCTATTCCCGGTCAATCCCGAGGAAGTGACGATCTCGCGCCAAAAGGGGTATGAAACCGCGACGGTTCTAACCTTTGGTGAGTTTGATTTCCCGCAGGGAGACAAAATCAAAGAAATTTCCTTCTCTTCTTTTTTCCCGAAAGCGTTCGATGATTCGTACTGTAAAGGCAGCAAGGATACACATCCGAAACCGCAAACAGCCATGAATATGCTCAATCAGTTTCTGGTATCCCAAACGCCGCTTCAATTTATCATTACGGAGACGGCTGTCAATGTGCCGGTGTTTGTGGCCTCTCACCAGACAACGTTTCGCGGCGGGGAGAACGGGGATGTATATTTTGACCTGACTCTTAGGACGTGGCGCGAGATGAAAGTAGCGAGAACCGACAGTGCTACGGGAATCAATAAAAACCCTCGGGTCGATCTGAAGGAGAAGAACAAGTCATACACGGTCAAACAGGGGGACTCTCTCTCCAAAATAGCCAAGCTGGAGCTCGGGGACAGCTCGAAATGGAGCCAGATCTACAAGCTCAACCGGCAGGTGATCGGCAACAATCCGAATGCCATTAGACCCGGTCAGAAGCTGGTGCTGCCATGAGCTATAAAGTGATTTTGCAAGATAAGTATGATTTATCGCCTTTAGTGGAGTCTATTAGTTTAAGGGATTCGTTGGAACAGGTAGCTTATCAAGGCACGGTGAACCTTGTGGTGACACCGGACTTGCCGCCGCTCTCGCCAGGTATGGCGATTCGGATCAGCGGCATTCCTTATGGAATGAAGGATTATGTTCCCTTGCTGCATCCAGCCGTCGTGTGGGAAGTCGAAACCGCGAACAATGGTGTGAAGAAGATGACACTGACTCTTTATGACCGAACTGTATATCTGGATAAGTCTGAGGAGGAATATTTGTTTCCGGCGAAACAGACCGCAACACAGCGGTTTAAAAGGTATGCCGCCGACTGGAATATCAAGATTGCACACTTGCCCGATACCGAAAAGCAGCTTGGCCGCTCCGTTTACCGGACGCAGTCGATTTATGCCAGCATGTTCGCTGATTTGCGGGAAACGGCCAAGGCTGGCGGCAAGCTATATCATCCGCGCATGCTCCCTGCGGGACTGGAGCTGTATGAACTTGGGACGAATCGTGAAGTGTATGTCCTGGAGACTTTAACGGACACGACCCAGCGGCGGACGCTGGAGGGAGCGGCTACCAAGGTGAAGGTGCTGGCGACATCGGCCAGCGAGAGCGGGAAGGAAGTTCCTTCGAAGGTCATGGCCATTGAGGAGAAGGACGTTGCCAAGTATGGACAGCTGCAAGCCATCATTCAGGATGATGAAGCGAAATCTCCAGCGGCAGCCCGTGAGCTGGCTCGAAGCAAGCTTCGGGGAGTCCAGGAGACGATCACCGTAAACGCCCCGGACATCAATACAATACGTGCAGGAGATGCGGTTCAGCTTGGTACGATGAAGCTGCTTGTTATTTCGGTTAGCCGGGAGCTTGGCAATCCTGGAAGCATGACGCTGGAGCTTGGGACTTATGACGATGTGAAAAGGAGGTTTTATCTTGAATAAAGACCCCTATGGACAATTGGCGTCTTCCCTGTTCTCTTCTTTCCATAAGCAAACCCGTCAAGCGCTCAGCGGGGTAGGAGCCGTACTTGGCACGATAACCTCGACGGGAATTAAGCTGGATGATTTCAAGCATGAACTGCAGGAGTATATGGTGGCTGAGCTTCCGGGTCTGTTATCGCTCTCCCGCCGAACCGTAGAAGGAGCCATGAGCTGGGAGGGTGGACAGTCAGCAGTCTCTCTGGAATTGGAGGAAGCGGAGCTGGAGGATACCCTACTGAAGCTGAATCAAGGACTACAACCTGGTGACCGTGTGCTGGCAGTCCGTGTCAACGGCGGCAATGATGTCGTGGTGGTGTGTAAGGTGGTGAGTGCACATGGCTAATCTGTTTCCAGAAACGGAAGATATGATCTGGGAAGATGCGGGTGAGCTTGACACGAACGAAGATCGCGGGGCTGTATTTGGGCGAAGCTGGCGGTTTGATTATGAAGCGGGTGAGTTCGTGATGACCCCTACCCGGAAATTGGCTGTCTCGGATGAGAAGGAAGCATGGGTGACCTGGTGTGAGAAAACGATTCGCACTCCGCGCTACCGTCATCTCATTTATTCTCGAGACTATGGCAGCGAGCTTGAGGACCTGATCGGCAAGGGGCATGGGCGCCCGCTGCTGGAAAGCGAAATTCGGCGGATGGTGACCGAAGCATTGATGGCGGATGCGCGGACGGAGAGTGTGGACCAGTTCCAGTTTGAATGGGAAGGCGAGGCCTGCCGATTCAGCTGCCGGATTACGAGTGTTCGGGATGAAACGGAATTGATTGAAAGTGTGGTGATGACCTGATGGCCGATGTGCCGATGTATTTGCAGGAACAGACAGAAGAGAACATTATGAATCGCATGTTAGCGAAGGTGCCTTCGGATATCGACAAATCCGAAGGTTCTTTTATTTGGGATGCGCAGGCGCCGGTGGCATTTATGCTGTCCGAAGCGGCCTTATGGGCGCAGGAGCTGCTGCGGCGCGGTTTCGCCAGCACGGCGGCGAGTGATGTGGCCGATATCCGTTCTCCAGAGCTGGACCTGAGAGCAGCTGAGCACGGAGTTACAAGACGTGCGGCTGTGGCTTCCTCAGGCACAGTCTTGTTTACGGGCAGACCGGGAACCGTAATCCCCGCCGGCACCACGGTGGCTACACCTGCAGATGAAGTCTCCGGTGAGTCCTCGGTGGAGTATGTTACGACAGCTGCCGTAACACTCTCGGATTCGGGCACAGGAACTGCACCTATTCGGGCTGTTGTGCCCGGGAAGCAAGGCAATGTACCCGCCGATGTCATTCAGCTGATGATGTCTTCCATCGGTGGCGTTATGTCAGTGACCAATCCAGAGCCAACGCGCAGCGGTGCAGACACGGAGACGGACCAGTCCTTGCTGGAGCGATTCTATGCGAAGGTTCGCAGTCAGGGAACCAGCGGGAATAAGTCCCAGTATATGCAATGGGCGAATGAAATTGCCGGCGTTGGCGGTGTTGAGGTTGTTCCTTTATGGCAGGGTCCGGGAACCGTCGGGTTGTATCTGATCGATACGGACAAACGCGCAGCCAGCCCGGAGATTGTGGAAGCAGTGCAGCAGCATATTGATCCTACCCAGGATGGGCAGGGAGAGGGCATGGCTCCGGCAGGCCCGGTCGTTACGGTAATGCCGGCTGAGGAGATTGAGATCCATATCTCGGTCAAGGTGCAGCGCACCCAGGAGCAGCCGTCTACGCTGGAGGAAATCCGAACGTTGATCGAGGATGGCGTGCGTGCCTATCTGCAGCAGATCGCCTTTAACCGAAAGGATCCGCTCGTTCGGTATACGCGAATTGCTTCTGTTCTGCTGGATATTCCGATTATTGTGGACTATTCGGAACTAGTCATCAACGGAAGCGCCGAGCAGCAAAACATCGAGATTGGCTCCGGTCAGGTGGCGGTTCTGGGGACGGTGAGCGTAAGTGAATAGGCCGAATATGAACAGCTTGCGGGGACGTGAGCTGTTATCTTATCTTCCCTCCTATTACGAAGCCTCCCGGGTGATGCGTTCGGATATGGATGCGAAAGGAAGCGAACTGGATGCGCTGTATGAGGCACTGAATGCTGCTGCTGATCAGTTCTTTGTCCGTACAGCGACTTGGGGACTAGACCGCTGGGAAGCCGAGCTCGGTATTCCGACAGACCGATCGAAGCCCATAGCGCAGCGCCGGGCCGTGATCGAGTCAAAGCTCCGCGGAGCAGGGAACTTCTCGGGACGCCTTGTGAAGAGTGTGGCCGAGGCTTATGATGGCGGCACCGTCGATGTCACCTTCCAACCGGAGGAGTGGAGCTTCACCGTTCGTTTTGTGGACACGCTTGGTATCCCTCCCAACCTGGAGGATTTGAAGGCAGCGCTCGAGGAGATCAAGCCGGCTCATATGTTGGTGGAGTATGCGTTCAAATACTTGCTTATTCGCGAGGTTCACGGTGCCATGACACTCGATGAGCTTGGACAAATACAACTAAACAAATTTGCAGGAGGTGCCTGAAATTGGCTGAACACACACCCAATTTAGGACTGTTGAAGAAAGACCCGCTTGCCGATGGCAACGAGACCTTTAACATTGAGACGATGCTGAATGATAACTGGGACAAGATCGATGAAGCAGTGGGGCAGGTACGAGAGGAACTGGAGAATGTCGATGTGGACATTCCGAATGCATCCCTAACGGAGAAAGGGATCGTGCAGTTATCGAATGCCACGAACGGTACGCGGGAGGATGTGGCCGCAACCGAGAAGGCTGTCAAGGCGGCGTATGACGAGGCGCTCGCGGGAAAGCAGCTTGGAGTTGAGCAGAAAGCGAATGTGGTTGCCGCGCTCAACTCCATCGGAGTAGCGGCATCCACGAGTGAAACCTGGGCGCAGCTGGTGGCGAAAATGGCTGGGGTTATTAGGGCGACGGGGAATGCGACTCCGGGTGATGTTCTTGCTGGAAAGACATTTAGCAATGCGAGCGGGAATGGATTGACGGGGGGGATGCCTAACCGGAGTGCTGAGAATCATCATATGCCAGGGCTTGAAACTACTGTTTGGGCTGGAGATCGGGCATTTATTAGACCTCCTGCGGGATATTATGATGGGAATACGTGGGTGACAGCACCGGCAACAACATTAAAATCAGAGAATATAAAACAAGGAATCAATATCTTGGGTATAGACGGAACCTACGGGAAATTGTTAGGTGAACAAGAGCCTGCTTATTCTGTATGGGAGACCCAAATGCCTGACAATACCTATTTAACCAGCGGTAGCCTACTTGATACTGACTATGAAGGGTATATATATGTATTATCAGCTCCTTCAAAATTATTGATTAAGTATAGTCCGCTAAACGGATCACAGGTTTGGAGAGTTTCGATCCAATGGTCACAAAATCTTCACGATATAAAAATCGATAGAAATAACAATGTATGGATATCGGATAATTCAGGCAACATTTTGAAGTTTGATAAGAATGGTAGACATTTGCTCACATTTTATACAGCGGGAAACTCTTCGGTTAAATTCGACATCGATAATAATTCTAATATCTATGTTGTAACTCAAACCCGGAGGGTTAGTGATCTTAATTATGGAGATATAAGGAAGTATAACAGTAACGGACAGCTTCTCCATACTACCACATTGCAGGGGATAAGTTCTGGACATACACCTCAAAATATTGGAGTATCCCCAGACGGTTCGAAGATTGTAGTCTACTCCAGCTCTGGACATATTTTTACGTATGGAAGCACACTTAACTTTATTAACCTTTATTCCGATGGGAAGATTCATGTTGCCAATATTATTGTGGAGAATAATGGAGATTGTTACTGTACAGCACAAGACAATATTAATACTGGTAGTACTCTAAGGTGGTTTCCTTTTACAAATCCTAACAATGATGTTGCATCTAATATGTTTGCTGGTGGTTTAATATTAGATAGAAGGACATCACGCATGTTTGGAATTACTAGCCTCTCTGGAAGTTATGGGGCGTTTGGTAGATTATCCTACGGTAAAGGATCTGAGTCAGTTAGAAATTATTACGGTTTGTTTGGATGGAAGTGGCTGACTCCAGTTTGGGTAAGTAGCCAAATTAACTGTATTTGTCTAAGTGTCGCTCCTAGCAAAATGGATGAGGGGATATACTCATTAAGATATGAAAGGCAAAGTAATGGATCATCGCAAATTTTCCTTAGAAAGACTGTCGAAGGAGATCTAATTATGTATTAAAGTAAGAAACCATTTCTCTCTTAACCATGAAAGGAGCCCACCATGCCCACACAATACATTACGGATGCCCTGGCATTCCGACTAAACAGCTCCTTCCCCGGCATCCCCCTTATATTCAGGGAGGATGCCGTTCCTATATCAGTACCACCCTACTTCCATACCGAGCTAACGCTAGCCGAAATCGAGCCCGTATCGCAGCGACGATATGCGGCTCGTTTTCGTTTCCGCATCGTCTATGTGCCTGCTGCGGGTCAGTCCGTGGCAGAGATCATGGACGAGATGCTGGAGGCGCTCACCGTGCTGACGGTGGATGGACGGCCCTGCAGAGCTGTATCCGTTGCCTGGGAGCGGCCGGAGGAAGAGGGGGGCACGGAGCGGGAAGGTTATTTTCGCGCCGAATACGTTCTTCAACTGTTAAACGAACAAACAGAAGAAGGCGTGAAGATGCAAATTTTACAACAAGGAGGCCATTTGAAATGAGCAAGAAGGCAAAAAACGCCGCACCTGCATTCAGTAAACATCAGTTGATGGAGTCCAAGCAGTTCTCCAATCAAGAGAAGGATGTGCTGAAGGCGATCCTGCAAGAAGACAAGCAATACACGAAAGAACAAGCAGTTGAACTGCTAACCACATTTTTGAAAAAGGAGGTCATGTAACATGGCCGGAGGAACTTGGACAACACCTAACAAAATCAGACCAGGCGTATACACACAAATCTCATCCCAGGAGCAGCCGCTAGGGCGCGTCGGAGAGCGAGGGATCGCAGCACTCGGTTTGTCGCTTCCGTGGGGCGAGCCGCATCGCATTCTAACCGTAACCCCGGGAACCAATCTGGTTGAGGTACTGGGTTATGACATCACTGCACCGGAGCTGCTGTCTGTAAAAGAAGCCCTTAAGCGCGCAGGTACACTGCTGCTGTACCGGTTGAACAGCGGCGTGAAGGCATCGGGTGCAGCAGCCGGACTTAACGTTACCGCTCGCTATGGCGGTGAACGGGGAAATGACATTCAGATTGTTATTGAAGACTCGGTGGATGAGCCGGGCAAATTCGAGGTCAGCACACTGCTGAGTGGTAGATCGGTAGACAAACAACTGGTATCCGATGCACAGGAGCTGAAGCCGAATCTTTATGTGACCTTTGCTCCAGATGCAGATGATCTAGAAGCTACTGCAGGTTTTGCACTGTCAGGTGGTGCGAACGGTACAGTCACGAACCAGGATCATGTTGATTTCCTGGCAGCGCTTGAGGTGCACAACTTCCAGACCGTCGGGCTTCTGTCTGCGGATCCAACACTGAAATCGCTGTATACCGCATTCATCAAACGCCTTCGCGAGCAGGAGGGCAAGAAGGTGCAGGCTGTGCTGGCTGATTATCCGGCGGCGGATTATGAAGGCATCATCAGTGTGAAGAATGGTGTGGTTCTGGCTAATGGCACCGTGGTGGACAAGGTTCAAGCAGTTGCCTGGGTAGCAGGGGCGACGGCTGCAGCTAACGTGAATGAGTCCCTCACCTATACCGCTTATGACGAAGCGGTGGATACCGATGTTCGACTGAGTCATTCCGAGATTGAGGCCGCGCTCACCAACGGTGAGTTTCTGTTCAGCTTCAGCGGCAGCAAAGCGATCGTGGAGCAGGATATTAACAGCTTTACGTCGTTTGAGCCGGCCAAGGCGCGCCATTTTTCCAAAAACCGTGTCGTCCGTGTCCTGGATGGTATCGCCAATGATCTGAAACTGATCTTCGAGCAGTCCTACATCGGCAAAGTAGACAACAATGTGGATGGCCGTACCCTGTTTTGGGCGGAGTGTGCAGCCTATTTTGCATCGCTCCAGAATATCGGGGCAATTCAGAATTTTGATGCGAATGAGGATATTGTGGTGACACCTGGTACGGAAGGCGATGTGCTGTTTGTGGATATCCAGGTTCAGCCTGTCGATGCAATTGAAAAAGTATACATGAAAGTGAAGGTGGTCTAAGATGGCATTTTTGCGCGCAAGTGACACTATTTCCGGACAAGAGGGTAAGGCATTCATCAAGATCGGCGATCGCATGGAAGAAATGTTCTATATTAAAACCCTGGAAGCTACGGTGGAAAAAGAGAAGGCTGAGCTTAAAACGATGGGCCATCGCGGTGTTCAGCATAAAGCGATCGGATGGAAGGGCACCGGCACGATGACCATCTATTATGTGACATCCCTTTTCCGTGAATTGATGCTGGAATATATGCAGACCGGCAAGGATGCTTATTTCATGATTGAAGTACGCAACGAGGATCCGGGCTCGGATGCCGGACGCCAAACGGTGATTTTGGAAGGGGTTAACCTGGACAGTGTGATCATGGCGTCTCTCGACACTGAAGCGGAGGCGCTGGAGGAAGAAGTGGCCTTTACGTTTGAGAATGTGCGGATGGAGACACCGTTTAGTCCGCTGGCTTAATTATCTGAGTAATAAAGAGGAGGATCAACAATGAGCGATTTTAGTATGTTTTTTGCAGAACATTCGACTGCGGAGATCACGGAGGAATTCGTGGTCTCTGTTCGATTTAAGGATGCCGAAGGTCATCCTGTACCATGGAAGCTCCGCAGCATTACGGAGGAGGAGAACCAGGAATGCCGCAAAGCAGCCACCCGTAAAATCAAGGGCAAGAACGGCGTGTTCACTCCTGAAATTGACGCGAATGAGTACATGTCCAAGCTGATGGTGGCCAGTGTGATCTATCCGGATCTGAAGAACAGCGAGCTGCAAAAATCTTACGGCGTGCTGGGTGCAGAAGCTCTGCTTCGAAAAATGCTCCTCCCCGGCGAATTTGCTGCACTGGGTGAGCGTGTGCAAGCACTGAACGGATTCGACCGTGACATCAACGAATTGGTTGATGAAGTAAAAAACTGATTAAAGAGGGCGATGGTGAAGCGAATTTCGCTTACTACGCCCTCCACGAGCTGCACATTCTTCCACACCAGCTCATGGCGATGTCGGTCCGGGAACGGGCCGCCATCTATGCCATGATTGCACTGCGGGTGGAGAAGGAGAAGCGGGAACGGGTTCGGAAGCCGAGATGATTTTGATGCAAGAGGGGGTGAAGGGATGATCAATATACTAGGTTCTTTAGCGAAATCTCAAGCCATGTACAAGAAATTTGAAGATTACGCCAACAGAATGATTGTAGGACCGGCTACCATGACCGTTGTGCCAGCGGCTAAGGAAAATGAGTTCCGAGAGTTGTTTAACATTCATATCGGTGATGTCGAAGTAAGTTCAGCTATGTTCGATCAGGTTAAACGGGAGGCGTTGAAAACAGGCGCAGATGTGACCCAATCTTTAAAGAATTCGTTATCCTTTATGTCCATGACGCAAAACTCTGATCAGATTGCGGAGCTGAACAATTTTGCAGCAAGGCTTAGCACACTGTCGCCGGGAGGGAAAAGCTCGGCCGATGCCGCTGCAGCCATTATGAATGCTATGCGAGGGAACACCGATTTGTTGGCAAAGGAATTTCACATCCCGGCAGGAGAAATTGCACAATTCAACAGCGAGATTGTCGATGCTAAAGGCAATTTTGAGTCCTTCCTGGCCTCGATGGATGAGCTGTTGAATCGGGCAGGCATGACCCAGGAAGGGTTGAACACCATGCTGGATTCACCAGTCAATCAATGGCAGACGCTGCTTGGCAATGTGAATAACTCATTCATTCAGATCGGAACCGGAGCACTTGCGGCGCTGACCCCGATCCTGCAGATGCTGAATGAGGCTTTTGAGAACGGGACCTTTCAGCCTTTTATTGATGCTTTATCTATTGGGCTGATGTTTATCTCTGAGTTATTCCTATGGGTTGCCCAATTGGTTCCGCCAGCGTGGGAGTTTGTTAAAGGCGCAATTCTAGGCGTGGGTACGGTGATCTGGAACTTATTAAATATCTTATATGGATTGTTGCCCTTATTGACTGCAGCGGGTGTTGTAATGGCTGGTTTATATATTAAGGTTAACTATTTAAGGTTTGCCACCACGGCTTACCTGACATCATTGAATCTGCTTGATAAAGCTAAAAGACTATTAAGTGTAACGATAAGAGCTCTTCCGCTCTTGCTCGTTATTAGTCTGATTATAGCGGTAATTTCTGCCTTTGACGCTTGGGGGACGATCACTCAATCCTTGAAAAATATATTCAGCAACGTCTTCGGATTCATCGTGGATCTCGCGCAGAGCACAGTGAACGCCGTCATCGGCCTCATTAACGGAATTATTAAGGGAGTTAATGCGGTAGCCGGCTTCTTTGGCCGTATTCTGGGCGTGGACACCAAGGAGATTGCCGAGATCGAGTACAGGGCGGATTTTACCGATTTTAGAGATAAGGGACAGGACTTTATCGAGAATTTCTCAATGGACAATTTCAAGCAGCAATTCATCCCTGATGTGGGGAACGATTTCGAAGATATTCTCAATCAGCATAATATGGGCACTACAGGGCTAGATGTCGCCTATTCCGCACCATCTCCCTCTCCTTCCATGCCTTCCATGCCAACGACGCCGATGCCGGTAGCGCCTATGGGAGGCAGCATTGATACGGTCGACAAAGTGAACAAAACGGTGGACGTGGCGAGCGAGGATCTGAAGGTGATGCGAGATTTGGCCGAGATCCAAGCGATCAGCAATATGATTACACTGACGCCGACAGTTCAAATGACAACAGGCGATATTAACTCAGGTGCCGATCTGGATACGATTATCTCCAGAATTAACCGGACGCTGGAAGAAGAATTTGTCTCCAGTGCGGAAGGGGTGTATCTGTAGCATGAGTGAGTATGGGTTGTTTCTGAGCTTTAACAATCAGGAGGAGGTTTTTCGTTTTCCTGTCAATCCGGAGCGGATTGAAGTGAAGGAAGGCGGAAACGGGAAGGGGTATACGATTGTCGGTCTGGGCGAGATCAATACGATCCTGTATCCAAAGCTGACGGAAATTTCGTTTAAAAGCTTTTTTCCCGGTCGCATGTACCCTTTTGTCCATACAGATGAGCTGCTGCCTCCGATCGATTACATCAATACGATTAAAGGCTGGATGGAGACGCGCAGGCCCGTGCGGTTGGTTGTGACCGGCCTTGTTCCTGATACGGCCCAGGCAGCGGGCGGTACACAGGCGGACGGAACGAAGACCTTCGCCCTCAACATGGCGGCGTCCATCGAGAGCTTTGATTGGAATACGATGTCCGGCTCGCCGGAGGATGTGGAGTTCTCAATCACGCTTAAGCGTTATAGATTTTATGGAGCCAAGAAGGTAGTGCCAGTCAAGAATGCCCAGCCCGCAGCCGCAAAAACGAACAGCCGCCCAGATGATCGCCAAAAGCCTGCTACCTATACGGTTGTCAAAGGCGACACACTCTGGAGCATTGCGCAAAAGCTGCTGGGCAGCGGCTCACGCCATACGGAAATCCAGAAGCTGAATGGAATCAAGGACCATGAAGTCCGCAAGCTGGCCATCGGACGAGTGCTCCGAATTCCATAACGAGGAGGCCTATCCTGATGATCGAGTTCATGGTGGATAACAAAAACGGAAACGTCTGGGATATCGGGCAGATTGTAACGGACATCACCTGGAAGACAGCCCGCCAGGCGAAGCCTGCAAGCCTCGACTTTACCATTGTGAATGACGGCTTGGCACAGAGCACAACGTTCGCAGTTAACAACGGAGATATCGTGCGGTTCCGGAAGGATGGACAGGATTTGTTCTACGGTTATGTGTTCTCCAAGGAATGGGGGGCGGACGGCCAGATGAAACTGCTGGCTTATGACCAGCTCCGTTATCTTTCTAATAAAGATACGTACCGGTTCACCAATACGAGGGTCGAAGACATCATCCGCAAAATCGCCAAGGATTATCAATTGAAGGTAGGGCAGCTGGCGAATACCGGTCATACGATACCAGCGCTGCTTGAGGCGGATACGAAGCTGATCGATATGATCAGCAAGGCGCTTGATGCAACGCTGATGGCGACAAAGCAATATTATATGTTTTATGACCATTTTGGGGCCCTTACTTTGAAGAACATCAACGAAATGCGGCTGAACTTTGCGGTTGGGGAAGAAAGTCTGATGACGGATTTCTCGTATAAGACAAGCATTGATAACGAAACGTATAACCGGATTAAGGTGGTCCGCGACAATAAGGAGACTGGCAAGCGAGACGTGTACATTCACAAGGATGGGCAGTCCATTGCGAAATGGGGGCTGCTTCAGCTCTACGAAGTTGCCGATGAGAACATGAACCCCGCCCAACTGAATCAGCTGGCGAGCAATCTGCTTGCTCTGAAGAACCGGGAGGAGCAGACCCTGAGCATTGATGCAATCGGGGATGCACGGGTTCGGGCTGGATATACGATTTACGTGAACCTTCCAGGTGAAGGGCTGAAGCCTTATCTGATCGATGAGTGTTCGCATAGCTTGTCCGGCGGTGCCCATACGATGTCTCTGAAAATGAAGGTGGTGTAAGAACAATGCTGGATATTATTAAAAAAGCTAGCCTCAGCGCCGTCGGAAGCACGAATCCGGTAACGGTGCTGTACGGCACGGTAACCAATACCCATCCTCTGGAGGTGAACGTGGATCAGCGTTTCAGCCTGACGGAGGATTTTTTAGCTGTGGGCGAGTCTTTGACTGAATATAAGCGGAACATTGCCGGAGAAGAAGTGGTGATACGAAGGGGGCTGCAAACAGGGGATACCGTGGTGCTCCTTCGATACCAAGGCGGCCAGACTTATCTTGTCCTGGATCGGCTGGTGAAGCCGTCATGATCCCGCAAGGCGGCATGATGATACCGGACGGTGAGACCGTAGAGACCATGGATCAACCAAGCCTGACGTATAGGCTGGACCATGAAGCCGGAACGATATCCGGGCACATCGATGGACTGGAGGCGGTCAAGCAGGCAGTGAGCAAAATCCTGCAAACCCGTCGGTTTGCACATCTCATCTACAGCAGCGATTACGGTCATGAGCTGCACTCGGTCATCGGGCGTGACCCGCTGTGGGCATACGCTGAAATCGAGCGGCACATCAAGGAAGCGCTGCTGCAGGATGATCGGATTGTGGCAGTGGAGAATATGAACATGACATTTACAGGCGATCAGGGGCGGGTTGAATTTACAGTTCGCAGCATATTCGGCGCATTTGATATGACCAGGGAGGTGAGGGAGGATGTATGAAGAGCAGACGTTTGAAGCCATTCTCGGACGGATGCTGGACCGCGTTCCGGATGGGATGGACAAAAGAGAGGGCAGCATTATCTATGACGCGCTGGCCCCGGCCGCTGCCGAGCTTGCTCAGATGTATATCGAGCTGGTCTACTCTATTCAATATAAATTCGCGGCCACAGCGTCTGGAGAGTACCTGGATCGGAGCATTGCCTGGTCGGGAATTACACGCAAGGAGGCGACCCATGCATTGCTTCTGGGACGATTCACCGGAAACGGCGGCGCTCCGCTGGAGGTTCCCATTGGCAGCCGCTATTCCTTGGATTCCTTGAATTATTCGGTGGTTGCCCGCGAGGATGAAGGTCTCTACTTGCTGGAATGTGAGACGAGCGGCAGAGAAGGAAACCGGCGTTTTGGTTCACTGCTCCCGCTTGAATATATTGAAGGATTGGTCACCGCTGAGCTGATTGAGCTCAGGGTTCCAGGTGAAGATACGGAATCTGACGAGGCCTTGTATGACCGCTATCGGGAGAAAATATCCCGTCCAATTACGAGCGCGAACCGGAATCAATACGAACTGTGGGCAAGAGAGATGCCGGGGGTTGGCAAGGCTCGAGCATTTCCGCTATGGGATGGAGCGGGCACGGTCAAGGTGGTGTTGCTGGATAACGAGATGAGAGCGCCGGCCCCTTCCATTGTGGAGGCGGTGCAGCAGCATATTGATCCGACCATGGATGGCAGAGGGGAAGGAACAGCTCCTGTCGGTGCTGTGGTGACGGTGGTCGCGGCCGTAGAGGTGCCGATTGATGTTGATGTACAGGTTACGCTGCTGGACGGAGCAGGTATGGATGGCGTTCAAGAAGCTATCGAAACTGGAGTGCGGCAGTATTTGAAAGATCTGGCGATGCTGGATCCGCTTGTCCGGTATAACCGGATTGCGAATGTGATTCTGGACATTCCTTCGGTTATCGACTATGAGGTTCTCACGGTTAATGGGGGGACGGAGAGCATCCCCATTGATCCGGAGGCGGTAGCCGTTCTGGGGACGGTGACCGTCCGATGAGCAAAGCTGAAGCTTGGCTGAATTATCTCCCTTCCTATTACCATGGGATTCGGGAGATGAAAGCCATTGCCAACACCGAGGGAGCTGAACTGGACCAGCTGGCTCGGGATATGGAGGATCTGATCGATCAGTATTATCCCGAGACGGCAACCTGGTCGCTTTCCCGATATGAACAGGACCTGAACATTCCGGTCCACCTGTCCAAGCCGCTTGAACAGCGCCGGTCGGTTGTGATCTCCAAGATGCGCGGCAGCGGAAAAGTATCGGCCAGCATGCTGAAAAATGTAGCGCAGGCATATGAACGCGGGAGTATCGAAGTGACCGTCCAGCCTGCGGAGTATAAGGTGACGATACATTTTCGCGATACCGTAGGTCTTCCGCCTAATCTGGGGGATTTGAAGGCAGCGATGGAGGAGATTAAACCCGCACACATGATGGTGGAATATGCGCTTCGTTACTTAACGATAGCCGAGGTGGAAAGTATGACATTGGATCAGGTCGAAGGAACTACACAAGATCGATTGTTGGGAGGAGGAGCCTGATGACAAATCCGGTTACACCGAATATCGGGTTGAATAAAATTGACCGAACATCACCGTCAACGACGTATTTTGATCTGGAGAAATATATTGATCAGAACGCGGATGCGGTCGATCAGTTTGCTGGTGAGACGAAGCAATCCCTCGATTCTCTCGCCTCGAGATTGGATACCGAGGAACGCAGAGAGGTTGTGCTCCAGCCGGGATTGCAGGTTGTGCATGCAGAGCGTACTGCACCTTTTTCACTGAGTGGGATTAAGGGACGGACGTTGGTGAATTTGTTGGGGCGGGATGGTGATTTTGAAACCAGTATTTCCACTACTCAAAGCTCCTCAGCGATTGCAATGCTGGATAACACATCTTTCTATACCGGCTCTAATTCTTTAAAAGTAACAGCATCCGGTACTGGTAGAGTGGAACACTATGTTGATATTCGTGGAGGATATAAAGTTAACCAAGGGCGTTATTATATTTTAATGGGAATGGTGAGGGTTAACAAAGGTGCCGCTCAAATGAAGGTTTACAGTCATCTATCTCAAACAGACCCTAACTTTTTCATGTCAAATTCTAATATTGTCAGTGATAAGAGAGATTATTTTTCCCTAGTCAGAACTGCTTTTAGCCCGGTAGTTGATTGTGACGTTATTCCACGTCTCTATCTTTTAAAAGATGAAGGGACTCCTTTATACGAACAGGATGGGGAATCGTCTAACTTTGACAGTGTAAGAATTTTTGAGGTTTCACAGGAGGAATATGATTCTTTTATACTTTTAACAGACGAAGAAATATCTATAAAATATCCTTATGTTAATAGTACTCAATCTGTAAGTAATCCGTATGTGATCCGGTATGGTGAGAATTTGCTGCCACCATTTTATGAGTGGAGAAGTAGCGCCGGTGAGTCACAAATTCTCGAACCGTATGTAATAAAACTTAAGGGATTAGAAAGTACTCGTGTCTCACGAAGCTATACAGTTAAAGTTCTCCCTAATACGTTGTATACTTATTCGGTCTTACATGACGGTTTTATATCCGTTACCGCACCATCCACGGATGTGTTAATCGATAACACACAGGAGCAGTCAGTCACTTTTAATAGCGGCGAGTACAATGAGATCATTGTAAATATTTACAACAATAGACGGGCAGGAACTTTTACTTTCAAAGACCCAATGCTTGTCATTGGCTCAGACCTTAAGTCGTTCAAACCGAGGGCGGACTCCATGCTTGCATTCCAGACGGAGCTACATGCCAACCCGGACGACGGCAGCGATCTGGATTTGCTTTTTGAGCGTGAAGGGCAATACTTCAAGTTAGCGAAGTGGAAGAAGATTGTGCTGGATGGAACTCTTGACTGGTTATACGGTAATGGAACAAATGGATACAAATGGACAAATTTGCGTATAAGTGATCAGGTCCAGGATTCGGCTATAGTTACAAAATTCACCGGGAGAAAACTGGGACGCCGTATAGTTGAAAATACATCTTGGGCTGGGCCTGATTATCAGATGCTACGTGGTGACCTTCTCAGTATAACTATTTCCAACGCCGAAAGCGGTTGGGGTGATAGCTACACTCCGACATCTGACGAGATAAAGGCGTACTTTTTGGGTTGGAAAATGAGTGTTGCTGGACAACCGAGATCAACACCTTATAACGGTACAGGAGCTAAGTCATGGGTTAGAATTACACGCATGAATGACAGTACGCCTCTAACCAATGGCATTGACTATACAAGCACGATACCTACTAATTTTGCCGGCGTGGATGCACTTGGAAACATGTACACACCCTACCAACTCGTTTACCGCCTTGCTTCACCGATCGTCGAGCCTGTTGTGACCGAAGGTTGCCTGACGTTAAATGAGGGAGATAATCAGGTCGAAGTCGGAACGGGGATTGTGTTGCGAGAGAGGGCGAATCCTTATATATGGTCCAATACGGGATTGGCTTACATCAACAGTGGTAACCCCGGGACTACGACTTGGGAAACCACGAGGTTAACATATAAGGTAGACACCACAATGGCCGTCTATAAGAATGACAGACTAAATACGAGCAATTGGACAATCTTTACAGGAACTGACTCTGCACCTGCTTACGGAAATCAGTACCTCCGCAGCATGCCTGGCGCTTACGACCCTTCCGCAGTTTACAGCGTCACCTACCTCAAGCTCGATAAATCACCAATCCAGCCCATCAGCGGTACGCTTGCCTCAAATGAAAAAGCGCAGATCGACGACCTAACTGCTGGGGTGGCTGAGGCGCTAAAGCGGGTATCTGTTGTGGAGGAATCAAAGAAAGATAAAGACTCCAACCCTGTATTTGAATGGTTATATCCCACGTTATTGAATGGATGGATTCTTTCTAGTGGTGGCCAATTTCCCGCTCAATACTGTAAAGATGATAATGGTATCGTTCATTTGAATGGGATTGTTAATGGAGGATCACATGAATCTGTCATTTTTATTTTACCTCCAGGATACAGACCCAAAACAACACACAGAATATCTGTTGTTATAAATTCAGGGACAGTCTATAATTTGGCTTTTTTGAATATTTCCCCTAGTGGAAACATCACGGCATTTTTTCCTGGTTCTGTTATGCATTTACCTTTACATTGCTCTTTTCCTGCCGAACAATAAAGGAGGTATCACATGAAAGCTGTACCGAAAGTAAATACAGACGGCCTCTATATGGAGGACGTTCTTGTGGACGATGCCTTTAACGGTGTCGTCCCTTTTTATAACGAGCCGTTACACCCGGTTGTCTTGGATGGAGCGGCGTCTCATGCAACGGACAGTGAAGATAAGGACGAAGGCCAGCGGACTGAAGCGGAGGTCGCCGGTTACATGGTTGGCATTCCGGTTCCCCCAGGATTGTTCCATCCGAGGTTTGATCTTGTTGGCTGGCTTGCGTACCAGGAAGCGCTGGCTGCTGCACAGGCTGAATATCAGCAAGCGCTTAACAGCTGGCATCAGCTTCCGCAAGAGGAGCGGGGCCAGCAGCCCGTGCTGTTGTGGCCCTCGCTGCCTGAATTGTGGGAAGAGGGACTGTCTCCCGAGGAGATCGAGGAGTTGACCAAGCCTCAACCGGCAGTGCCTGGTGAAGTTGATCGGCTGGGGGCTGAATTGGTGGCCCGGGAACTGGAAGCGTTGGAGCTTCGCCGGCAGAATGAAGCGCTGGGCGCTCAGGTTGTAGGCCTGGAATTACGGATGCTGTCACTGGAGACCAATTCATCGGAAGGAGAGGGGACTTATGTTTGAGAACGATTATGAGCGACTGAAATATTATTACGAGAAAAAATGGGCTCAGAAGCCCCAACTGCGTCAATATGTCGGCTACGGTGTCATCACACCGGAGGAATACGAACTGATTACGGGAGAGACGTTTTAATTCCACGGATTAACGGCCCGTTAGACAAGATCGGAGTTCCCGTTCATGAGTCCAACCATAGTTACAACGCATTACCGTTTTGTTTTTCAGCCCCCGGCATTCCCGGGGGCTTTTTAAATCTTCATACACTTAAAGGAGGAGAGACGCATGTATGAGCACATCGGTCAACTGTTTAAGCTGCTGGTGGCGGGCGCGGGGTCCGTGACTGTGTATGTATGGGGCGGGTGGTCGCTTCCGCTCCATCTGTTGTTGTGGCTCGTGGTGATTGATTGGCTGACCGGGTGGGGGGCGGCCTGGATGAACGGCGAGCTGCGGAGCCGGATCGGCTACAAGGGCATTGCCCGGAAAATCACCATTTTCCTTCTCATCGCTTTGATGCATCTGGTTGACCGGGTGCTGGGAGAGATGAATTATTTTCAGAACACGGTGATATTCTTTTATCTGGCGAATGAATTGTTGTCTATTATTGAGAATGTCGGGCGCATGGGGATACCGATTCCACAATCGCTGCGTAATGTAGTACAACTTTTCCAGATCAAATCGGAAGAAGGGGAACAGGGCCCCACACCTAAAGGAGGGAAGAAGGATGAATCCGCGTGATTTTATTGACAAGCTGGCTCCGATTGCTACCGAGGATATGCGGCGCTACGGGGTTCCGGCCTCGTTGACGCTCGCGCAGGCGATTCTGGAATCGAACTGGGGGAAGAGCGGGCTGACGCAGCAGGCGAACAATCTGTTTGGCATCAAGGGCACCGGACCGGCGGGCAGCGTAACGATGCAGACGACCGAGTACCGGGGACAGACTCCCTATCGAACGAACGCCCAATTCCGCAAATACAACAACTGGCAGGAATCGGTGGCTGATCATACGAAGCTGATCCTTAACGGCACGAAAGACAAGCCGAACCGTTACCATGGTGTCCTGTGGGCGGATTACAAAACAGCGGCAACCGAAATCTGGAAAGGCGGGTACGCCACAGACCCCAACTATCCGAACAAGCTGATTGCTGTTATCGAGCAGCATTCCCTGTATCAATATGATGTCCCGAATCCGAAGGAGGTGGAGCGCGTGAACATGGAGCAGCTGACTGCCGAGCTGAAGGATGCGAGAAAGCAGATCCAGCAGTTGAACACCAGTCTCGCGACGGTTTTGAAAACAACAACCGAACAGGAGCATACGATCCGTGAGCTGAATAAACGGCTCAAGAAGCTGGAAAGTCTTCACCCTGAGAACATTCCGATTTGGGCGGAACCGGCGGTGAAGGCGGCGCAGGAGGCGGGGATTCTTAACGATCCTGCGGGCAGTTATGATTTTTATCGGATGGTGACATTGATGCACCGGATGGGCCTTATTCCAAAATAAAGCTAAAAAGCCGAGGGAGCTTCATGCTTTTCTCCGGTTATAAGATGTCTATCTCTGCACCAGTGACGGCTCTCTTCCATACCAAGCTTCCTTATGTGCTCGCCGTAGTGGACAAGCTTCTTGTCCCTGCTGGCATTTTCCTTTGAAACACCAGATGGCATATAATAATGAGAATAAAGACATAAGCACAGGAGTGGAGAGCTATGACGCTGAAGGAGCTTAGAGAGCATCGCCAATACCCGGAGCAGACGAAGTCGGATGCTTCCCGGGCGGCATATGAGCGGGACTATTCCCGCCTCATTCATTCGCCGACCTTTCGCAGGCTGCAGGGGAAATCGCAGGTATTCGGCGCAGGCACCGGAGACTATTACCGGACGCGGCTGACACACTCCCTTGAAGTTGCCCAGATTGCCAGAGAGGCGGCGCGGAGCCTGAGCCGCAGCTATCCGGAAGTGATGCCGGAGGCGGCGGAGAATGCCGGTCTGATCATTGATCCCGAGGTGGTGGAATGTGCGGCGATCGCGCATGATTTTGGCCATCCTCCGTTCGGTCACAAGGGCGAGGAAGTGCTGCAGGGCATTCTGGAGAAGCTGATAGACAGCAAAGCGGAGCAGATCATATCCAGTCTGCCCTATACGCCAACACCGCTAGAGGCAGCGGGGATTCGGGAGGAAATGAGGCAGAAGTATGAGCATTTCGAAGGGAACGCACATAATTTTCGCCTGATCATGTACCTGGAGAAGCGGGAAAATGTGAACGGCCTGAACCTGTCCGATGCGGTGCTGCTCGGCATTAATAAATATCCCTTCCCCGGGCTCGTTAACCCGAAGGGGATGTACCGTCATGAGTGGGAATATATATCGCATATCCGCGAGACATGGGGAATTCCGGAGGGGCATAAAACGCTGGAAGCCCAGCTGATGGACCTGTGTGATGACATTGCTTATTCGGCGCATGATCTGGAGGATGGCATCAAGGCTGGAAAGATCGAGGTGCATGAGCATTTTCTTAGAGACAGTTACCTGAACAAGCTGATCGTCCAGAAGATCATGACCCTGGAGGACGAGGTGTGGAAGGGCTGGACCGAGGACCGCATCTATCCGAAGGTGGAGGCCGTGCTTGGAGAGTTCCTGCGCGTATGGAATGAGAAGATGCCGACCTGCGAGTTTGATTATTCCCGGACACGGCGCGAGGTGAAGGCGTATTGGGTCAGCTTGTTTGTGGGCAGTCTTGGCGTTATCGATGGTGATGGATGGAAGAAGGTAACGTTCGTTAAGGACGGAGCCGAGGACGAGGATATGCTGCGTACGGTCAGCGTTCTGAAAAGCTTCGCCTGGGTGACGATGATCCGTGACCTGCGGGTGCAGCGGCTTCAGAAACGAAGTGAATGGATCATTAAACGTCTGTGGGACGCTTTTCTGGATCCGGTGGCTTCGAAAGCGATTATTCCTTCGGACTGGCTGCAGCGTTATGAGGCAGATCAGAAGCGCCCGCGGCCGATCTGGACATGGGAGCATATGGTGATCGATTACATCGCCGGGATGACCGATGCGTTCGCGGAGAAAATCTATAACGAATTATATGGCCTGAAGGTGGGCTCGATCTATGATCTGGATTGAGAAGGCCGCGTGTGAGTGCGCACTGGAACAGCGGCGGACAATCGGGGCACAAGAAATCCGAATTCTATCGCTCCGTAAAGTAGAAAGGGGCTCTGGTTCTAAATGACGGCATCATCGTATACGTTAAGCATGCTGGATCTGGTGCCTCGCCTCGGCGAAAGCACCTATGAAGAGGCGCTGCGGCAGGCGGGAAGATTGGCGAGACATGGGGAAGCCTGGGGCTATAAACGCTATTGGGCTGCTGAGCATCATGACCTGGAGCACTTGTCCTGCGCCTCCCCGGAAGTTCTGCTGGCCTATATCGGGGCGCAGACCACGCGCATCCGGCTGGGGTCGGGAGCCGTGCTGCTTCCGCATTACAGCCCGCTCAAGGTAGCCGAGAATTTCCGGATGCTTGCCGCGCTGTATCCCGGCCGCATCGACCTCGGGATCGGGCGGGCCCCGGGCGGCTCTGCCCATACGAGCATGGCGCTGAGCGGTAACTATCTCGGCCATGTGGCCGATCTGCCGAACCGGATCCGGGCGCTGACGGAGCTGCTGGAGGATCGTTATCGTTACGAGGACGTTCCTATAGCTGCACGTCCAGTCCCGGCGAAGCCCCCGGTGATGTGGATGCTCGGCACCAACACGAAGAGTTCAGGCTTTGCAGCTGAATTCGGGGCCGGCTTTGTTTTCGGACACTTTATGAGTGAGGTGGACGGGGCGGATGTATTGAAGTCTTACCGGGAGCATTTCCGCCCCTCAGCTGCCATGCGCGAGCCGCACAGCATGGTCGCAGTCAGCATCATCTGTGGAGACACCGAGCGGCGTGCGCAAGAGCTGGCAATGCAAGCTCAAGCAACCCGTGGCACGACGGGTCCTGAATCCAGCGACCAGCATGAACCCAACAACCAGCATGAACCCAATGAGCAGCGCAAACGTAACGAAAAATGTGACTCCAAAGAACGTCATGGTATGCCGAGTTCGCAGTCAGCGCTATCGGTTCCTCAAGGACAGGGCATGTTGAAACATGTCATTACAGGCACGCCATCCGCTGTCAGAGAACAGCTGCTGGAGATGAAGGAGCGGTATGGAAATGATGAATTTTTGGTTACGGTTCCGGTTGCCGATTACGAAGAGAGGCTGAACTGCTACCGGCTATTAGCAGGGGAGTCTGCACCTATATTATAGAAGAAAGATGTTGAAGTTATGTCGAATTCAAGCCGAACGGCCAGGCACTTGTATCCGTCTACATCGGACAAGCCGCAATATGTATATACATTCGCCTGTCATGAAACTGAACGGGAGCTATGCCATTTGGAGCTGGCCCAATTATTAGGGACTCCCTTGAAGTCGGGTGAGGATTGGCTGCAGACGAGCCGCCGGGTAGACCCCGACCGAAGCCCCTTTGTGTCAGTACGGCTGGAGGTTGGGCTGAGCGGTGATTCGGTGGAGGCGATTGCTGCACAGGCCGGGCAAATACAGCTATCAGGAGCTACCTTCAAGGTGGTGTGCCTGAAAGCCGGTGATCCTTTTACGTATGAGGAAAGAAGAGATGTTGAGCGCCAGGTAGGTCGGCATATCAAGGGGACGGCGCAGATGAAATCGCCGGAGGTGACGCTGGGCTTGATCCGAACGGAAGGAATCTGGAGCCTAGGAGAGCTCCATGAACCGGAACGGGCGTGGCTCACGCATAAGCAGAAGCCATACAACTATTCGACCGGTCTCAGCTCCCGGGTTGCCCGCGCGCTTGTGAACATGGCGGTACCGGAGCCGGACAATACTGTGCTTCTCGACCCATGCTGCGGAATGGGCAATGTGCTGATCGAGGCTCTGTCGATGGGGATTCAGGTACAAGGATCGGACATCAACCCGCTGGCGATCCGAGGAGCGAGAGTGAATCTTCGCCATTACGGATATGATGATCAGCTGGTATCGATTCAGGATATGAATGAGCTGTCCGGCAGCTACGAAGCGTCCATTCTTGACTTGCCCTACAATGTATGCTCAGTTCTGCAGGAGGAGGACAGGCTTCAAATGCTGCGCAGCCTGCGGCGTCTGGCACGCCGGGCAGTGATTGTCAGCACCGAGCCGCTGGGGGAGCAGCTGAGACTTGCCGGATGGAACGTATTGGGTCGGGCGATTACGACCAAAGGCTCCTTCGTTCGGGAAGTGTGGCTGTGTGAATAACCATAATAACGGAATTGAACAGATCCGGACCGAAGCAGAACGGATGCGACAACCGAATTACGATTGCAGGCTTTGGACGGGAGATTTCGTTCGTCATCATCAGGGATGGACGGGGATGGAAGTTCGCGAAATCCGGGAAATTGCGGCTGAATTTGCGTGAATGCGAATTCGGAGGCCGACAAAAATGATTCTAAAGATGCTCAAATTAAGCTATGTGATAGACTTTCTACGACGGGGAAGAAGTGGGACTGGAGAAGCGAAATGCTCGCCTTTGTCTCCGAAATTGAACGGCTAAAGCGTTGACTGAACAACCTGGGGCTGGAGCGATCGGAAGTCTCCCATTTCCCGGGTTGGTAAACCGTGCTGGAAGTCAAGCGGGGATTCCTGATATGAGGACCTGATATGAGCATCTAAAGAACCGTAAGGACTACTGAACGGCTCTGTATAACATGTGTGATATCCCTAGGAAATCGGACATGGACTTGGCGAATCCGAACATTCATGGTATGCTGTTGCATGCGAATCATGTCAGATATGAAAGACAGCCCTGCAGGATGTGATCCTGCGGGCTGCCTTGTTGCGGTTACAGACGATAATGCGATCATCAGGACGTTATTATGGGTCATCGAAGCCGGGTTCATGGCGGTACTTGCCAAGATCGATGCGGCCGTCGGCAGTAAGCTCGATTCCTTCCTCACGCAGGAACAACTCCTGCATCAGTTTGGACTCGGGCTCCTGGAGAGCAATCTCTCCTTTCGCGTTGACTACGCGATGCCACGGCAGCTGGTGGGCCCGGCTCATGGAATGAAGAATTCGAACGACCTGCCGGGCCGCGCGCGGGCTTCCGGCCTGCCTGGCAATCTGTCCGTAAGTCATGACAGATCCTTCCGGAATGGCTTTAATAATTTCGATGACCCGCCGGGTAAAGGGCTGCAAGTGTAGTCCCTCCAATGCGTGACATGATTTAGAACTAATACGATTTATCGTAATCAATTACATTCCGGTGGAGTGGGCGGCCCTGGGTATAGGCCTTGAGATTGTCCAGGAAAATATCTATGACCCGCTCGGCATATTGATCTGTATCCCCGGCTTTATGGGGCGTAATGATCACATTGTCCATACTCCACAGCGGATGGTCCTGAGGGAGAGGCTCCTTCTCGAATACGTCAAGCCCGGCTCCGGCCAGCTTGCCGGCTTGGAGCGCCTCGACCATGGCGTCTGTAACAACCGATTGTCCTCTGCCCACATTAACGAAAAAGGCGGAATCCTTCATGGCTGCAAATTTGTCGCGGTCAAAGATATGGGTTGTTAATGGGGTCAGAGGAAGAATATTGACGATATAATCACCCTCGGACAGGGCTTTCGTCAATTCATCAACCTTATACATCACATCGATGTGCGGGCTCGGCTCGCCGGAATTCCGGACGCCAATCGTGCGCATCCCGAAGGCCTTGGCCACCTGGGCAGTCTGCCTTCCGATTTGCCCGACGCCGACAATGACGATGGTTTTGCCGGCAAGCTCGGTAAAGGTGCCTGCCGTGTCCCAATGGCGGTTCGTCTGCTGTCTGACGGCGTGATGCAAATTGCGGACAAAGCCGAGAATCATGGCAAAAATATGCTCCGTAATCGGAATGCTATGTACGCCGCTGGCATTGGTCAGCCGGATTCCTTTTTGCCGAAAAGCGTCAAGCGGCAGCTTGTCAACGCCGGCCGACCATACCTGAACCCATTTCGTATGGCTGTCAGGAGCGACAGCCTCGCCCTCTACCTTGCTGGACCAGCCAAGCAAGATCTCGGCTTCCCGGACCATGCCGGGAGCAAGCTCGCCGATCTTGGATGTGATCAGTTCGAAGCCGGGGGCGGCGGCCTGGATCATGTTCTTGTGTTCGGTTGTCAACTCATGCAGTGCTAAAATTTTGGGCATGAAACTACCTCCTGGGCGTGAATTCAGGCTGATGGCAGCCTTGGAACGATCTTTCTTTGGAAATAGTTTATCAAATTTCAGTCTTGTGCGCATACGCGCCTTCAATTTTTGGTCGCCATAGTAAATTGTTGTACAATGGTTCAGACTAACGAAGACATGTTCATCTGAGAGCCAGCAGATGTCCTTAACGCGGCAGATCGGAATGAACGATGAAATTTAGATGATATTTTCATGTGGAAGGAAGCGTGGCTTATGAGCGGCTTTGGCGAATCGATGGAGCGATTATTTATTGCGGTGCATCTTCCTGAAGAGGCATCGGCGAACATAAGGGAATGGGCAGAGAAATTATCCGGACAAGCGTCCTTTCGAAAATGGGTGCATCCTGCCGATTATCATGTGACGGTGCAGTTTCTGGGAGATACGCCAGCTGGTCGTATTCCGGAGATTGTTCAGGCGCTGCAAACCGCTGCGTCCACTCATGCCCCGTTTATGCTGGGTGTCTCGAATGCCGGCGTGTTCGGAACGAATGCTTCGCCGAGAATTTTGTGGGCAGGCTTGAACGGAGATATCAAGGCATTGTCTGCGCTTCATCGGTCGGTTGTATCCTCGATGGAGGCCTTCGGGTATGTACCGGAATCAAGGCCATATCGTCCGCATATTACGGTAGCCCGCAAATTCGAAGGGAAATTCCCGTTCATGATGGATTTGCTTGGGTCTGGACCCAATCCCATCCAGTGGAAGGTTGATGAACTAACATTATTTCGAACGCGTTTGGGACATAGCCCAATGTACGAAAAGCTAGATGTGGCGCGGCTTCACGGACATTCCAAATAAAGGGATTTAAATGTTCATAAAATTACCATGTTTTCACCGCCTAAAAATGTGGTTACATAGTGTAGGAATGTGCCGACATCATAGGAGGAAAAATATGGTTATCAGAATGTTAAGGCAAAATCGCTGGATCGCTCTTTTGATCGGAGTGCTGCTGGTGAGTTTGTCTCTTATAAGTATGTTTGGAATGCAAACAACAACTGCAACGACAGGGGAAGAACAGCGGGAGATGCCAAGCTTTAAAGCAGCCGCTCCAGACCCGGTCCATGCGCTGAACAAAACAGAAGAAGCTGCGAGGAGTACGAATGACGGGGAATCTATCGAACTTTTAACTTCAATTGTTTTCCAGCCTTGGAATGTACCAGAAGGTGAGATTGTATCTCTTCTCAACCTGAAGGAAGACGATTCAGCTGAAGCGGAAAACCTGCCTTCTCACAATAAGACCAAAGCTGCTGCCTTGGAGAGCAAAGAGACAGATGCCAAGCAAGCAGTAGGGGGAGAAACAGAGAATAAGCAGGGGAACCAAGCTGTCAAAGCGCAAGCTGAAAGCCATAACCCCCCCACAACCTTGTTCTTCACAAGAACCCAAACGTTAACCCAGGCCGAGAAAGATCAGGCGACCTGGACCTACGAGGTGTCAGCTGAAGAACGGCTTCTGCTAGAGAAGATTGTCATGGCAGAGGCGGAAGGCGAACCGTACGAAGGCAAAGTGGCAGTTGCCAATGTTGTCTTAAACCGGCTGCGGTCAGCCAATTTTCCCAATACTATTACTGATGTGATCTATCAAAAGCACCAATTCAGTCCGGTTGCCAACGGGCGTCTTAAGCGTGTTACGCCGAATGAAGAGACGATCCGGTCAGTGGAGGCGGCCCTGCGCGGTCACAAGGAAGTCGCTGACGATACGTACTTTTTCCTGTCGCTGAAATTGGCCCAGGATTTGACGGTGCATCATTCAAGAACATTTGTTAAACAAATTGGAAACCACTCTTTTTACAAGTAGTCCCTTTCTCGGGTAAACTACAAGGTAGGAGGTGTGTGTTTAACCATGAAAATAACGTATTACGGCCATTCAAGTTTGCTGTTGGAAGAAGGTGGAGTCCGGGTTATCATTGATCCGTTTATATCCGGCAATCCAGCTTCGGGAATCGCTCCCCAGGATATTCAGGTGGATGCGGTTGTGCTGACCCATGGACATTCCGACCATTTTGGGGACAGTATCGAAATTGCAAAACAGAACGACTGCCCGATTATTGCGATATTTGAGCTTGCTTCCTACTGCGGCAGTCAAGGTGTGAAGGCACAGGGATTGAACATCGGCGGAAGCGCTCAGTTTGATGGTTTCAAGGTCAAGTATACGCAGGCTTTCCATACATCTTCGATTGAGGTGGACGGCCAGTTCCGGTATGCGGGAGAGGCCGCAGGCGTCATTGTGACGATGGGGGACAAGTCATTCTACCATGCCGGTGATACCGCCTTGTTCAGCGATCTGAAACTGATTGGGGAACTGAACAAGATCGATGCGGTGGCGCTGCCGATTGGCGACCTGTTTACGATGGGGCCGGAGGAAGCGCTGCTCGCTGCGAAGTGGATCGGTGCCAAGCATGTGATCCCTGTTCACTACAACACCTTCCCGGCCATCGCCCAGGATGCCGAAGCTTTCTGTGCCGAGCTGGAGAAGGCGGGTCTTCAAGGACATGCGCTGAAGCCGGGTGACAGCTTGACGCTGTAGCATGCTGGCATCAAGAGATCACTCGCGGTAGGCATTTTTCCACACGACAAGAACTGAGGTTCATTGAATAATAGAATCGAATGAAATGAGAAGAAGCTTCCCGTGCATGATTGGCATGGGAAGCTTCTTTATGGTGATTATACAGGCATGCATAAGCTGGGGCCTTGGGGCTAGGCTAGGAGTTATCCGCCGTGAACGTGTAAGGCATGTCCCCATATGGCTCGGCTGCTCTGTCCTCCAGCAAAGCAAGCACATGGGAAGCGCAGCGGCTCGGTGTCACAATCGGGAGGGTGACAGCCCGGTTTCGATATTCCGCGGCATGCTTGTCGCGATGAGCGAGCATGTCCAGCCATTTATGAATGACGGCAGGAGAATCCAGCACTTCTCCCAAGCCTTGGCTTACAAAATATTGACAGTTCTCTTCCTCCTGACCCGGGATCGGTTCATAGAACAGCATCGGGATTCCTTTGGCTGCGCCCTCGGTGCATGTCATCCCGCCGGGCTTCGTGATTAGCAGATCGGATACGTCCATCAGCTTATGGATATCATCGCGATACCCGAAGACGTGAATATGCGGGTGACGAAAAAGCGGGTCCTCACGCATGTCCGCAATCTGCTTCTCATTATCGCCCATGCAGAAGATGAGCTGGATATCGTCCGCCCGCCGGGCCAGAATCCGGGTCAGCTCTTGGTTGAAGATCAGCCCCCAGCCGCCCCCCATAATGAGGATGGTGGGCATATCCTTGATGTGAAGCTCGGCATGAAGCTGCTCGCGGCATCTTCGTTCCCAGAACTTCGGATGGACAGGAATTCCTGTCACATGTATGTATTCTGGCTCCACCCCGCGCTGCATCAATAGATTCTTCACATGCGGCGTAGATACGAGATATTGATCGACCTCCGGATTGACCCATGTGCCATGCGCGTCGTAGTCCGTGATGAGCGTGTATAACGGTGTGGGCAGTCCCTGGCGCTTCAGCCGGGAGACAACGGCATTCGGGATCGGATGGGTGCATATGATGACATCCGGCTTCAGCTGCTCGATCACCCGCTCGGCCTGCGCATAAAAGATGCGATGAAGCATGAGCCTGGTGAGGCGGTTTAATGATTTTGCATATCCGGAACGGTAAAGCTTTCCGACCAGCTGGGGATGCTCGCTCACGGTTTTGCGATATGCCGACTGGATCATCGGCGCTACCGTCGGATTCAGGAAATGGCCGAGCTCCATTACGCGGCAGTGCACGTCGGGGCACATTTGCTGCATGCCTTTGGCCAGCGCGTAGGCCGCCTGGGTATGTCCGGTTCCGAATCCTTCCGAGAATAGAAGCACTCTTGTATATTTCATAGTTCACCTACTTTTTTCTACTCCTATCCAGTTTCTAGTTCTGACATAACCAGTCTATTAGATGTAAATTCTTGAAAAATAGGAGTGTATAATAGTATACGTGTGAACACGGCGGGCAGTTCAACTTTTTTTCATGCTTGTCGCCAAGCGCGGTACGCCGCGGCATCTTCTTCGTTGAACGAACAGCCCTGCTCTTTGTTATTTAGACAAATCCCGTCATATTGACCCTGGAACGGGCTGAATTTTTTTCAGTACCTGCTTGCAAAAGAGAAAGCCATCTGTTACATTTGTTGTTGACTGAATGACCGGAAATGAATTTTGGTCATTTATGCGGCAATGAAGAGGTAACAATAATAACCGTACAGGAGGGGTTAGCGTGCCAGCTGTGGATCGGCGGAAGCAGGTGCTGGAAGCTGCCTCCAAATCGTTTGCTTTATTCGGGTATAAAGCGACGACGATGGAACAGGTGGCGAAGATTGCGAATGTAGGGAAAGGAACGATCTATACCTTTTTTACGAACAAGGAAGAGCTGTTTGACGAGATTCTGCAATCGTCCATTGTGGAGATGAGGCGCATTAGCGAGCGGGAGATTCGGGAGGACCGGGATTTCTTCGACAATCTGTACCGGGTGCTGGATGCGCTGCTGGAGTACCGGAGCGAGCATGAGCTGTTTATTAAGCTGTCCCAGGAACTTCGGGATATCGGAACCCCGATGGCGCATGAAGGATTGGCGAAGGTGGAGAACAGCATTATCGGTTACCTGCAGGGCATTGTGGAGCATGCCATCTCGATCGGGGAAATCAAGCCGCTGGATGCGCAGGTCGTGTCCTTTGTCATGTTGAAGCTGTACGTAGCGCTCACGACGGACTTTAATCAGCTGCGCGAGCCGCTGGATAAGGAGCAGATCAAGGAGTATATGATGCTGTTTCTGGCGGAAGGATTGAAGGCAGAGTCACCGGGGGCGCGTTAACATAATGCAGCTCGCTTGGTTCGGTTGTTGTTATTGGTTATATAGAAGGAACTGATACTGGGCGGGCTGAGCTGAAGCATTCGATGAAACAGACGACGGAGATGAGGGACCGCCTGGAGGTGGGTTCCTCGTACTCGCCCTTTCTCTGCCCGATCAGCAGCGGTTTAGTGGAGAGGCAGGTGGATGACCAGCGAAAGGCATGCTAATGCCCCATGCCGGTCAGGTTTCGTAAAGCTGGCTCATATCGTCGTATCATGAATTTCGGCCTGGGACAAGGCGCGCTCGAGCATAGCAGTCTGGCTGAATGGAAATGGTTTTTTGAGGTGGTGGAGTTCGTATTATTTTTTTGCTCTAAAATGACCAAATGGGGAAAATGGTCAACTGGTATCTGTAAAAAAGAGAATATTAAAATTGGGATCAATCGGATGACCCGTGTTTGACGTTATAAACTTGTCTGAAGCGAAGGGAGAAGAGGGAGGGCTTAAGATGCTGGAGAAGCAAGGGCTCGCTTTTGTCTTCGGATTCGCTGATGGGGTTATGAAGAAAACGGAGGGGAAAGTGACCAGGATGTTCCTTCCTTTTCCGCAGCGGCATGATTCGCGAATCGTCAAGCGCTGATGTCTGATATGAACCTGAAAATTAGAAATTAGAGATGATATATAGAAAGAGAAACAGAAGGAGAGAGACAGGATGAAATCATTATCTGTATTTGCTAAAGATGTCGGCGCTGCTGTCCGGAACCGGAAGTTTCTGGTGACGATCATCGCAGTGTTATTTATCCCGGTGCTGTACAGCGGGATGTTTCTCGGCGCATTTTGGGACCCGTATGGCAAGATGGATGAGCTGCCTGTTGCTGTTGTCAACAACGATACCGGCGCTGAGTTTGAAGGGAAGTCGCTGCAGGCGGGTGCCGATCTTGTCGCGGAATTGAAGAAAGCGAAGGCGTTTAATTGGCAGTTCGTCAGTGAAAGCGAGGCCGAGCAGGGGATGAAGGACAACAAGTATTATATGACCATCGTCATCCCTGATAATTTCTCGCAGCAGGCGACCACGCTGATGGATGATCATCCGCAGCCGGCCAAAATCGTGTTTAAACCGAATGAGGGCTACAATTTCCTGGCCGGACAGATCGGCGGCACAGCGGTAAAGGAAATTCAATCCAAGGTATCTGCGAAAGTCACCGAGGCGTACACCGAAACGTTATTCGATCAGGTGGAGAAGGTTTCGGGCGGCCTGAGCGAAGCCGGAGACGGCGCGAGCAGGCTGTCTGAAGGGGCGGTTGAGCTTGATGAAGGAGCGCTCAAGCTGAAGCAGAATCTGGCGAAGCTGGCCGATGGAACGCTTGAGCTTCAGCAAGGCATCGCGCCATTGGCAGCAGGCGTGCAGGAGCTTGACGCCGGAGCCGGAACGCTGAAGTCGGGCGCCAGCGCGCTCGCTTCGGGCCTGGCGCAGCTTCAAGGCGGGCACGGCGAGCTGCTGGCCGGTGCCGAGCAGACCGGCCAAGGCGCAGCGAAGCTCGAGGCCGGGCTGGAATCGGCGGCCGAGGGCAGCGCCGAGCTGAAGGCCGGCCTGGATGCCAACCGGGCCGGCGCCGCGGAGCTTGCCCAGGGCGCGCACAGCGCGCACGAGGGCAGCCGTCAGCTTGAACAGGGATTGAACCAATCCCTGGAGGCGACGGCAGCGCTCGAGCAAGGGGCGAAGCGCGTAGCGGAGGGGCTCAAGCAGCTGGCGGACAGCCAGCCTGAGCTGGCCGCCAGCCCGGACGTTCAGCAGCTGCTGGCGGCAAGCCAGTCGCTTGCCGCTGGCACGAGCGAGCTGAACGCAGGCCAGAAGCAGCTGGCCCAGGGCGCAGCCGGGCTTGCGGAAGGCACGGCCCGGCTGGACGCCGGGTCCGGGCGGCTGAGCGCCGGAGCGGAGCAGCTGGCGCAAGGAGGCGAGCAGCTGGCCGCAGGCAGCCAGGAGCTGCTCGCTGGGGCGAAGCAGCTGAATGCAGGCCAGAAGCAGCTGCTGGACGGCATGAAGCTGTTCGGCGCGAAGCTGGGCGAAGCCGCTGCCGGGGGCAAGGAGCTGGCCGGCGGGGCAGTGAAGCTGTCGGAAGGCACGGGCCAGCTGGCCGCCGGGGCTGGCGAGCTGGGCTCTGGTGTCGCTGCGCTCGCTGACGGGTCCAGACAGCTGGATTCCGGTGCGGGTGAACTGGTAAGCGGCATGGACACGCTCAAGGCGGGCAGCGGTGAGCTGGCCGAGAAGCTGAGTGAGGCAGCGGACAAAACGGGAGGCATTCAAACGACCGAGGAGACCGTGAGCATGTTTGCCGGTCCTGTGCAGGTCGATGAGATGAAAGTGAATGAGGTGCCGAATTACGGTACCGGCTTCTCGCCTTATTTTCTGTCCCTTGGCCTGTTCGTCGGCGCGCTGATCTCCACGATCATCCTGCCGATCCGCGATACGACGGTGCAAGGTGCGACAGGCTGGAACCGGTTTGTCAGCCGGGCGCTATCCTTTGCCGGCATGGGGCTCGTGCAATCGCTGCTGGCGGTCATTGTGGTGCTGTACGGATTGAAGCTGGAGGTGCAAAGCGTGCCGCTGTTCTACCTGTTCTCGTTCATCACAAGCCTGTCGTTCATGTTCCTGGTGCAGATGTTTGTCACCTGGCTTGACCAGCCCGGGCGCTTCGTGGTCATCATCATTCTCATTCTGCAGCTGACGACAAGCGCAGGCACGTTCCCGGTAGAGCTGATTCCGGGCTGGATGAAGGCGCTGAATCCGCTGCTGCCGATGACCTACAGTGTTATGGGCTTCAAGGATGTTGTGTCGACCGGAAACTTCAGCGGCATGTGGAGCAGCGCCGGAGTGCTGATCGGCTATGGCGCCGTGTCTCTGATCATCACATCACTATATTTCCTGATTCATCACAGTAAGCATAAATCGGCCGGGAGCAGCACGACTGCGACTGCCTGAGGTCTTATGATTAGAAAGAAGAGCGATCATGCGCGGGATTCCCGGGCGTGGCCGCTCTTTTTTCGTAGGGATGGCTGCATATCTGCCGGCGTGGCGGTTCGGCATGTGTTATTTGCATGTTTTTTTGCACTTTTCTACATAAACATGATCCGGAAAGTGTGACTCTACTCACAAAAACAATTCTTATCATATTCATAAAAACTTTGAATTGCCTGCTACCATCTGTGATGATAAAATATATAGAACTAATTCATCTACGTGTTAGGTAAATGTTAACCTTTGTCGCTTTTGCACAATACTGCATTACCTCTTAGAAGCGTTTCTGCGCGAAGTGGGTTGCGGTGAAGTGCAAACCTATCTTCCGTTATACCAATGTATTTTTATAATCTTATAAAGAAAGGTTGCATCTTATGAAACATACTGATTTCCCACAGAAGCAGGGCCTCTATGATCCTCAGTTTGAAAAAGATGCGTGCGGCATGGGCTTTGTTGCCCACATCAAAGGCAAGCCTTCCCACGAAATCGTCAGCAGTGCGCTGACGATGCTGGCGAACATGGAGCATCGCGGCGGCCAGGGAAGCGAGCCGAACTCCGGCGACGGAGCGGGCATCATGATACAAATTCCGCATGCTTTCTTTGCAGAAGAGGCGAGAAAACTGGGCTTTGAACTGCCGGCTGCCGGTCAATACGGAGCGGGCATGCTGTTCCTCTCCCATGATCCTCAGGTGCGTGCAGCCCATGAAGATTTGCTTGCATCCATTATTGCCGAGGAAGGGCAGACACTGCTAGGATTCCGTGACGTTCCGACCAATGATGAAATGCTGGGCAAGACCGCGAAAGCGGCAAAGCCGTACGTGCGTCAAGTCTTTATCGGACGGAGTGAAGACATCAAGGATGATCTGGCGTTCGAGCGCAAGCTGTATGTGATCCGCAGACGCGCTGAGCTTGCGATCCGCTACAGCGGCAAGCCGGAAGGCGACAGCTTCTATGTATCCAGCCTGTCGTGCCGGAAAATCGTGTACAAGGGGATGCTCACCACCGAACAGGTGGGACAGTTTTACCTTGATCTTCAGGAAGAGCGTTTCGAATCTGCGATTGCGCTCATCCACTCCCGTTTCAGTACGAACACATTCCCGAGCTGGGAGCGTGCCCACCCGTACCGGTTCATGATCCACAATGGCGAGATCAATACGCTGCGCGGGAACGTGAACTGGATGCATGCGCGTCAGTCGCTGTTTGAGCATGAGCTGTTCGGCAGCGACCTTGAGAATATCAAGCCGATCATTACTCCGGACGCTTCCGATACCGGGATGTTTGACAACACCTTTGAATTTTTGTATCTCAGCGGACGCTCGCTGCCGCATGTAGCGATGATGATGGTCCCTGAGCCTTGGAATAACCATGAGAGCATGGACGAAACGAAAAAAGCGTTCTACGAGTACCACAGCACGCTGATGGAGCCGTGGGACGGACCTGCAGCGATGGCGTTTACGGACGGTATCCAAATCGCCGCGACGCTAGACCGCAATGGTCTTCGTCCATCGCGTTACTATGTAACGAAGGACGATCTGATCATTCTCTCGTCCGAAGCCGGTGTGCTGGATGTTGCACCGGAGAATGTGCTGTACAAGGATCGCCTGCGTCCGGGACGCATGCTGCTCGTTGACACGAAGGAAGGCCGCATCATCTCCGATGAAGAGGTGAAAGCTGCGATCGCGTCTGAGCATCCTTACAAAACATGGCTGAACGAGCATCTGGTGGAGCTTGACGAGCTGCCTGAGGCGCCGGAGCTTCCGGATCCGAAGCATGAGAATGTTCGTCAGCTGCAGCAATCGTTCGGGTATACGTTTGAAGAGCTGCGCAAAGTGATGGAGCCGATGGCGCTGACAGGTGCCGAGGCTGTGGCTTCGATGGGCTACGATGCCCCGCTTGCGGTGCTGTCCGAACGTCCGCAGCGCTTGTTCAACTACTTCAAGCAGATGTTTGCCCAGGTAACGAATCCGCCGATCGATGCGATCCGGGAGGAGCTTGTCACCTCCACCGCTACGACGATTGGGCCGGAGCGGAACCTGCTGAAGCCGGAGCCGGAAAGCTGCCGCCATATCCGTCTGGATACGCCGGTGCTGTCCAACGAGGAATTTGCGAAGCTGCGCCATATTCATCGTCCGGGCTTCAAGTCGATGACCATTCCGATCTTCTTCCCGGCAGCGGAAGGGGCAGAGGGGCTGCGCAAGGCGATTACCGGCTTGTGTGAGGCGGCCGATCGCGTCATCGCCAAAGGCCATAACATCCTGATTCTGTCTGACCGCGGCGTGGATAAAGAGAATGCGGCGATTCCGTCGCTGCTGGCCGTGTCGGCGCTGCATCATCATCTGATCCGCCAGGGAACGCGGACGAAGGTCGCGATTCTTCTGGAGTCCGGCGAACCGCGGGAAGTTCATCATTATGCGCTGCTGCTCGGTTATGGCGTGAGCGCGGTGAACCCGTATCTTGCGTTCGAGACGCTGGATGATATGATCCAGGAAGGCATGCTGCGTGGCATCTCGCATGAGAAGGCTGTGAAGAACTATATCAAGGCAGCCAGCAAAGGCGTGGTGAAGGTGTTGTCCAAGATGGGCATTTCCACCATCCAGTCTTATCGCGGTGCCCAGATCTTCGAGGCTGTCGGCCTGAAGGAAGATTTTATCGAGCAATACTTCACACGCACACCGTCCCGTATTGGCGGAATCGGCCTGGAAGAGATCGCGCAGGAGACGCTTGCGCATCATGAACGCGCCTTTACTGACAAGGACGGGAAAGACAAAGCGCTGGACTCTGCCGGCGAATACCAGTGGAGAGCAGACGGGGAAGAGCATCTGTTCAACCCGAGAACGATCCATCTGCTCCAGCAGGCGGTTCGCACAGGCGATTATGAAACGTATAAGAAATATGCCGAGCTCGTACAAGGCGAGAACGAGCAGCACCTGACACTGCGTTCCCTGCTCAAGATCAAGCCTGCAGGAGAGCCGGTGCCGCTTGAGGAAGTGGAGCCGGTGGAGTCGATTATGCGCCGCTTCAAGACAGGAGCGATGTCTTTCGGTTCCATCAGCAAGGAGGCTCACGAGAGCCTGGCGATCGGGATGAACCGCATCGGCGGCAAGAGCAACACCGGTGAGGGCGGGGAAGACCCGGCACGCTTCGTGCCGGATGCTAATGGCGATTCCCGCCGCAGCGCGATCAAGCAGGTTGCATCCGGCCGTTTCGGGGTAACTTCGAACTATTTGGTGAATGCGGATGAAATTCAGATCAAGATGGCGCAAGGGGCTAAGCCCGGTGAAGGCGGACAGCTGCCGGGACGCAAAGTGTATCCTTGGGTCGCTGAGGTTCGCGGCTCTACGCCAGGCGTGGGTCTGATCTCGCCGCCTCCACACCATGATATTTATTCCATCGAGGATTTGGCAGAGCTCATTTATGACCTGAAGAACGCCAACCCTCGTGCAGATATTAACGTGAAGCTGGTGTCTGAGGTCGGTGTCGGCACGATCGCCGCAGGGGTGGCGAAAGGCCGTGCAGACATCATTCTGATCAGCGGTTACGATGGCGGAACCGGGGCATCGCCGCAGGGCTCGATTCGGCATGCCGGCATGCCTTGGGAACTGGGGCTGGCCGAGACACACCAGACGCTCATGATGAACAACTTGCGGGACCGTGTCGTTCTGGAAACCGATGGAAAAATGCTGAACGGCCGCGACCTCGTCGTCGCTGCTCTGCTCGGAGCCGAGGAGTATGGCTTCTCGACCGCGCCGCTGGTGGCTATCGGCTGCATTATGATGCGGGTCTGCCAAATGGACACCTGCCCAGTCGGGGTAGCAACCCAGAATCCGGAGCTGCGGAAGAACTTTACCGGCGACCCGGAACATGTCGTTAACTTTATGCGTTTTGTCGCTGAGGATATGCGCGAGCAGATGGCGCAGCTGGGCTTCCGCACGGTAGACGAAATGATCGGGCGCACAGACTGCCTGGACGCGGTGAAAGCCGATTCCCACTGGAAGAAAAAAGGCGTGGATATCTCTGCGCTCCTGTACACGCCGGAGCTTCCGGAAGGCAGCACACGTTATCGTACGAAAAAACAAAGTCACGGGCTTGAACAGACGCTGGATATGCGTCAGCTGCTGAAGGCAGCCGAGCCTGCCCTTGAATCGGGCACACCGGTAGAGGGAACATTCCCGATTACGAATGTGGATCGCGCCGTTGGCACGATTCTCGGCAGCGAAGTCACCCGCAAGTATGGTGCGCCAGGTCTGCCTGAAGATACCATTCGGTTTACCTTTGTCGGTTCGGCAGGGCAGAGCTTCGGTGCGTTCGTACCGAAAGGCATGACGCTGACCGTTGAAGGGGACGCCAATGACTACATCGGCAAAGGATTGTCCGGCGGCAAATTGATCGTGAAGCCTTCGCCGAAGGCAACATTCAAGGCTGAGGAGAACATCATCGCAGGCAATACCGCCTTCTATGGAGCAACCGGCGGGGAAGCTTACGTTCGCGGCATCGCGGGCGAGCGCTTTGCGGTACGGAACTCCGGAGCGAACATTGTGGTCGAGGGTGTCGGCGATCACGGCTGTGAATACATGACAGGCGGCCGCGTCGTTGTTCTGGGCGAGACGGGACGGAACTTTGCCGCAGGGATGTCCGGTGGCATCGCTTATGTCTATGATCCGGAAGGCAGCTTTGTCAGCCGCTGCAATCTGGAGATGGTGTTGCTTGAGCGCGTGGAGGATCAGAAGGAAGCGGATCAACTGTTCCGGATGATTCAGCAGCATTCCATCTATACGGACAGCGTGCCGGCGCAGCAGGTTCTTGCTGACTGGGATCAGGCGCTCCATCGCTTCGTTCGGGTCATTCCGAAGGACTACAAGCGGATGATTCAGCAGATCGAGAAAGTTCATGCTCAAGGACTATCCGGAGACGCCGCGCTGCTGGCTGCATTCGAAGCCAACATGAAGGAATTGGCCCGGGCCGGAAGCTAAGCGGTAACCTGAAATATCAAGCAATAAAGGCGATTCCCGCCTTTGCGGCTGTTTAATCCGCAGCGGAGTTGCTTTCATAAATGTGAAAAACACACTGCATTTCGACTAAGAATGCAGTGTGTTTTTTTCTTATCGTCCCGATGTTAACGTACGAAAATATGAATTTTACGGGAAATTGATTTTTTGCAACAAACCTATTCGACAAAAATAGAACCCCAATCATGGAACGGCATTTCCATCAGACGACAACATAAAACAAGCACCTTCGTTATAATATTGATAAGTAAGTTTGCAGGCTAAAGGGCGGCGGTTCATTTCAGGAATACAGGTTCAAGGACTGGAATCAACAACGATACATAGCGGCAGGGATGGATAGGAAATCAGTGGACAAGCGGGGGAAGAATGAAGATGAGTATGGATAAGGAGAGAAGCTCTGTCGGTGGCGAGCAGCAGCCGGATGAGCAAAAGGTGAGTCTGGACATCCTGGAGCTCATGATTCAATTGGGAATCCATCCCGACAAATGGCGGCAATACGAGGAGACATATAAAAAATAAGCTGCATACCGGCTCGTCAACACAAAGATCCCCGGAATGTCCAGGAGACATGCTCTGACTCCTGGCTTCCGGGGATTTGTTGTGGTTCATCTTATGCTGAAAAGGCATCAGCATCTTATTTCATGGAACGTTCCATCCGAACGAAAGCAATAAAGCGTCTGGCTTCTTCCTCCGTCAGCTTGCGCCCGTCTACCGTCAGATTGAAACGCTGCAGAATATCCTCATCGGAGAGCTCAAGATCATCAACAAAATCTCTGGCTGCCGAATCCAGCACCGCTTTCTCCTCGGTTGTCCGCCCGATCAAATAATCAATCGACACGTTAAACCGGTCAGCAAGACGGGTCAAGGTATCAAAATCCGGCTTGCGCCGGTTTTTTTCGTAATGAGACAGCGCCGCCCGAGTAATGCCTACCGAATTGGCAAGCTCCTCCTGGGTCCAGCCGCGTCGTTCACGTAACTCTGAGATTCGTTCTCCGTAGTTCATTATGGATCCCCCCTTCGAATCTAGGATGCTGTTATTATTTATGGTTCAATGTAAAAATGACTTCCATGGATTGCCTCAAATCGGTTCTCTTCATGCGTTCCGTTATTGTCCTGCTATAGGGCCATCGGATGTGGACCTATCCGAAAATACAATAAGCGAGCCATGCTTGTAAAGAAATATAAAAACGCATATAAGGACTTGACTGGATACAATATGTATCGTAAAATTGGAAAATAAAACGATACAATACGTATCTTGGATATGCCAAATAGTGACATATAGTATCATTTTATCCTTGGAATTCATGTCTCATACCAGAATTTCATTGGATTAAAGGAGCGAACCGGATAATCCTATGTCAAATGAAATGAGCCACCTCATTCGAGTTGGAGTTCGGATACTCAAAATCGGCAGCTTGAACATTCAAGGAGAACTACATGCTGTAACCCCGCTCGAGCTTCATCCCGAGAGGCTGGTTTTCCTGTGCCGATGGCCGATTCCGATTACTCCTAACGTGAAGCTGGGGTATGAAATTAATGATGGAACCGATCAAATTAGCGTAGCAGGACGCATTGTAACAGAGGAGCCTTTCATGAGCTCCTATCTTTATCATGCCGAAATATACGCAGACCAAGACCAGAAGTCAAGGATAACGGGCATGCTCAACCGGATGATTACGGACTGCGGGCAGGGACGATTGCCGTACCCACACAGCAATAAATATATCATCCAGTGAAAATATGAAGTTGCTAAAGCCATTTTACTATATTTAAGAAGTGCGGTCATTAGTTCTTTTACCTTAAATACACAGGTCCTTTCGTGGCTCATCGGCATCGGCCGCCTGCTCCCGGACGTGAATCCGGCGGCGAGGCAGGGGACGGTTCTTGCACCGAATGCGCCAAACGACACCCCGATTCGAACCCGCAATGCCTTCACTCTCATTTCCAACGACCTAGACCGATGCCGTGCATAGGGCACCATCGATCATCTCATGTATAACCAGACGTGAATAAGCGTGACTAACTATGGAGGGCAGCCATCCATGACGAAAAGAACCAAGTGGATCATCGGAACGCTCATCGCACTGCTCGTACTACCTTCCAGCTACATGACCTACGTCTATTTATCCATCAAATCCACGGTGAACGAGATCTATGAAGAACGACCGCGTCCACAGATGCTTCCGGAGGGCGTCCAGGTGCAAGACATGAAGGGGAGCAATGCACCGAGCGCTGCACCGAAAATTACCCGCAAGGCGACGCCGTTTACCGTGCTGATCCTCGGGGTGGATGAAAGGCCATCGGACAGCGGGCGGTCGGATGCGATGATATTCATGGCGGTTGATCCGGACAAGGGCTCCGTATTGATCTTTAATATTCCTCGCGATACACGGACAGATATCGTCGGCCGGGGCACAGTAGACAAAATCAATCATGCCTATGCCTTCGGCGGGGTGGATATGTCCATTCAGACGGTGGAGCATTTCTTAAAGGTGCCGGTCGATTATTATATCAAGGTGGATATGGAAGGCTTCGCGGATATCATTGATACGCTGGGCGGCGTGACTGTACATAACGACATGGAGTTTGATTATGCCGGCTTTCATTTTGGCAAGGGTGAAGTGACGCTGACCGGTGAGATGGCGCTGGCTTTTTCACGGATGCGTTTTGAGGACCCGAGAGGCGATCTCGGCCGAAATTCAAGGCAGCAGGAAATTATTAAGGCGATCATGCACAAGGCGATGAATGTATCAACGGCCTGGAAGCTGGAGCAGATTCTCGATGATATTAAAGGCAGTGTGAAGACGAATATATCCTTTGACGAGATGAAGATTCTCGTGTCGGATTATCGCCAGAAGCTCCGGCAGATTGAACAGGTTGAAATCCAGGGGCATGGCCAAAGAATCAATGGGATCTGGTATTACATCGTCAACCAGCAGGAGCAGGAGCAAATCCAGTCCCGATTGTACAGTCATATGAACAGCGGTGAGTAAAGGAAAACTAACCAGCAAACCAAACTAATACGATCAAAGATAATCTGTGCTATTTACAGGGAAGCAGACAATATATCATGGAATGAACACTTGCGCATCCATAGTCGCTTAGACAGCGAGCATGGATGCTTTTTTGCGTGTCGCTCAGGTGCCGCATGCGGGATGGTCGCTGCGGTTTTGACTGCGGCTGCCGCTGGCGTCGCCCGGCAAACAGTTCGAAATAACGACAACCTGCGCAGAATCCATGTCGATTTATGTTGACAATCCCGGATAAATTTAATACATTTCAGGTTAGGATACAATTTGTATCCTGAATAATACTATGATTCCCCTAGAGAGGAACTATCCACATGAGTGATATAAAAATGTACTGCCTGATCTGCAGGCGGATCGTGAAGGTGGCCGAGGGCGGGGAAGTGTTCAAGACGGGATTCTATCGATATCATACGCCAATGGGCATCTGTGTTGCTTGTCAACAAAAGAACAGGCTGCCCGGCGGCGACAGCGAGGAGCATCAGGGTAAGGGCAACGTCCAGCTTCAAGAACCACTGTGATATAATAAGGAAATGATGGATCATTATGGTGACCGTAGTTGGGTTAATCTGTAGTAGGTAATGGATGCGTTACGCCTGAAGAACACATACAAGGAGAACTTGAATATGCAGGAACCGCTCGTAAGACTGATGGGAGTCACCAAGAAAATATCATCAAGGGTGATCGTGGACAACCTGACCTTTGATATTCCTCAGGGTCAGGTATTCGGCTTTCTCGGGCCGAACGGGGCCGGGAAGACAACCACGATCCGGATGATGGTCGGTTTGATGTCCATCACCGAAGGGGATATTACGATCGGGGGCCGGAGCATTCGTCATCATTATGAACAGGCTGCCGCCCAGATCGGTGCCATCGTTGAAAATCCCGAGATGTATAAATTTATGTCGGGTTATAAAAATCTGATTCACTATGCCCGCATGATGCCCGGCATTACCGAGGAGCGGATAACGGAGGTTGTCAACCTTGTCGGCCTGGGCAATCGAATCCATGATAAGGTGCAGACCTATTCGCTCGGCATGCGTCAGCGGCTTGGCGTGGCTCAGGCGCTTCTTCATCGTCCGAGGCTGCTCATTCTGGATGAGCCGACGAACGGGCTTGATCCGCAAGGAATTCGCGAGCTGAGGGACTACCTGCGCAAGCTGGCGCAGGAGGAGGGGACAACGGTGTTTGTCTCCAGCCATTTGTTGTCGGAGATGGAGCTGATGTGTGATACGGTGGGCATTATCAGTCAGGGGAAACTGGTCGATGTCCGCGCCCTGAGGAACGCTCACGGCGAGCCGGAAGCGGAGGATACGGCCTTTATCGTCAGCGATCCAGCAAGAGCGGCAGAGGTGCTGCAATCCGCTGATCCGACCGTTCAGGGCAGCAGCGTCGTTGTGCGCGGCACCCCGGACATGGTGGCGGAGATGAATGCACGGCTAGTGAGTGCAGGGGTGAACGTATACGGGATTATGCCTGTTACGCGTTCGCTGGAGGATCAATTCCTGGAAGTGACAGGAGGGGAAGCGATTGAATAATTTCATCCGTCTTGTCGCGAACGAGAATATGAAAATTTACAGCCGTCCGCGCACATGGGTCATGCTGGGCCTGCTGGCGCTGTTCAGCTTGGCGATGCCGGTCCTGCTCTATCTGACCGGAGCCGATATGGACCTGTGGACGGTGTTTACGTGGACCGAAAGCTTCACCTATTTGCTGAACATCATATTTGCAGTTGTCATTGCTTCCGATCTGGTCGCTGGAGAGTTTAGCTGGGGAACGATCAAGCTGCTGCTGATCCGGCCTTGGAGCCGGGGCAAAATCCTGTTCTCCAAATATATTGCCATGCTGCTGTTCGGACTGCTGGGCACTGTCATATTGTCTGTTGTCGGGATTGTTTCATCAGCTCTGTTATTCAGTGGGAACCAGGCGATGGGCGCCGGCTTCGAACAGTCGCGGATGCTGGATTCCATGCTGCTGGTGCTGACCGATCTCATTCAGCTTGTGGTCATTGCCACGATCACCTTCATGCTGTCCACCGTGTTTCGCTCCAGCAGTCTGGCGATCGGCTTGTCGCTGCTTATTCTGTTTACGAAGGATCTGTTCGGCATGCTGTTCAATCCGGAGAAGCATGTCTGGGCGAAATATGTTCTTCTGCTCCATACCGATCTGAGTGTGTATATCCATTCACCGGTAGGCCCAGGAGGGACAAGCCTGGCGTTCTCCATTGCGATCCTGGCAGGGTATTCCATCCTGTTCCTGCTCATATCCTGGTGGGTATTCACCAAGAGGGATGTTACAACATGATACAAAAGGAGCTCCCATACATCTCATCCAGATGCGAGGGGGCTCCTTTGTTGTTTCTGCGAAAGCGGGTATGGATGATCGTGAATGCCGGGCCAGTGCGCATCATGGAGGCATTCATTACTGCCTTAGCCCACATCCGAATGCTTTACAGGCAGTACGCTGAGCTCCGAGCTCTCCTGAGCGGCGCTGTTCGTCTGATCCTCCATGCGGCTGACGCCGTTAAGCTGGCCGCCTTCCATCACGATCAGGGAGGAAGCCACCACATTGCCGAACATTTTCCCGGTCGGCGTGATCGTCAGCTTGGTTTCCGCCGTGATGTCCCCATAGACCATGCCAGCGACGATGACTTCGTTAGCCGTAATGTTGGAGCGGGCGACTGCGCTTTCGCCAATCGTGACGCTGCCTTGGCTTTCGATCGTTCCCTTGAAGCTGCCGTCGATCCGAAGGTCGGCATTGCTCTGCAGGGAGCCCTCCATTTCCGTTCCCGGACCGACGAGTGTGTCCATTCGAAGCGCTTGACGTCTGGCTTTCCTGTTTCTTCGCATGTTGATTCCTCCTGTTTACTTTTATTTTCATTGCAGATACGGCATCGGGTCGACGGTTTGATTGTTTTTGACCACCTGGAAATGAAGATGTGGTCCTGTACTGCGGCCGGTATTGCCGAGCTTGCCGATGATGTCGCCTTGCTGGACCTGCTGGCCAACAGACACGTTAAGGCTGTCCAAATGCATGTACCACGTTTCCAAGCCGTTCGGATGCTCGATGACGGTGTAGATCCCGCGGGCGCCGCTTCGCTCTGCGGCGGTGACTATGCCGGAGCCTGCCGCATAGATCGGATCGCCGACACTTCCGGCAATGTCGATGCCGGCATGATAGGCGGAACGGCCGGTGAAGGGATCGCTGCGGTACCCGAAGCTGGAGGAGATCCTCTTGGAAACCGTGGGCCACAGTGACGGTGTTCCTTCCAGCATGACCTGGGTCTCCAGCGCCTGACCCAGCGTGCGGGGAATGTGGGATTCCATCCGGGAGATCAGCGCCTGAATCTCGGCAAAATCATCGCGGGTTTCCCTGGCCAGCGTGAGCATTTCATTCTCATGGACCGCGATAAATTCCCCGCCGACAAACATCCCTTGCTCCATGCTGACCGATGACGTTGCATCCTTGAACGTACCGTTTTCCTTGATGAACTCCTGGAGCTCCTGCTCCAGCTGCTGAACCCGCTCCATCTGGGCTCTGGTCTCCTTGGCCTCGCCTGACAGCTCGATGATGGCCTTGTTCAGCCGTTCGATGGCCGCGTCCTTATCGGTGACGGTAACCTCCATCTGCAGCGCTTCAAGGCTCTTCAGCGCGAGCTGCTGCTCCAGCTGTGTAATGGTCTGGGCGGACTGGATCTGGAGGGAGACGATCAGCCCGGCAATGGACAGAACAGCTGCGGCAGGCACGGCGATCATCATCGGCTTGGACAGTTGTACCTGCTTGACAGAATGCTGGGCATCCCGAAGAACGAGGAGGGTCAAGCGTCCCTTTTGCTGCGCGGTTTTCATGACATCACTCCTTTCGATTCGGAAAATAGGGGATTTCCATACGTCAGATCGGGTCGAGCATACTCCTTATCTTCTATGTATTCTACTTTCTCGGAGAACATGTCAAAAAAATAGGGCGAGCCTATTTTTATTCATCATGACAGGTTATTGGTTATGTATTGAATAAATAGCTGGAAGAATGGACAATGATGAATCTTGAGGCTGCTCCTGCTGTGCAGGGCATTATACCGATGCAGCGGCACGGACTCGCTGTTCGCATTATTCCAATTTTAGCGATTATCATACTAGTTAGGAGGCTGCCCCTATGCAGTGGCTTCTGCTTGCACTCATGGCTTTTGTTTTACAGATGGCAGCGGTCCTGCTGCTGGAATTCCGCAATCCGTCGAAGACGGTGGCATGGCTGTTTATTTTATTTTGTCTTCCGTTTCTCGGTTTCGTGCTCTACTTTTTTATCGCCAGGGACTATCAGAAGCGGTTCAAGTTCCGCGACAAAGGATCAAAAGTATTTCGGGAAATTCGCGAGCATCTGTGGAAGCGGGTGACGGTGGTCGAGAAGCCGGAGGAGATGAACAATCCTGAATTCAGAGGGCATCTGCGGCTGTTCAACCTGCTGAACCATTTGTCTGAGAGCCCGATTACCGGCTGCAACGAGACCCGCGTGCTAACCGATGGCGAGGAGACCTATGCTGCGATGCTCAAGGCGATGGAAGAGGCGAAGGATCATATTCATGTGGAATTTTATATTTTCAGACATGACAAGATTGGCACCAAGTTTCAGGATGTGATGATCCGTAAGGCGAAAGAGGGCGTCAAGGTTCGTCTCATCTGCGATGGCCTCGGCAGCTATAAGCTGAAAAAAGCGTTCATCCGGCGATTTCAGGAATCGGGGGTGGAGTTCTATTTCTTTCTTCCGGCGATGGTGTCGATGTTCAGTCGGCGCGTCAATTACCGCAATCACCGCAAGATTGTGATCGTGGACGGCACCGTCGGGTTTCTCGGCGGCATTAATGTCGGGGATGACTATTTAGGCAAATATCCGAAGATGGGGTACTGGCGTGACACGCATCTCGAAGTGAAGGGGGATGCGGTTTATTTTCTGCAAAATGTGTTTCTGCATGACTGGCGGCTGGCGTCCGGAGAACGCATCGCGGACCCGCTGCTGTACCCCGAGCACGGCTGCACAGGCGAAGAGCAGGTTCAGATCTTGAGCAGCGGGCCGGATCAGAACTGGAACGCGATTCAGGAAATGTGCTTTGGGGCCATCTCGGTTGCTAAAGAGCGAATATGGATCACCAGTCCCTATTTCATCCCGGATGAAGGCGTGTATGAAGCGATCAAGACGGCCGCCGTGAGCGGGGTCGATGTCCGCATCATTATTCCGGACAAAGCCGACACGCGCCTGGTGAAGCTCGCCAGCCTGTCTTATGTGGAGGAGCTTATGGCTGCGGGCGTGTCCTTTTACGAATATGAAAAAGGGTTCATTCATGCCAAGGTGATTATCGTCGATGAGATTCTGGGCTCGGTGGGCACGGCGAATATGGACATGCGCAGCTTTTTTTGCAATTTCGAGCTGACGGCTGTAATGTTCAACAAGCGCCCGATTGACGATCTTGTCGCCGATTTTGAAGAGGATCTGCGGAACAGCCGCCCGATCGAGTGGGAGTCCTTCCATAAGCGTGGAGGCAGGCAAAAAGCGGCGGAGATTCTGTGCAGAATGCTGTCTCCGCTGCTGTAGCAGCCTGATATCTATGTGATCATAAGTTCCGGTTGGTGGCAGACACAGCGCAGGTGCACGCTTGCGGTATATGGCGTTTCATCATTTTATGTTAAAATATATATATAGCTGCAGCTCATAAATATATGAAACACAGATCCTCAGAATGAACGGGGGAAATTTATGTCAAGTCATGTAAAGGTTCTTGCGCATGAGGAAGAGGAGCAGCAGAAGCCGGAGAATCTGAAGGCGGGCGCGGTCCCGAAAAGGCTTCTCCGCCGTCTGGTGTTTTTGACTTTCGGTGCGTTGTTTATGGCTGTAGGGCTGGAGATTTTCTTAGTCCCCAACAAAATTATTGATGGGGGGATCACCGGGGTATCGATTATGGTTGCCCATTTTACCGGCGTTCCGCTCGGGATATTCCTCGCCTTGTTCAATCTGCCATTTCTGTTTATAGGGTATAAACAGATTGGCAAGACATTTGCCTTGTCCACACTGTATGCCGTGCTGGTGATGTCCACCGCAACGTACGTTCTGCATCCGGTCAAGCCGCTTACGATTGATCCGCTGCTGGCGGCCGTCTTCGGCGGCATATTTCTCGGCGTGGGCGTCGGGCTTGTCATTCGCTCGGGCGGATCGCTGGATGGTACGGAAATCGTGGCGATTCTGATCAACAAGCGAACGCCGTTCTCGGTCGGGGAAATTGTGATGTTCATCAACGTGTTCATCCTGGGCAGCGCGGGCTTTGTTTTCGGCTGGGACCATGCGATGTACTCGCTGATCGCTTATTACCTCGCTTTCAAGCTGATTGATATTACGATTGAAGGCATCGACCAGTCCAAATCGGTCTGGATCATCAGCGACAAGTACAGGGAGATCGGCGAAGCCTTGACCCAGCGTCTGGGCCGCGGCGTCACTTACCTTGAAGGAGAGGGCGCTTATACCGGCGACAGCAAAAAGGTCATCTTCGTAGTCATTACCCGGCTGGAGGAAGCGAAGCTGAAATCGATTGTGGAGGATTGGGATTCCCAGGCTTTCCTGGCCGTCGGGAACATTCATGATGTGAAGGGCGGGCGCTTCAAGAAGAAGGATATTCATTAGGCCGGAAGAGCCGGGCCGGACTTCGCATCGCTCAGGCTGGACCGGAACGATATAGAGGATCAGCGGAACATAGTAGTCATAGATATAGTAGTCATAGATACAGGCTGTCCAAGAGAATGCGGGTGCGTTCTTGCGGGCGGTCTTTTTTTTGGCCTTCTGGAAGCTTGCTGAAAATTCCATTTGAAACAGAACATATGTTTGGTTTATGATGGGGAATATAGATTGCAGCACTGGCATTAGAAGGGGAGGCGGGTTGCCATGCCAACGACAACTTATGAGACCGTAACTACGAAGCAGACGTTAAATCGGGTTCAGGAGGAGCGAATGCCTTTTGACTGGTCGATTAATCCGTACCGGGGCTGCGCTCACGGCTGCAGCTTCTGCTATGCAAGGGCCTTTCAGTCCTTCATGGGGCTTGGAGCGGAGGATGAATTCCAATTTCGCATTATGATGAAGAGCAATGCAGCCGAGGCGCTGGAGAAGCAGCTGTCTGGCATGGCGCGCAAGCTCGGCCACGACATCGATGCGCTGGGCAGACAGATCGGTCAGGTGACCATCGGGACTGCGACCGATCCTTACCAGCCGATTGAGGGTAAGGCCGAAATTACGAGGGCGTGCCTGAAGGTGCTGGCCAAATACCGGATCAGCACCAGCATTACAACGCGGTCGCCCCTCGTGCTCAGAGACCTGGACATTCTGACGCAGATGAAGGATGTATCGGTGAACATCAGCATCAATACGCTGGATCCCGGCATCATCCGCAAGCTGGAGCCTGCCTCCCCGCATCCGCACCAGAGGCTTGAAGCGCTGCTCGGGCTATCGGAGGCCGGTATTCAGACCGGGATATTTGCTGCGCCGGTGCTTCCGTTCATTACCGACGAGGAAGAAGGTTTGCGCCAGCTGCTTATGGCAGCGAAGGAGCGTGGAGCGGCGTTTGCCATGATCTCTCTGCTCCGGCTGTCCAAGGATGTGAAGCGCTGGTACATGCAGACGCTGAAGGAGCAATTTCCGGACAAGCTCGCTTCGTATTATGAGCTGTACCGAGGTCCTTATGCAGAGGAAGGATACGTCCGTTCATTCAAGCAGATGGCTGCGAAGCTGCTTGCGCAGTGCGGCATGAACGACGGATCGGCACCGGCTCAGCCTCGGGTGAAGGCTGCAAGCACGAGAAAGCTCCCTCGTCCTTCCGCAGAAGTGACGGTGAGGGAGCTTACACCGGAGGTCGAGCAGCTATCCTTTCCGTTTTGAGCCCCGGCCCGTTCCGGTCTTCAGATGACGAATGATATCCTGTACCGGCTGCGGAGGCAGCATTTGCAGAAGATCGCCCTTTTCTTTCAGACGCTCTTCGATATTGAGCAGATGGAAGTCGGTTGGAGACACATTGGACTTCACCTCTTCCCAGGTCAGCGGCGTGGAGACGGTGGCAAGCGGACGGGCCCGCGGCGTATAGGGAGCTGCGAGCGTTCTGCCGCTGTAATGCTGGAGGTAGTCGAAATAGATCTTGTCTCCGCGATGTTTCTTCAGCCGCTCAATGGTGAACAGCTTCGGATGCTTCTCGGTCACGTATTGACCGACGAACAGCCCCACCGAGCGCAGCTCGTCAAATGTCACGCCTTCGGGAATCGTCACAATAATCTGGACGCCGGTCGCGCCCGACGTCTTCGGCACCGACTCGATGCCGAGCGAGCGCAGCGTGTCGCCGACAATGGAGGCGGCCTCCATGATGCGCGGCTCTTCCGGCAGTGACGGATCCAGATCGATCATCCATTCGCAGGGCAGCGGGCTGCCTGCATAATGGAGCGATGGGTGAAATTCAAGCGCAGCCAGATTGCCGAGCCACAGCAGCTCCGGCAGGCCGTTGAGCAGCACATACCGGATATTCTCATGGACGGCAGTCTGCACGAAGTCCGGAGTTGGCTCCGGGGCGTTCTTCTGATAGAACGATTCGTCCCCCGCCCCATGAGGATAGCGGATCGTGGTCAGCAGCCGGTTGCGGCAGTAGCGGAGCAGGAAGGGGGACAGTGCCGCCAGCTTCTGCAGGTACATCGCCTTGGTGATGCCCACCTCCGGCCACAGCGGTTTGTCCGGGTTCGAGATTTGAATTTCCTGGCCCTCAATGACGAGGGTTCCTTTGACTTGACGCGGCATCCGCTACACCCCTTCTATGGCGAGCAGCTTCGGGTGGCGCATCAGGCCGTCCTGGCTCCATTCCAGAAAGGTAACGGATACCTGGATGGGCCGGCTTAGCCACATCAGCTGCTCTTTCTTCAAGTCGGCATGAAGGACGGGGGGATGAAGCTCGGCGCGATGCTGTCCGGCATAGTTAAGCAGTCGCGCCTTGGTCTGCTCGTTCAGGCCGAGTGAAGCTCGGCCGATATAATGGCCCTCTTCGTTAAACAGCACAAGGCTGGCCACGCGCCCTTCTCTTATGATAAGAGCCATCGCCGAGGCGTCCATCTCGACGGCGATTTTCTTCTTATACCAGTCTTTATGCTTCTTCCCTTCCCGGTATGGGGAGGCCAGGCGCTTCATCACAACGCCCTCCCAGCCGCGTTCCTCCGCCCATTGCCACAGGCTGGCCCCCTCCTGAAACAGATCGGTAATGATTAATCCGGGGATGTTCGGCGCGAGGGCTTTCAGCCGCTGATGCCGCTCCACATAGGGGAGCGTACGCAGGTCTTCGCTGCCGTCAATGAGCAGATCGAACAGCACATAGGTAAAGGCCGGCGCACCGGCACCTGCGCTGCGCGAGCGTTCACGCTGAAGCACTTTTTGAAACACAGGCCGACTGAGCTCCGGGTCGAAAAAAACAACCTCGCCGTCCAGCAGCAGACGGCGACGGCCGAGCTTCTCGACGGCATGGACCACTTCGGGGTAGAGCGAGGTCTTGTTCAGGAGCTTGCGGGAATAGAGCGAGACGCGGCCCTGATCCAGTGTAGCGAGAATCCGGACACCATCCCATTTCAGCTGGTAGCCCCATTCCTCGCCGTCCAGAAGGGCATCTGTTGCTATCGGAGCCATAGGCTCCTTCGGAAGCAATTCCTCTAGCGATTTCATATCAGGAACCGGTCTCGGTCTTCTTCGATTTGGTCCGGCGTTTCGGCTTCGGGCCTTCCGGCTCCGTTTGATCACCGCTGGCTTTAGCAGCAGGCTCCTTGGCTGCTGTCTTGCGCGTCGTTTTCTTACGCGGCTTGGTGGCGGTGCCCGGATCGGTTCCGATCGGCTTCACCGCTTCGATGCTGGCCTGCAGGGCAGCCATCAGATCGACCACATTGGTCTCCTGGCGGGCCGGGGCAATCTTGATCTCTTCGCCAGTCACCTTGCTGTTGATCAGATCAAGCAGCCGCTCGCGGTAATCATCGGTATATTTTTCCGGATCGAACGGTGTGGAAAGCTGGTCGATGAGAAGGCGGGCCATGTCCAGCTCTTTATCGTTCACTTCGGCTTTTTCCGGCAGGTTCGGCACCTGTGAAATCGGGCGGATCTCATCCGGATAGAAAATCGTCTCGATCGACAGGCAGTCATCCAGCACGCGGATGGCGGCTAGGCTGCTTTTGGAGCGGATCGCCATTTTGGCAATGCCGATTTTGCCGGATTGACGCATCGCTTCCATAAGCAATCGATAGGCGTTCGTTCCCGCCTGGTCGGGGGAGAGGTAGTAGGTTTTCTGGAAATAGATCGGGTCAATTTCCTTCAAATCAACAAAATCAAGAATCGTGATGTTCTTGTTGTTCTCTCCGGCAAGCTGGTCGAGCTCTTCTTTTTCAAACAGCACAAACTTTCCTTTCTCATATTCATATCCTCGCGAGATTTCCTCCCAGCCAACCTCCTCCTCGCAGACCGGACATTTGCGCACATACGACAGCGGGCTGCCGCATTCCTTATGGACATAGCGCATCGAGATGTCTTTGTCCTCGGTGGCGGAGAACATTTTGACAGGGACGTGGACCAGTCCGAAGCTGATCGCGCCCTTCCATACCGTATGCATCGATGAAACCCTCCTATTGATAAAGATTCGGCTGTACCGTTCCGCTCGATCTGTGGCTGATATGATTCCTGAATGAATGAACCTATAGGGGCACAAATCCGCAATATAGCAGTTTCTACTAGCTTGCCCAAAACCTATGGCAAATATAAAGGCTCCAAATCGACCACAAAGGGCCTGCCGGCTTGGACTCCTTCAGTTCCGGGAATAATCCCGGCATGAATGTGGCATATTGACGGTGATGCGTCATATCAAGGAGGGATACCGTCATGCTGGAGCCTGAAGCAAACAGACAGTCCGAAGAGATTCAGAAGGATCGGGCCTCCGATCATGCCTCTTCGGGCCCGGTGTCCGGACATCAACCGGACTGGAGCCGACTGACCTCAAGCAAGGAAGATCCGGCTGTCCGGGAGTCGACGATGTTTGATATCGACCGGATGATCAATGAAGGTCTGGGTGGAGGCAATGTGACCGAGGACAACGGCTGGATCGGTGCCTCCACCACCGATACGATGAAGCAGGTGAACGAAGCGCCGAGAGAAGCGCAGGAAGGAGATGACTGATGGATATACAACGTGCAATGGATATATATAACGCCAGCGAAACCTATAAGGTGAGCCTGGAAGGCGAGCCGGTATGGATTGAGCATGTGGACCCGCATAATGGCATGGCGACAGTTCAGGTCGGTTCGCGTCCAACCAATACGCTGACCGTAAACGTAGATAGGCTCAAGGAAGATGAATAGCAGCATGCTCCCGGCTGCCTAGCTGCTGCCTTATGCTTCATTCTGTATGTGCACCGATATACAATGATATAGATGCGATATCGAGATTAAGCGAACGTCAAACACCTTTCATCCGATTCCGTGCTTGTACATGAAGGCCGGGCGAGGATTAAGGTGTTTTTTCATAACTGCACCCAGCGCTGTAGATGAAGATATGCGGTATGCTGCCGGATTATGTTTGGACTCCGGGCTTCCTTGCTGATCAACAATCCTTGCAGGGGGGAAAGCGGACCGATATAATGAAGATCAGGTTATTGCAGCATGGATAGGGGACAAGTTGTTCATCTTCATGCAGCAGGATAAAGGTGGGTTAACGGTGGATATAAGCCATAGCGAAGCACAGTTCCAACTGACCTCCTCGGGGCCGGAGGATACACAGCGGCTGGCTGCCTGGCTGGCAGACAAGGCGGGGCCGGGCACGGTGATCGGGCTGGACGGGGATCTCGGGGCCGGGAAGACGGCATTCTCCCAGGGCTTTGCGAAGCAGCTGGGCGTCAGCGGCGTTGTGAACAGTCCGACGTTCACGATTATTAAGGAGTATGCGGGACGGCTCCCCCTGTATCATATGGATGTCTATCGGCTGTCGCTGGATGAGGCGGACGAGCTGGGGCTGGATGAATATTTTTACGGAGATGGGGTATGCATTGTGGAGTGGAGCCGTCTCATTACGGAGCTGCTGCCGGAGCAATACCTTCATATTCACATGGAGACGATCGATGAGTTTCACCGCACCATCACGCTGACAAGCGTTGGCGAGCCGTACGGCAGCTGGTGCCGGGAATTGACTGAAAAATGGGGTAAATAGAAAATGAATGATCATAACACAGAGCCGCGCCAGCGGTTTTTGGCGTTAGATACGTCCACGGCGCAGCTGGCCGTGTCGGTGCTGGAGGAAATGACGCTGCTGACCGAAATGAACACAAGCGCAGAGCGCAACCATTCGGTGCATCTTCATCCGGTCATGGCCGAGGCGCTGCAGCAAGCCGGGATGACGATGGACGAGGTAAGTGGCATAGCGGTCGGTGTCGGCCCCGGTTCTTATACGGGCATACGCATTGCCGTTACGGCAGCCAAAACCTTGGCCTGGACACTGAATCTGCCGGTCGTCGGCGTGTCCAGCCTGCACGCGCTGGCGTGGGGCGGCCTTGCGGCTGCGGGGAAGAATGGGCAGCCGCCCGAAGGCGGCAGCTGGATCGTTCCGCTGCTGGAAGCGCGGCGCGGGCAGGTGTATACCGCCCTGTTCGGGACGGAGGGCAGCGAGATGAGCGCGCCGGTGCGTCTGGAGAACGACGGCATCCGTCTGATGCAGACGTGGCTTCAAGAGATTAAGGAGCGGATTGCCGGGCTGCCTGAGCAGCGGAGGCCGCAGCACGTCTTTTTTGTCGGCGAGGTCGACATTCATGCCGAGGCGGCAAGGGAGCTGGAAGGATTCGCGGGGACCGGGGTATCGATTTCGCCTTATTCGCTGGAGGGCCGCTGGGTCGGGTATCTCGGCGCCAAGAGGCTGTTGGCCCAAGAGGCGGACGAGCCGCATTCGCTGGTGCCGAACTACACACAGTTGTCCGAGGCGGAAGCGAACCTGCTTCGGAAACGGTGAAGGGAGCGTCGGAACGAGTGAACGAGTCGCAATCGAGCGCGCCATGGGATGAGGAAGGCTTGAGCTTCAGATTAATGACGGAGCAGGATATCCCTGATGTTCTGGCCGTGGAGAGGGAAGCCTTCACCGTCCCCTGGACGGAGGAAGCGTTCCATAATGAACTGAAGCTGAACCATTTTGCTCATTATATGGTGATGGAATATGAAGGCCGGACGATCGGGTATGCCGGCATGTGGACGATCGTAGATGAAGCGCATATTACGAACATTGCCCTCAAGGAGGCCTATCGCGGCCGCAAATGGGGGGACCGGCTGTTAACGGAGCTGATGAAGACGGCGGCTTATATGGGGATGGAGAAGATTACGCTGGAGGTCCGGGTGTCCAACCATGTTGCCCAGAGGCTCTATTTGAAAAAAGGGTTCAGGCCAGCCGGCATCCGCAAAGGATACTACTCCGATAACCATGAGGATGCGATGATTATGTGGGCGGACTTGCCTCCCTACCGGGAGGACGAAGGCACGGAAGGAAGTCAAAGGCTATCATGAATGATATAAAGACGGATCGGCAGCATAGCTGTATATTGGCGATTGAGACAAGCTGTGACGAAACCTCGGTCGCTGTGGTGAAGGACGGATGCGAGGTGCTCTCCAGCGTCATCGCCAGCCAGATTGAAACCCATAAGGCTTTTGGCGGGGTGGTGCCTGAGGTGGCATCGCGGAAACATGTCGAGAGCATTACGAACATTATAGAGGAAGCCATCCGCGAGGCCGGCATCGGGAAGAACGATTTGTCGGCGATTGCGGTGACGCAGGGGCCCGGGCTGGTCGGGGCGCTTCTCGTAGGAATGACGGCGGCGAAAAGCCTGGCGATTGCCTTGAATAAGCCGCTGATTGGCACGCATCATATTGCGGGGCATATCTATGCGAACCGCTTCGTAGGCGAGATTGAATATCCGTCGATGGCGCTGGTCGTATCCGGCGGACATACGGAGCTGGTGTATATGAAAGAGGAAGGCAGCTTCGAGCTGATCGGCAGAACGAGAGATGATGCGGTGGGCGAAGCGTACGACAAGGTAGCCCGTGCGCTCGGGTTTCCGTATCCGGGTGGGCCTCACGTGGATCGTCTCGCGCTTGAAGCCGAGGCGGCAGCCGATTTGCCGCGCGTCTGGCTGGAGGCGGACTCCTATGACTTCAGCTTCAGCGGACTGAAATCCGCAGTGCTGAACGCGGTTAACAAGAGCAAGATGCGCGGGGAAGACGTGCCGGCCGGAGCGATTGCCCGCGGCTTCCAGGAATCGGTGGTGGAAGTGCTGGTGGAGAAGGCCGTCCGGGCTGTGAAGCAGTTCGGAGCGAAGCAGCTGCTGCTATGCGGCGGTGTGGCTGCTAACAAGGGCCTGCGGACGGCGCTGACAGACCGCTGCGAGGCCGAAGGGATTCAGCTCACCATCCCGCCGTTTAAGTATTGCACGGACAACGGGGCGATGATTGCGGCGGCCGCACATCTGAAATGGAAGCGGGAGCGTCAAGATCCGCTTGATTTGAAGGCAGATCCGCAGCTTTCGCTGGAAAGCTGGATGTAAGCCAAAACGTTAGCGGCATGCTTGGCATGCTGTGGCGATGGCATGCGATAGTTCCATGAATATACCAGAGGGCAGTTCCGGGTTGACCGGATGCATTCCCCTTGCAGACGTTCGTCGAGATGAGATCTTGACTTGGGCGGCGGCTGCCGGGAGTGTGTCCGGTCCAAACGGGACTGCTCTTTTTTATCGTGATGGAGGTCGCAAGGATGTCCGCAAAAGTGTGGCGATTCTTGTCAAGATGTGCACAACGTTATCCACATATCCTGTGAAAATTGTGTATAAGTAAGAAAAATGTCGAAATAACGGCGTTTGAAGACGGATTGAAAAGAGGGGATATTCTTTTCAGAAACCCGGGATTTTTTTGTGGATAATGTGAATAATTTAGTGGATAAAGCTGGATATTGCGCGGAAATGGGTGCAGAACAACAAAAAAATGGCCGCGAAGGCCATTTTCAAATCCTACTTATACACTAAAGCTGGGGATAACGCTGTGCATAAGTGCAATATTCGATTTTGAAACAGGTTTGTGAAATTTTTTTATTCCTCCAGCAGGGACTCCCATTCGGCAAAAATCTGCTCGAGCAATTCTTTTTTGTTGTCGACAGTTTCCTGCCGCTCCTGAAGCGCCACATAATCCTGAAAAATTTCCGGACGGGTCATCTCTTCTTCAATCTGGGCAATCTCCGTCTCCAGTGTATGAATCTGCTTCTCCAGGCTCGCCAGCTTCCGTTTGCGGCTGCGCTCCTCCCGTTTCGCCTGCTTCTCGGCTTCAAAGGATACTGCGCCCTGCTTCTCCGGAGCCTCCGGTTTATGCTCCGTCTTGGCCGAATGCCGCGCAAAGGGCTCGGAGGGCTCATCGTTGAAGTCCAGCAGCTCCTGCTTCTTCTCGGTGTAGTCGTCGTAATTGCCCAGGAAATGCTGAACGCCGTCCGGATGAAGCTCGACGATGCGCTCGGCCATTTTGTTCAGGAAGTAGCGGTCATGGGAGATGAACAGGAGTGTCCCCTCATAATCCATGAGGGCGGATTCCAGCACCTCTTTGCTATACAGGTCCAGATGGTTGGTCGGTTCGTCCAGAATGAGCATGTTGGCTTCAAGGAGCATCAGCTTGGCCAGAGAGACCCTGGCTTTCTCCCCGCCGCTTAATGAGCTGATCTTCTTGAGCACATCTTCGCCGCTGAACAGGAAGTTGCCAAGCACGGTCCGGATTCGGGCTTCTTCCATATGCGGATAAGCACTCCACAGCTCTTCCAGCACGGTATGGTTCGGATTGAGCTCCGATTGCTCCTGGTCGTAATAACCGAGCTTGACCTTCGTGCCCCACTGAAAGCTTCCCTCTGAAGGCTGCATCGTGCCGATCAGGCATTTGAGCAGCGTGGATTTGCCGACACCGTTGGGCCCGATCAGCGCCACGGTCTCGCCGCGATGCAGATCGAAAGAGACGTCCCGGAACAGCGGACTTCCCGGTTCAAAGGCGACGGATAAACCGCTCACCTGAAGCACGTCTTTGCCAGACATATATTCCACTTCAAACGAAAAGTGAGCCTTCTTTAGCTCCCCCATCGGTCTGTCCATGCGATCCATCTTTTCCAGCGCCTTGCGCCGGCTCTGCGCACGCTTGGTCGTTGAAGCCCGGACCAGATTGCGCTGAATGAACGCCTCCATGCGGGCAATCTCATCCTGCTGCTTCTCGTACTGCTTCATCTGGGATTCGTATTCGGCCGCCTTCAGCTCGATGTAGCGGCTGTAATTGCCGGTGTAACGCTTCGAGTGGCGGCGTTCAATCTCGACAATGGTCGTCACGAGCCGATCCAGAAAGTAGCGGTCATGGGACACAACGACGAGTGCGCCTGCATAGCCGCGCAGGTAGTCTTCGAGCCAGGTCAGCGTGGCGATGTCCAGATGGTTCGTCGGCTCGTCCAGCATCAGCAGGTCCGGAGCTTGCAGCAGCAGTTTGGCCAGCGCCAGCCGGGTCTTCTGCCCGCCGCTGAGCGTGGCGATCGGCGTGTCCGGTGCGAAGGAGCCGAAGCCCATCCCGTGCAGTACGCTGCGAATCCGCGTTTCGATCTCATACCCGCCGTGGTCCTTGAACCAGTCTGAGCGGACGGCGTAGCGGTCCAGCAGGTCCTGGTAGCGCTTCGGGTCCTCGCTCGATTTCGGATCGGCAATCAGCTGCTCCATCTGGCGCAGTTCCCGTTCAGTCTCCAGCAGCGGGGTGAATACGTCGAGCATTTCCTCCCAGATGGTCCGCGCGGATTGCAGTCCGCTATTCTGGGCGAGATAACCGACGGTCGTTTCCTTGGCCTTGAAGATTTGTCCGCTGTCATAGGACATCTCGCCTGCGAGTATTTTCAGAAGGGTCGACTTGCCTGCGCCATTAACGCCGACAAGACCGATCCGCTCTCTTTCCAGCACCTGAAGATGGATTCCTTCAAGCACAGGGGTAACACCATATAATTTCGTAATGCCATTAGCTTGCAGCAGCATATGATAAGGAACCTCCATATTTCTGTATGCATCGATGATATGCAAATCTTCGATTCTTAATTTTCAGTTTACATGAAAATGGTCGAACAATCGACCTTGAAAGAGGCTGGGGGGATTCTTGGCGAACGAGGGTAACAGTGGTAAACTAAACTTAAATCAACGTGAGGGGACAGGTCATGTTGCCTTTTGAGAGTGAGTATCAGATCGGACCTCCGGCCAAGCAGCAGCGTCAGTTGAAACAGCAGCTCAGGCAGCAGATGTCGAAGCGGCGAGATGCGCTTGCCGAGAAAGCGCGGCAGGAGCTTTCGTTCCTTGCCTGCCGGCATGCGGCCCAGCTAATGGAGCAGCGCGGCTTGCAGCGGATGCTGGTCTACGTCCCGTTTCGCTCCGAGCTGGATTCCCGGCCGCTTGTTGAATGGGCGTGGGGGGCAGGCATCGAGGTGCTCGTGCCGCGAAGCATTCCCCGCGACAGGTCGATGGAGCTGTACCTGCTGCGCAGCTGGGATCAGCTCGTACCGGGAGCTTACGGCATTCTTGAGCCGGACCCTGCTGCTGCAGAGCGGCATGAGGATGCTGCCCCGGAGATCGTGTGGGTCCCGGGACTTGCTTTTGACAGGAAGGGCGGCAGGCTCGGATACGGGGGAGGGTACTACGACCGGCTGCATGACAAGTTGAACAGGCTGCGTCAGGACCCGGAACGGAATGCGCCTGGCACAAGCAAGAGCACGATGTGGATGGGGCTTGCCTACGAGATTCAAGTCGTGGATCAGGTGCCCATGGACAGGCATGATGCGGTACTGGACGGCCTGGTTACGAACGAGGGCTGTACGACACGAAACGAGCAGCATACGGAGGGTGAAGGATGGAACTGAGTCATTTTAACACACAGGGCAGAGCCCGCATGGTCGATATTAGCGACAAGGAAGTGACCGCCCGCATGGCCACGGCCCGCACGACGGTTACGATGCATCCGGATACCCTGGTCAAAATTCAGGAGGGCAAGATCGGTAAAGGAGACGTGCTGGCGGTGGCCCAGGTGGCAGGCATCATGGCGGCGAAGAAAACAGCGGACTTCATCCCGATGTGCCACCCGCTGCCGCTGACCGGAATTGACATCACGTTCGCCGATAATGCGAAGGACGAGCTGTATGTCGAGGCCACAGTGAGAACGACGGGCAAGACGGGGGTCGAGATGGAGGCTTTGACGGCCGTTTCGGCTGCGGCGCTGACCGTCTATGATATGTGCAAGGCGCTTCAGAAGGATATGGTGATCGGGCCGACGATGCTGGTTCGCAAAACCGGCGGAAAAAGCGGCGATTACATAAAGGAACAGAGCGAGCAATGAATTAAAGAGCAGGATAAATACAAAGTTTCGGATAGAGAGGGAAGGGAGAGGGGACTTCATGGTGTGGAAAACGGCGATCCTGACCGCGAGCGACAAAGGCGCGCGGGGGGAGCGTGAAGATACGAGCGCCCAGGTTATCCGGGAACTGGTGGAAGAAGAGCTTGGTGGAGAAATTATTGAATACCGGATCGTCCCGGACGAGCAGGATGAAATTATTGCGGCGCTGATTGAACTGACAGACTACTATCAGCTGGATCTGGTGCTGACAACCGGCGGAACGGAGCTGGCGATTCGGGATGTCACACCAGAGGCGACCAAGCGGGTCGTCGAACGCGAGGTCCCTGGCATCGCCGAGGCGATGAGAGCGACGGTGATGCAGAAGAACCGGGCGGCGATGCTGTTCCGCGGAATATGCGGCATCCGCGGGCGGACGCTGATTCTGAACCTGCCGGGGTCCCCGAAGGGTGTCCATGAGAATCTGGCGGCCGTCATGGATCAGCTTCCCGAAGCCCTCTTGATGGTGACGGGGCAATACCGGGAGCAGTTGTAGGACAGATCGGACAGGCGTTTCAGGCTTGTCGAGCCGGTAATTCTTTCGCGGTTTCGCGCTTTTTGCAAGAACGTCATCTGTATAGTTGTTAAATATTATGGTATGCTGGAATCAATGTGACAATGATGGCAAGCTGTGCCGGAGTATCGACTGTGGACAAATATCCCAATAGGTCCTTGAAGGTCAGCAACACAGGACAAGGAGGAAACATAGAATGGGTAGTACAATAGGTGTACCGGGCTTAATCTTGCTCGTGATTTTGGCGCTGCTGTTGTTCGGTCCGAATAAATTGCCGGAGCTTGGCCGTGCGGTCGGAAGAACGTTCCGTGAATTCAAGAACGGCGCCCGTGAGATTATCGAAGACGAGCCGGCTCCGAAGAAGGAAGATCAAGCTCGCCAGACGGCGGCAGTGGAAGAAACGAAGGCGGATAACAAACGTCTGCCTGAATAACGGTTGGTGTGGGAATATCCCTTCCTTCGGGAGGGATTTTCTTATGTCACGGGTTACAGATAGGATGGTGTGAGTTCAAATATGTCTGATCAAATGAAGCAAATGGCGTTAACGGAGCATTTGGGCGAGCTGCGCAAGCGGATCATTGTGGTCCTCATTGTATTTGTAGCCGGGCTGATTGCGGGGCTGTTCGTGGCGGATCCGATTTACAGATACTTGATTGAAGCGAAGCATGCCCGCACGTTCGAGCTGCATGCGCTCTCTTTTTGGGATGGCATTGGCATTTACATGAAGATTGCAGCCGTGTTCTCGCTCGTCATCTCGATTCCGTTCATCATCTACCAGCTCTGGGCCTTTGTGAAGCCGGGACTACGCAAGGAGGAGCAGAAGGCCACGGTCGCCTATATTCCTTATGCGTTTCTGTTGTTTATTGTCGGGGTGATGTTCGGTTACTATATCGTCTTCCCGATGACCTTGACGTTTACGACAACGATCACCCAGAACATGGGACTGACGGAGACGTACGGAATTATCTCGTATTTCAATTTCATGTTTAATCTGGTGCTGCCGCTGGCGCTGGTGTTTGAGCTGCCGCTGGTGGTCATGTTTTTGACGAGAATCCGGATATTAAATCCGTTAAGATTGAAAAAGATGCGCAAGCTGGCCTATTTTGCACTGGTCTTTATCGCGGTTGTTATTACGCCGCCGGATTTCATCTCCGATTTCCTGGTGACGATTCCGCTGCTGCTGCTGTATGAGTTCAGTGTGTTCCTGTCGGCAGCGATCTACCGGAAGCAGCTGGAGGCGGATATGGAAAGAGAAAGCCGGTATGTGCAGGTCAGCGAGGACGACAACTAGGCAGTTCAGGCTCAGCAGGCGATGGGTTCAGCAGGGAAAGAGCTTAGCTGACAGGCTGCCAAGCCATTCAACAATCAGGATATTAACAGTGGACAGATCGTGACCTATGGAATAAGCGATCTGTCTTTTTTTATGGGCGGTTCAAGGGAGGGGGGTGCCGGCAGCTCGTGTGGCCGATGGATCATGGCCGGCAGGCCGGATTGCTGAGTCTCGTGCCTACAAGCTCGTTCAATTGCCGGACCATGTCGACGGCGGTAGCTTTGAAGCCCTGCCTGGTCCATTCCATCACAAGCCCCAGAGCTGTCGTTATGGTGTAGCTGATCAGGAGGTCGTCATCGATCTCTTCAGGTCGGTCGCTCAGCAGCCGGACCGTGGTCGATTGATGCGACCGAATCCGGCTGTACAGTCGCTGATGCAGATTGGCAGGAGCGGCCAGCAGCGCCTGGAATACCGGCCGGTGTTCATAGATATAGCGAAAGATTCGTAGTGCTTCAGCAGCCAGCTGATTGGCGTGGAGCGTTCGAGATCGTACATAGGGGCGAATCAAGACATGTCCCAGACCGTTCAGAAAATCGTTTGTCACCCGCTCAAGCAGTTCGTCTTTATCCGCAAAATGTTCGCGGAAGGTATCCGGATGGGTGCCCGCTGTTCGGACGATATCGGAGAGGGTTACCTGATCGTAGCCTTGATCCAGAATCAGCTCGATCAGGGCGGACTTCATCGCCTGGGTGCTGTGCTCCATGCTGCATTCATCGGTGAGCTCATACATTATTGATCACCTCGACCTCGCTTTAGACTTCAGAATCCGACAGGTTAAGCGTGCGTTTCTTCATAACATATCGGTCAGGAAGCGGGTTTTGATAAATTTCGAGGCCGGTTCCGGCCTTGGCAGCGACGGGGATCGACACGCGGGATAATAGGCATATTTCGGTCAGGCTTGGATACAATGGTGAGGGGTGTTTTCAGCCATGGGCAAGCAGGATTTCATGTCCCAAAAAATTGATCAAAAAATGAGCAAAGGGCTTGAAATCTTGTGACAACTTGAGTATCATAAAGTTGGTTGTTAGCACTAGCAGACGTCGAGTGCTAATACATATGGCTTTTTGTAATAAAAGCATGTACAACATATTTAAAGGAGGCTATTTTTCATGATCAGACCTTTAGGTGAACGCGTATTGGTAGAACCGATCGAACAAGAAGAAACTACGGCATTCGGGATTGTACTTCCTGATTCCGCTAAAGAAAAGCCGCAAGAAGGCAAAGTCATTGCTGTAGGCAGCGGCTCCCTGAAAGACGGTGTTCGCGTACCTTTGGAAGTGAAGGAAGGCGACCGTGTCATTTTCTCCAAATACGCCGGAACAGAGATCAAATATGAAGGTAAAGAATACTTGATTATGAAAGAAAGCGACATCCACGCGATCTTAGGCTAATCACGCGCCTGCATATATCATGTTTGAATATCCATAATCGACTAGGGAGGTATGTTATACCATGGCAAAAGATATTAAGTTCAGTGAAGAAGCCCGTCGCTCAATGCTTCGCGGTGTAGATGCTTTGGCTAATGCAGTAAAAGTAACGCTCGGTCCTAAAGGCCGCAACGTGGTGCTTGAGAAAAAATTCGGAAGCCCGCTCATCACGAATGACGGTGTAACCATTGCTAAAGAAATCGAGCTGGAAGATGCATTCGAGAACATGGGTGCTCAGCTTGTTAAAGAAGTTGCTACGAAAACAAACGATGTTGCCGGTGACGGTACAACGACGGCTACTGTGCTCGCTCAAGCGATGATTCGCGAAGGGCTGAAGAACGTAACCGCTGGCGCTAACCCTATGGTTGTTCGCAAAGGGATCGACAAAGCGGTTAAAGCGGCTGTAACCGAGCTGCACAACATTGCTAAAGAAGTGAAAAACAAGCAGGAAATCGCTCAGGTTGCTTCCGTGTCCGCTGCGGACGAAGAAGTAGGACAATTGATCGCTGAAGCGATGGAAAAAGTGGGCAAAGACGGCGTTATCACCGTTGAAGAATCCCGCGGCTTCCTGACAGAGATGGAAATCGTAGAAGGTATGCAATTCGATCGTGGCTACATCTCTCCATACATGATTACGGATACGGATAAAATGGAAGCTGTGCTTGAAAATCCATACATCCTGATCACCGACAAAAAAATCAGCAACACGCAAGAAATTCTGCCAATCCTTGAGAAGATCGTACAACAAGGCAAATCCCTTGTTCTGATCGCAGAGGACATCGAAGGCGAAGCGCAAGCGATGCTGATCGTGAACAAGCTGCGCGGCACATTCAACGCTGTAGCTGTTAAAGCGCCTGGCTTTGGTGATCGCCGCAAAGCGATGCTGCAAGACATCGCTGCTCTGACTGGTGGTCAAGTGATTACGGAAGAGCTTGGTCTTGACCTGAAATCCGCAACGATCGAGCAGCTCGGTACCGCTCGTCAAGTGCGTGTAACGAAAGAAAACACCATCATCGTTGACGGTGCAGGCAACAAGGAAGACATCGAAGCTCGCGTGAAACAAATCCGTACGCAGCTCGAAGAAACCACTTCCGAGTTCGACAAAGAGAAGCTGCAAGAGCGTCTGGCTAAACTGGCTGGCGGCGTAGCCGTAATCAAAGTCGGCGCAGCTACGGAAACTGAGCTGAAAGAGCGCAAACTGCGCATCGAAGATGCTCTGAACGCTACGCGTGCTGCTGTGGAAGAAGGTATGGTATCCGGTGGTGGTACGGCTCTCGTGAACGTATACGCTGCGGTTGCTGCTGTAGACGCAGAAGGCGACGAGAAGACGGGCGTGAACATCGTGCTGCGTGCGCTTGAAGAGCCAATCCGTACGATCGCTGCGAACGCGGGTCAAGAAGGCTCCGTCATCGTTGAGCGTCTGAAGAAAGAACAAATCGGTATCGGCTACAACGCTGCTACTGACGAGTGGGTGAACATGTTCGAAGCAGGTATCGTTGACCCTGCGAAAGTCACTCGCTCCGCACTGCAAAACGCTGCTTCCGTAGCAGCGATGTTCCTGACGACTGAAGCGGTGATCGCTGACAAGCCTGAACCAGAAAAACCAGCTGCTGCTCCAGACATGGGCGGCATGGGTGGAATGATGTAATAAAAGGTTCAACAACCCTGCAATATGGCAAGATGAAGGGCTCCCGGGAGGGAGCCT